>JBKDUK010000052.1:0-3965 GCA_046339535.1 Planctomycetaceae bacterium | reverse complement strand
GAGATCCCCGATCCGCCCGCCGACCCGATCACGAAGCCGGGCGACCTGTGGCTGCTTGGCGATCACCGGCTGCTGTGCGGCGACTCGACGAAGGCCGAGGATGTCGAGCGGCTGATGGCGGGGGCACATGCGGATCTGTGCTTCACGTCGCCGCCGTATGGGCAGCAGCGCGACTACACCGAGGAAGGTAAGGCCAAGGTCGCCGACTGGGATGGGCTTATGCGTGGAGTCTTCGGCAATCTGCCGATGGCGGATGCAGGGCAGGTGCTCGTCAATCTCGGTCTGATACACCGCGACGGCGAATGGATTCCGTATTGGGACGCATGGATCGAGTGGATGCGAGAGCAAGGATGGAAGCGGTTCGGATGGTATGTCTGGGATAAGCTAAGCGGGATGCCTGGCGACTGGAACGGCCGGCTCGCTCCAGCCCACGAGTTCATCTGGCATTTCAACAGGCAGAGCGTCTACCCTGAAAAGTTCGTCGAGTGCAAAGACGCCGGCAGAGTCGTTGCCGGCCGGACTCGCGGCGTAGACGGTTCGCTGCGAGTGCACACTGGAACGAAGAATGGCGACGCTGTCCAGTCGCACAAAATACACGACAACGTTTTCCGCTGCGGCACGTCAAAGGGCCAGCAGTTGAACCATCCGGCCACCTTCCCTGTGGCGTTACCGACGATCGCGATGCAGTCGTGGCTCGGCTCGGTTTACGAGCCATTCTGCGGCTCCGGCACCACGCTCATCGCCGCCGAGCAACTGGGCCGCAAGTGCTACGGCATGGAGATCAGCCCAGCCTACTGCGACGTGATCGTAAAGCGGTGGGAGACGCTGACGGGACGACAGGCGACACGAGAGGGGGTCTCCCCATGACAACCACCGGAACGTCCAGCCCCAGCATGTGCGCCAACGCCAGCCGGATTGCATCTGATGGAGTGGCGTTGTTGGCATCGCACCAAGCGGCCAAAGGCCCGGCCAGATTGCCGGGCCTGAAGGTGATACGGTCATTCATGAGCACATCGAATCTACGTGTTCTACGGCTTGTGCCAAAAGGTCCGCAACCTCAAGGGTCGAGTTATGGTAGCCGTAGTCAAACGGCAAGCTGCCATCGTCGCGCGGGGCAGGCATCGACTCGGCGAACTCCTTCAGGTTGTCCAGCATCGCCAAGATGCGGGCGTGAGCGGCAACGTAAGCATCAATCGAACCCTTGTCACGAATCGCCATCATGCACCTCTGTAACTTGCGGTCTTGTGCCGGTCGTTTGCCGGTCATCCTTGCCGCAAGGTCATTGTAATAAGTGTCGGACACTTTGCAAGGCAGACATGACGGTTTTTTCAGGGGAGGCAAAAACAACATGATCCGACCCGCTGACGACAAGCCGCTGAAGGGGGGATTGGGGGGCGGTCCGGGGAAGCCCCTTGTGCCGTCGCCAGTGACCCCGCCAGCGAGCCCGGGCGCAGAGATCGACCAACGGACCGCCGGGAAGGATGTGCGGCTTATCGGGGCTGCTGTGCGGCGTGGGTGGGTGGTCACCGATCAGATGTTGGCAGCAATCCCCGTGGCGATGGCGAACCTGGCCTTACGTGGGGAGGATGAGCGGGCGAGGGTCAACGCGGCGAAGGTGTTGGTCGACATGCACGGGCAGAACGATCCAGCCCCACCGGCAGAGGTCAACGTGGGGGTGAGCGTCAGCGTAGGAGACACAGTCCGGGGGCTGCTACATGAGCAAGGTTATCTCGACTACCTGCGCAACACCGGCGATCATGGCCCGAACGGCCAGTAACGGGCGATTCCGGATTCCCCGGCACATCGCGGCCATCGATCAGGCAATCATTGACACACTGACGGGGCAGAGTGAGCCGATCCTGCTGATCGAGGCTCCCCCACGGCACGGGAAGAGCGAACTCGTCTCCCGCTTCCTCCCCGCATGGTATCTCGGGGTGTGGCCAGAGCGGCGGGTGATGCTGGCAGCGTATGAAGCCACGTTTGCCCGTTCGTGGGGACGCAAGGCAAGGCAAGTCTTCCAAGAGAGCGCCGGCCCGTTGTTCTCGCGCCGGCTGTCGGTCGACAACACAGCGGCAGACGACTGGAGCACGACCGATGGCGGGGGGATGACGACGGCCGGCGTCGGCGGCCCGATGACAGGGCGGGGGGCACATCTCCTGATCATCGATGACCCGGTGAAGAACGCAGAGGAAGCCCTATCGCAGACCACCCGCAATAACCATTGGGATTGGTGGCAGTCGACGGCATCGACGCGATTGGAGCCCGGGGGGAAGACGATCGGGATCATGACCCGGTGGCATGAAGACGACATCTTCGGTCGGCTGCTTAAGGCGGGCGGGGCGATCCGGCGACTGACGTTGCCAGCGATTGCAGAGGGAGGCGATCCACTCGGGCGGCAGCCGGGGGAAGCCCTCTGGCCAGAACGATACCCGGCTGACAGGCTGCGGGAGATGCAGGCCCAACGGTCGGAATACTGGTGGCGGGCAATGTACCAGCAACGCCCCGGCAAGTGGGGCGAAAGCAAATGGGGCCAATTCCTCGGCGATCGGTGCATGGCTGCCCGCTGGCCTGAAGCGTTCGATGTGGGTGTGGTGGCTGTCGATCCTTCGCTAGGTGCCGATGACCGCAAGGGCGACTACTCGGCCATCGTCTTCGTGGGTCGGTCTGGCGGGCGGCTGTGGATCGACGCGGACATCAGGCGGAGAGCGGAGACAGAGATTGCCGTTGATGCCGTGGCGATGTACCAGCGGCATCAGGCAAACTTGATGGTGCTGGAGGGGAACGGATTCCAGAGGGTGCTGGGCGAGTCTTTCCAAAGTGCGGCCATGTCTGCCGGATGCGTGATGCCCCTCCAGACCATCGTCAACACGGGCAACAAAGTGCTGCGGGTGTCGAGCCTCGGGCCACTGCTGGCGGCTGATCTGTTCCGCTTCCGAGACAACCCGGGGACGCGGCTACTCTTGGATCAGTTGGGCGAGTTCCCGCGTGGTGACCACGACGACGGGCCGGATGCGTTGGAAATGGCTGTGCGGTGCTTGAACGGCATGGTCGGCGAGCCCGAAGACGCGGAGGATCTGGCATGGAGCGGTTAGGGCGACGGCATCCCTGCGGCATGGTTCGGTGTTCGTGCGGGGCGATGACTCGGGTAAGATCGAGCACACAGGGCGTAGAGTATCGCGAATGTCAGCGATGCGGGCGCAAGATCAAGACACTGCGGATACAGGAGCGGAAGCATGAGCGAGGCACTGGCGAGACTGTTTGAGGCGTTTGTTCCCGAGACGATCGACAGGAGAGGCTACCTGTACGACGATCCCACCTTCGGCTACCCGTCGGCGGTCAACCCGTTCACGTCGTTGACCGATCGAGCGGACGGCCGTTACAAGCCGTACTATGACACCGAGATCGATCTGGCGTACATCCGGGGAGCGGCCCGCAATCTGGGGCTCCTGACGCCTGTCAGCACAGCGGCACTCGACAGGCTGGCAGAGTACACCTTTGGCCCGGGGTTCGTGTTCACGGCCCAATCCCAGGATACGGGGCTGGCTGATCTGTGCCAGCGAATCATCGATCGGTTCTGTGACTCGCACGACATGACGGGCAGCCTCGATCGGGAACTCCACCACCGCAGCCGAGAGGATGGGGAGGCGTTCGCCTATCTGGAGCCCGGATTGACGGGAGCCCCTACGCTGTGCGTGCTGGAGCCCGACCAGATCCGCGAGCCTGGCAACGTCCGGCAACTGGAGGACTGGCTGGACGACTACGACGGCCCCACGTCGTGGAGTTTCGGCATTCGCACGCCTGAGCGCCGGCCGGACATGGCACTCGGCTATCACGTCACTCGCGACGATGGGGGGATGGACTGGGACTATGTGCCTGAGCGGAAGATGCTCCACATCTCCAGAGGGAGCCCGCGTAACGCCAAGCGGGGGGTGAGTGATCTGTTCCTGATCGTCGAGGAGATCGCC
>JBKDUK010000051.1:0-2861 GCA_046339535.1 Planctomycetaceae bacterium | reverse complement strand
CTGCCGGATCGCTTCAATGAACTGGGCCTTGTCTCCCGTGTACTTGGCGGTGGGAGGGGGGAAGACTTTCGAGGCGCGGACGCGGGCGGGCTGCTGGGCCGAGAGACAGCGGGCGAAGACCGACTCGGTGATCAGCGTGGTGGGGACCCCGAGGTCGAGGGCGTGCTGGCTCATCCACTTGCCGGTCCCCTTCTGGGCGGCCGTGTCGAGGATGTGGTCGACGAGGTGGGTCTTGGTGTCGGGGTCGATGACCGTGAAGATATCGCGGGTGATCTCGATGAGGTAGCTCTCGAGTTCCCCTTCATTCCACGTCTTGAAGACCTGGTACAGCTCTTCGTTCGAGAGTCCCAGAGCGTTCTTGAGGATGAAGTAGGCCTCGCAGATGAGCTGCATGTCGCCGTATTCGATGCCGTTGTGCACCATTTTCACATAGTGCCCGGCCCCGGCGGGCCCCACCCATTCGCAGCAGGGGATGTCGTGCTTCGGCCCGACCTTGGCGCTGATCTTCTGCAGGATCTCCTTGACGTGGGGCCACGACGCCTCAGAGCCCCCGGGCATGATGCTGGGTCCCTTGAGGGCCCCCTCTTCACCTCCCGAAACACCGGTGCCGCAGAAGAGCAACCCGGCCTTCTCGACCTCGACCGTGCGGCGGTTGGTGTCGGGGAAGTAGGTGTTTCCCCCGTCGATGAGGATGTCCCCCTTCGAGCAGAGGGGGATCAGTTCGCGGATGAGGTCGTCGACCGCGGGACCCGCCTTGACCATCATGAAGATCTTGCGGGGGGCCTTGAGGCTGTCAACCAGTTCCTTGAGGGAGTGGCAGCCCTTCAGTTTCTTGCCGGGATGCTTGCCGACAAACTCGTCGACCTTCGACACCGTGCGGTTGAAGACCGACACCTGGTAGCCCCGGCTTTCCATGTTGAGAACGAGGTTCTCACCCATCACCGCCAGGCCCACGAGACCGATATCACTTTGAGACATTGACGCCATCACGCTGGAACGAAGACGAAAGAGAGACACGCCGCACGGCACAAGCCGCTTATTGTGATCGAACCCCCCGGAAAAATGAAGTGTGGCCTCGAACCGGGAGTTCCTGCGGGCCCCTGAAACCGGGGGTGGGGCCGGTGTCCGGGAAGCGGTCTCCGCCGGGTGGCGGGGTTCCCAGAGTCACGCTAGGATTTTGCCGGGAAATGTCCCTCGATACCGCCAGTTCGACGGTCTTCGGTTCTGCCTGTCATTGCCTGGATTCCGGTGCTGCACATGCGCTCTGTTCTGCACTCCCTGCTGGGAATTGGATTGTGTCTGGCCACTGTGGGCTGTTCGGATGGTCCGGCGACTCCGCCATCGCAAGGGGGGGCTGGTGCCGGCCAGGGGGCGACTGGGGCGGGGGGCGGAGGCAAAACACTGCGGATCGCCGTGATCCCCAAGGGCACCACCCACGACTTCTGGAAGTCGGTGCATGCCGGGGCGCTCGATGCCGCCCAGGAGACCCCCGGCGTGCAGGTGATCTGGAACGGGCCCGACAACGAGAAAGACAAAGAGCAGCAGATCAAGATTGTCGACACCTTCGTGAACGACAAGGTGGATGGGATCTGCATCGCTCCGATTGACCGGGACGCCCTGATCGAGCCGATCCGCCGCGCGAAGCAGGCGGGCATTCCCGTCGTGGTCTTCGACAGTGGTCTGAGCGACACCTCCGACATTGTCAGCTACGTGGCGACCGACAATTACCAGGGAGGGGTCCTTGCCGCCCGGCACCTCGCGGGGCTGCTGAATGGCGAAGGGGGCGTGGTGCTGTTGCGGTATCTCGAGGGGAGTGAAAGCACGGAACAGCGCGAACAGGGCTTTCTCGAGACTCTCGGCAAGGAGTTCCCCAAGGTGGAGATTCTCTCGGAGAACCAGCACGTCAACTCGGATGCTGCCGAGGCGTTGCAAAAGGGGACATCGATTCTGCAGGACCTGGGCCCCAAGGTGAAGGGGGTCTTCACCGTGTGCGAACCGAACAACAAGGGAATGCTGCAGGCTCTCGAAGATCTGCAGCTGGCGGGGAAGGTGCAGTTCGTGGCGTTCGACTCGGATCCCCTCGTCGTCCGCGGCCTGACCGAAGACAAGGTGCATGGGGTGGTGCTGCAAAATCCCGTCAAGATGGGGTATCTCGCCGTTCAGACCATCGCCAACCACATCGCGGGGAAGCCGGTCGAGAAACGGGTCAGCACCGGCGAGGAGCTGGCGACGAAAGCGAACATGAGCAGCCCCGAGATGCAGGCGCTGCTGAACCCCAAGCAGGCGAACTGACGGAAACCCCGGTCCAAGACGACCTCCAGTATCGATGCCGGTGGCGAAGTCATCCCCCGGACGGAACTCTCAGCCTGCGTCCCTTCCTGGTGAGGCTTCATGTTTTTCAGCTCGGCCGAACCGACGCCCTACGATCTGCGGTTCTCCCTGTTCGGGATTCCGGTACGGGTCCACCCCTTTTTCTGGCTGTTCTCGGCGATGATGGGGTGGGTCGGGGGCGACCTGGGATCGACGGCGGTCTGGGTGGCCTGTGTGTTCTTCTCGATTCTGGTGCATGAATTCGGGCACGCCTTGGTCCTGCAGGCCCAGGGGATGTCTCCCGAAGTGGTGCTGCACGCCTTTGGCGGTTATGCCAGCCCCCAATACCACCGGCGGACCTCGACCTGGCAACGGGTTGGCATGTTGTTCGCGGGGCCTGCGGCGGGTTTTTTGCTGTACGCGCTCGTGCGTCTGCTGTTGTCTGTGCCGGGATTTCAGGAGTGGATCAGTCCTTTCGAGTTCGACACCCAGGGCAAGTACCGCCTCCGCCAGGCACTGAGCAACCTCCTGTTTATCAACCTCTGGTGGGG
>JBKDUK010000050.1:0-17358 GCA_046339535.1 Planctomycetaceae bacterium | reverse complement strand
GTCGGAAGAAGTCCCTTACCGCTGCCTGTTGAATCCCCTGCAGGAGGGCGACCCGTCGCAAGACAGTCAGTGCCTGCAGGTCTTCCCGGTGAACATACCCTGAAGGAAACACTCGTTCCCATTCCGAACACGACAGTTAAGATTCTGGGGCCTATGATAGTGCCCACCAGTGCGAAAGTAGGTCATCGCCGGGTTCATTCTCAACACTCCGTCAGGTATCCCCTGACGGGGTTTTTTTTGCGCTCTTGCAAAACACAGGTCCCTCCGGGCATCCCCCCGTTTCGCATTGCCAGCCAGGGATCCGGTTGGCAATGACCGGCGGGGCCGAGTTGGTATCCAAGACCCGACCTCAGCTGCGGTCCCTTCCGGAAGAGATCAATCGCCGGTTGGATATTCCGGTCCGTTGGCCGGGATCGATGAGGAGCGGCGTCTCCCCAACGATACCCATCCGGGGAGACTCGATCGCGACTCCACGCTGAACGACTGCAACCGCCCGCCGCGACGGCAGGTCTACCAGGTTGCCGGTTTCGATTGGTCGGATCGGTTCGCGCTCCGGCCTGTTCGAAATTCAACGTCGGGGGACGCCCCGACATCGGCACCAACCGGAGGCACTCCGGGTTGGGACCCGTTTTCCGACAAGCCGTAGCGGGACGTCAAACAAACGGCCCCTTCTCTCCTGTTCCTTCCCGGGGCACGACCGTTCCGGGTCGAGGGCAAGCGGCAGGCGGGAAGCGACTGGCGGGGTCGTTGCCGGTGATCCGACAACTCTCCCAGGTCTGTGTGGGGGGCAGTCCCGCGGTCCGGGCAGGCGCGCTGTCTGCCGGTCCTGATGCCGGCATGCTTTGGTGAAACTTGCGCTTCGGGACGGTTCCTGGAAAATCACGATTTCCGGAAACTTTCGCAGCGATTGCGACGTCCAACACTCGGACACTGCGGGAAACCCTTGTTTCTCTGGGGCTTTTCTGGTTGACGCTACTGGAAAAGCTGTGTTAGTTTGAAGATTCTGGGCGATTCCCTGCAGACATCCCGGGTGGTCGGGGTTGGAGTGGCGACGATGGCCGATGTACAAGGCGTTTGGGGCATTGAAATTGGCCTCGCGGGGCTCAAGGCGATTCGCCTGGTGTTCGCCGAGGCGGCCAAACAGGTGCTGGCCACCCATTTCGATTACATCCCACATCCGAAAATCCTCAGTCAGCCCGACGCCAATCCGGAAGAATTGGTGGGCCAGGCGCTCGATACCTTTCTGGGACGCAATCGGGTGCAGGGGGACCGGATTGCGATTGCCGTCCCGGGGCAGTCGGCCCTGGCGCGGTTCATCCAGTTGCCACCGGTCGAGCCGAGCAAGGTGGTCGAAATTGTCAAATACGAGGCCCGGCAGCAGATTCCCTTCGCACTGGAAGAGGTGATCTGGGATTACCAGCCTCTGGGAGGCTCGGGAGCCGAGGGGGGCTTTTTGCTGGATGCCGAGGTGGGCCTGTTTGCGATGAAGCGCGAACAGGTCATGCAGCAACTGAACCCATTCATCCAGCGGAAGATTGAAGTCGACCTGGTGCAGATCGCGCCGCTGGCCCTTTACAACTATCTCTGCCATGACCAGTTGGGGATGCAGGGGGGCGGGGAAGAGGTTGAGACGGGCCCGTATCACCTGGTGCTCGATATGGGGTCGGACGCCACGACGTTGGTCGTCTCGAATGGCAAGAAGATCTGGATCCGCAATGTGAACGTGGGGGGCAACCACTTCACTCGAGCCCTCACCAAGGAAATGAAGCTCACCTTCGCCAAGGCTGAGCATCTCAAGTGCAATGCGACCAAGGCCCCCGATCCCAAGGCGGTATTCCAGGCCTTGCGGCCGGTGTTCAACGATTTCGTCTCGGAGATCCAGCGTTCCATCGGCTATTTCTCGAGCGTGAACCGCGAGGCCAAGATCGAGAAAATCCTGGGGGTGGGGAACGGGTTCAAGCTGGCGGGTCTGCAGAAATTCCTGCAGCAAAACCTGCAGATGGATGTCGAGCGGGTCGAGCATTATCCCGGGCTGGCGGGAGACAGCGTGCTGAACGCCCCGCTGTTCCAGGAGAACATTCTGTCGTTTGCCGTTCCGTACGGGTTGGCTCTGCAGGGTTTGAATCTGACCCGGGTGCGCACCTCACTCCTGCCCCCCGAAATCACCTCGCAACGGCTGGTGCGAAAGAAAAAGCCGTGGGCAGTCGCGGCGGCAGCGCTGGTTTTGGGAGGGCTGTCGCTCTCTCTGCTGGGCTCCGGGCTCCGGGCCGGCACGGTCAGCCCCGAATACTTCGGGGAAGCCGAAAAGAAAGCCGATCAGGCCATCGGTCAGAAAAACGGTTTTAAATCGTCCTACGACTCGGCTGTGGGACAAAACAGCAAGCTGAAGAAAGACCTTGAGACGCTCCTCTCATCGTCCACCGGGCGAACCGCCTGGCTGGAGGGTTCTAAAGCGATCGAGGCCGCACGCCCGCGCGAGTACGGGGACGCCCAGGAGGTCGAACCGGCAAAACGCAATCGCATCCGTCTGCTGGGTGTGACGACCCAGAAAATGGACAACCTGGGTGACTGGTACAAGGGGCTCAGCGACGACGCGAAGAAGCGGATGCGGGAGCCCGATTCGAAGAATGGTCCCACGGGGGCGGGGTATGTCTTCACGTTGCAGGGGGTCCACTTCCACAACGAAGACGACACCGGCATGTCGGACGCCGAATATGTGCAGCAGACGCTGATCAAGAATCTGCAGAGCTGGCAGGTGGAGGTCCGCGACCTGACGACCGGACAGCCGATGGGCCTGGTTCCGGTGCGGCAGTTGGGAATCAAGTGGCCCACCATCTCGGCCTCGCTCCCCCGCGCGTCGTTCGCCTACATCCCGGAAGGGACCCTGGCGGCCCGCGAAGAGGCGGCCCGGGCCGAGGCCAAGGAAAAGAAAAAGAAAGCCGCGGCCACTGGCAAGCGGAAGGATGAGGGGGACGAGTCCACTGGCATCAAGGTGGAACGGACCGCATTCACGGCTCAGTTTGTCTGGGTGGAAACCCCTCCCGACAAGCGGGTGCCCGTCGATCCCGATGCTCCCAAGGTTGACCCCAACGCGGCCGGGGCGGCTGCCGGGGGGGCAACGACGGGTGACGCGGCGGCAGGGGCAGCACCTGCCGCCGGTACGGCGACGACCACTCCGGCCGCGACAAAATGATCAGTGATCAGCCAGCACGCCGCCAACAGCCCGACCTGACACTCCCTGAACACCGGTGGGTTTTTTTGATTCCCGCCCAACCCTGATGAATGCTCCCCCGGTGCCGTCGGGGGATTGGGATTCGACCGAGACCACGAGACTCTCCAACTGCGGATGTGAGCCATGGACAAGTTGAAGCAGGTTCTCAAGTACCAATTCTGGATCCTCCTGGGGTTGGCGGTTCTGTTTCCGCTGATCGGCTGGTTTCTGGCCAGCTCGGGGATGGCCAAGAATTTCGACGAGCGGCAAAAGAAGCTGGATGGGCAGTTCAGCCAGCTCAAGGCCTCGGCTGCCGACCCGAATAGTGATTGGGAGAGCCAGCTCAAGAAGATCAATGAAGTCCAGGAACTCGAGTCGTTGAAGGCTCAGGTGCAGCTCTGGGAGATGCAGCAGCCGCTCAAGGTCTGGCCTCCCAAAATGTCCACGACCGATCCCGAGCAGTTCACCTCGGCGGACCGGGGTTATTACCGGAAAAACTACCTCAGCTTCCGCAAAGAGGTCTACGACCAACTCGAGCCGGTGGTGGAGGACGAAGAGGAGGGTCGGCGAAGGGGCAAGGTGGCGATCGCTCTCGACAGTTTCCCCATCTCCGAGGCGGTGGGGGGTGTCCGGACCGACAATCCCTCGTCGCAGGAAATTGAGGAAGCCCAGGAGGATCTCTGGCTGGCGAATGCGATCATCCAGGTGGTCCGCAGCCTGAATCAGAGTTCCAGCAGTCAGGTGGATGCCGTGATCCCCGAGATCACCGTGTTCAACCTGCGGGGGGGGAATCGCTCGGGCAGCACCATCACTCTGACCAAGAAGTCGGGAGGCAGTTCGGCGTCTTCCACATCGGCCAGTGCGGGTGGGGGTGGGGCGGCGGCGATGGGTGAGCAAATGGCGAAGATGGCCAAGGAAGGCCTCAAGGCGTCTGGATTTGGCGGAGGCATGGGTGGGGGCGGCATGGGGGGAGGAGGAGCCTCCGGCGATGCCAGCACCGTCGGGACAGTGCCTGCGGTCACGTTTGATCCCATCGAAGAACTGGGAGAGCCAGGGGAGAATCCTGCTCGCCGATACGTCGAGGATCGCGATGAGTTCCGGACTCGTGGCTTCTACCTCGAATTGAAGATCGATCAGACACGCGTACCGGAGCTGTTGGTGCTGCTGTCGAATCTCAGTTGGCCCGCCCGCGTGACGCGGGTGCATGTGGCCGATGTCCGCGAGGAGGATTTGTTGCCTCTGGGCTCTTCCGGAGGGGCTGCTGGCAGTCTGGCCGCTGGGGGAGGAGCGATGGGTGGCGGCATGGGCATGATGTCTGGTGGAGGTGGCATCGACGCCATGAAGGCGATGAGTGGGGCGATGGCGAAGATGGGCGGCGGCGGCGGCGGTGGCGGTGTCTCGGGCCAGGCAGCGGGTGCGCTGCTGGGAGGCCGGGTGCCGGGTGCTCCCGCTTCCGGGGGTGGGGCAACGGCTGGCTTGACCGGCGGAGGCCTGGGGGGACTGACTGGCGGAGCGGGAGCTGAGGCAGCCGCAACTCCCAAGGTCGATCCGTTGGCGAATCCGAACCTGGTGAACGTCGCCCTGGATGGCTGGTTCACGCTGTACAAGAAGCCCAAGCCCGAAGTTCTGGCCAAGGTCTATCCGCCGGCGAAAACCGATCCGGCGACGAGTCCCGGAGCGGCTGTTCCGGCCGACGGAACCACCGTGCCCGCAGGGGCTGCGGCGGGGGCAGCGGGAGCTGACCCGGCGGCTGGTCCTGGAGCGGGTGGAGTTCCGGCGAATGCGGCGACAATTTCCGGCACGGACAATGCTGATGGCTCAGTGGCTGGTTCCCCCGAACCCACAGCCGGGGCCGCGGCGACAGATCCGCCGGCGACGGATGCCGCTGCTGGTTCCCCCGCGGAATCTCCGGCGGCGACGAACACCAACCCGCAGGCACCGACGACGGACGCTCCTGCGGCGGAAGGGGCTCCCGAACCGGCCACCCCACCGGCTGAAAATCCCCCTGCGGACGCTCCGCCGGCGGGGACCGCTCCGCAGTGATTTCCCGGAGGACCAGCCTGGTCTTCCCTCCGTAACTTTCCCGACTTTTGTCTGATCGTTGTTCCCAGTCCCCAAGACGGGGGAATTGCCATGAAAAACCTGGTTGAGAAGATCAAGACGTACAACTACAAGCAGTTCTTCCTGAACCACGGCGAAAAGGTGGGGATGGGGGTTGCGGGATTGGTGACACTGTTGTGTCTCGCCATGACCAGTTGGGGAGGGTACGGCCGCAATCCGCTCGAAATGGAGACGGAGGCCCGCAAAGTTCAAGACCAGTTGGCGGCCAATCGCTGGCCGGCGGATGAGAAGGAAAAGTTCCTGATTGCCTCGGCCGACAGCGCCATCCAGGGGTCGCTGACCCCCATCGATCTGGCTCAGTTCGAGTACCAGATCCCGTTGTCGCCGAAGGTCAAGACCTACCAACTGCCGGCTGATGAAGTCGAAGTGCTGCCGCCGGTCGATCTGATCGCCCGCGCGATTGAGTTTCCGGTTCTGGAAGAGCAGGAGCCCGAGGCGGCCGAGGAAGAGCCTGTGGCCGAGACCAAGCCCAAGCCCGAAAAGCCCAAGGATCGCAAGCGGGGTGGGGGTCTGGCCGGGGCGGCTGGGGGGACGCTGGATCTGGGCGCACAGTTGGAGGAGTCGTCGAGCGATGGCGGCAAGTCGGGAATGGCGGCCGCATCGTCCGGGGCCGCGGTCAAGTCGCGGGGCAAGCGGGCGATTGTGGTGACCGCTGTGGTCGAACGCCGGGCCCAGTTGGACCGGTTGCGGAAAGCGCACCATCTCGAGACGTTGTCCCAGGCCGAGTCGTTGCTGAACTACGCGGACTTCAAGCTGCAGCGGAAGCGGGCAATCCCGGCGAAGGATCCGTGGTCGGGACAGTGGGAAGATGTGAAGATCGATTCGGCGCTCGACACCCTCAACAAGGTGGTGTTGGAAGAAGCCGACCTGGTGGCGGCGGAGTTCATCGAAGGGGTCTTCACCATGTCGTTGCCCCGGCGGGCCGATGGGGATTGGGATCCGCGGTACGTGGTGCACCCCCGCATTCCCACGCTCGACAAGCAGCAGCGGGAAGAAGAAGAGGCGAAAAACGCCGCCGCAGCTGAGGCGCTCGAAGGCGCTGACGAAGAGGGGGGCCGCAATCGTCGGGGGCTGCTGCGAGGGCAACGCGATGCCAAGCGGATGCGCCGGGATGCGGCGAATCGGCTGGGTGATGAAGGCTTCTCTGGCTCGGTGGCCGATTACATGGGGGGCGGCGGCATGGGAGCTGGCATGGGGGCCGGTATGCCGGGCAGCGCTCCGGGGGGCAAGGGGGGAGGCCGGATGCCCGGTGGCGGCATGGGCTCGATGCCGGGTGGAATGGGGGGCATGGGTTCCATGCCTCCGGGGGGTATTCCTGGCGGCGGTGGCTCGGGTGTGGCTCCCCGTCCCGATATGGGCAAGTTGATGTCGGGGGCGATGGGCCGCGGCGGTGCCGGCGGGATGATGCCCGGCGGTGGGGCTGGCATGTCGATGCCAGGCATGGGTTCCGGCATGGGGGGAGCGGGCATGCCCGTGGTCGGACAGATCTCCTCCTCGGGAGCCGACCTGGTGATGTTCCGCTTCTTCGACTTCGATGTGGAGCCGAACGAGTGCTACATCTACCGCGTGCAGATGATCATCGAAAATCCGAGTTACAATTCCGATTTCGTGCGGCAGTCTTCGGTGGCGGAAGGGGAAACCCGCGAGTCCGACTGGAGTCAGCCGTCGATTCCCGCGATCGCACCGCCGGAAGTGCAGTACATGGTTCACCGGGTGTCGAAACCCCCCACACCGCAGCGGGCTGCGGAACTGGATGTGCTCCAGTTCAACACCGATTTTGGCTCGATTGTGGAAGCGTCGCTTCCCCTCAAGTTTGGCCAATATGTGGGGGGGGATAAAGAGCTGGAATTCCCCAACATTGGGGCCCAGACGTTCGCCAAGGGGAAGGTGAATTTTGCGAGCCGCGATCTGTTCCTCGACGCCGTACCCAGCCCCAAGCTGGAACCCGGTGTGTTGGCCGACCTGGGGCTCGAGGGAGACCAGAAGCTGGTCATGTCGCTGCAGTCTCAGCTCGATCAGGCGGTCACCGTCAACCGGTTGGGGAAGTTGCAGCCGATCGATGGCGGGTCCACTGAGGAAATCAGCGATCTCCGGAAGAAGATGAAGGAGCAGAATGACAAATACGCCGACCTGAAAGAAAAGTCCCCCGCGTCCGGGTCGGGCGATCCGTTCAACCTCTTCGGCGGGAGTGGAGAGGATGAGAAAGATGGCAAGAAGAAAAAGAAGGGCCGCAACTCTCTGAAGTCGGGTGGTTCCGGGGGGGGAGGCTTCCCCGGCAGCGGCATGGGGGGCATGGGTGGTCCGATGGGAGGCATGGGGGGCGGTGCGGGAGGATTTCCGTCGAGTGGTCCCGGCGGCGGCGGGTTCCCCAGCAGTGGTCCCGGCGGCGGCAGTCGGCCCGGTGGCCGTGGCGGTCGCAACAGCCAGTAGGAGCTCGCAACGCACCTGGTTGGCCCCCGCGGTCTCATTCCTGCCCATCCACAATCGGGTGGGCAGCAGATGCCTGTGAGTCGCTGACCGGCTTTTGTTCATCCCAGCCCGTGGTCGGTCCTGTGCCGACCGCGGGCTGTTTTTTTGGGGGGCTAGTCACCCGATTGGTCACATGGGTCGGCCAGGGAGGAGGCCCGGGGTGGCCTCTCTGACCCGCGACAATCGGCTGCCCCCGCCCGATTTCTCAAATTCTCGAGTCGGGCTTGTCATCACGAGACGGTCGTGACGGGCGGGAATGAGTGTGGTGAGCCGGGTGGTCGGAGGCCAATATGGACATCACCGCGGCGAAACAAAGGTCGCGTGAGCCAAGGCACCCGGATGACAACCCGGTGGCTGCTCCGAATGCCCAGCCACCTCGGGCAGCAACCAGCGGAACGATTGGGCCACCCCGGTGGCGAGCCTCTGGCCACGTCGTTGGGGAGGCGGGGCCAAACTTCTGGCTCAGTCGTCGCCGGGTTCCTGTGGAGACCAAGCGGTCTTCGCGAGCTCGGGATAAGGTTGCGCTCGGCCCGGGGGAGGGTGGAAGAGAAGCTGGCGTCTGACCGGCCCTGCAAAAAAAAACACGCCGGTGGAGTGACGTGACACTCCACCGGCGTGCGGGATTGTGTGGGCTCAGGCCCAGACTGTGGCTTCGGCCTCGATGCCGGCCATCAGCCAGTGATTGAGCTCGCGCCAGACATTCGCGGGGATCCGGTTGCCTTCGGTCCATTGCCAGAGCCGGACATTCAAACCGGCGGTCCAAAGCAGCCGTTCGGTCTGCTTGAGGGCGGGCCAATCACTCCCCGAAGTTCCCCCCAGGAACGCCCGGAAGCCCCGCAACTGGCCCGCTTCGGCCAGCAGGCAGCGGGCTGTGGGGGGGGGGCCCAGAGAAACCACACCGCCGAACCAGGCTGGATGCCGCAGGGCCACTTCCAGCGACACAGCCGCCGCGTCGGCCGTGGCCACCAGAACGATGCGCTCGCTGTGGACGTGGTAGTCACGACGCACGGCACAGACGACGTTCTGGACCTGCAGGGCCACATCGGCCACCTCGGCCTGAGGCGAGACCGGGATGCACACTCCCAGATAGTTCCGCTCGCTGATCGCCCGCATCCGCCGCTCGAATTCGCAGGGCGAGACCGGAACTGTCGAGAGCCAGACCAGCAGAGGATAGGCGTAGGTCGGTTCGTACCCTTCGGGCAGGAACAGGCCGTCGATTTCGGCCCCTGACCGGGCTGGTGGGGCCAGCAGGGCCAACGGCACACCCGCCTCCCAGACCGCGGGGTCCATGGCGGTGTGGGCGTCATGGGTGACCTGCGACCGACCGGGGTCGATGGCCAATTCCAGGGACCAGCGTGATGTCATCTCAAAGTCCTCTCCAGAGAACCCGCCAAGGATTCCACCGGTACTCCGTCGGGATCCACTCCCAACAAGACGCCCGGGTATTCTTGGGCAATCTCCCGCAGGGGGAACAATTTTCCGGGGCAGGCGGTGGCTGACGCCCGGATTTCCTTATGAGGAACGACCTGGTCTATCGGAATGAAGTATTCCTGACGCAGGGTTTGCACCAGCAGTTGAGCACTCTTCTGCTGGGCCACGGTAGGAGGGGCATCCTCAAAGTTTCCCACGAGGCAGATGCCAATTCCCAGTTGGTTGTAATCGGGCTCGGCGCTGCCGGCGTGAGCCCCTTGAATCTGGGTGCGCCAACGGAACGTCGGTTCGATCGCTCCGTCCGCCATCCCGTTCCCATTCCCGATCACGAAGTGGTAGCCAATTCCCAGCCAGGGATTGCCACTTTTGTCCTTTTTCTTCTGGTGTTCAGCGTGAATGCTGTCGACATTGCCCGTGGCGGTCGCGGTGTGGTGCAACACGATGTACTTCCACGGACGTGCCGCCACGTCGGGCTTCCAGGGATTCGAACGGACAGCAACCACCGGAGCAACCGGCGGTGTGAGTGGGGGCAGAGGAGCCGAGGGAACGTAGGGGGCGGGAATCGAGGCGGTGGGGGGTCTCCCAGGGGTTGTGGAGCAGCCTTGGCATCCGCAAGCGGAAGCCAGCAACACCCAGAGGACAGACAGGGAAAAAGTCCGCACCGGACCTCGTCTCGACCAAACAGGAACAATCCGCAAGTTGAGCACAGAATTCCACTTAGAAACGCAAGATGCGGTTCCGCCAGCGGACGGTCACGAGTTGTAATTCTGCAGGAAAAACGTGTCAACGTCGCCCTCTTGAGCACTGGCAAGGGGGGGCGATACAGGTCATTTCTTCCCACTTTTCCATCGCGGGGAGGGGGACGGTCCCTGGGGAGTTCGACAACCTGTAGCGAATGGAGGGGCGATTTTTTCTTTGTAACCCTCCTGTTTTCCGTATTTTGCGTGTTTGCGCGGTTTTCCGTCGATTTCGAAATTCCTTGTCAGTTCTTTCTCAAGTCGCCGGAGGGGAGTGGAAAACGACATTGCCCAGTGGGAACAGGTGTCTCTGTGGGGGGCAAGGTTGCGGGGTCGGGCGCTGTTCGTTACATCAGGAAGAGAGTCTTTCCCTCATTCCAGGACGTTTCACAATGGCTACCCCCCTTCACGTGGCAGTCACCGGTGCCGCCGGTCAGATTGGCTACAGCTTGATTTTCCGCATTGCTTCGGGCGAGGTGTTCGGCCCGAACCAACCGGTCGTACTGCATCTGGTTGAAGTGCCCCCCGCCATGGGAGCCCTCGACGGGGTGCACATGGAGCTCGATGACTGTGCCTTCCCCACCCTGGCGGGAGTGGTGAAAGCGTCCAGCGACAACCTCGAGCAGGGGTTCAAAGACTGCAACTACGTCGTCTGCGTGGGGAGTGTGCCCCGCAAGGCCGGAATGGAGCGGGCCGACCTGATTCGCGTCAATGGGCCGATTTTCACCAGCACGGGGCGGGCCATCGCGGCGGCCGCCGCCAGCGATGTCAAGGTTCTGGTGGTGGGCAATCCGTGCAATACCAATGCCCTGATCGCCATGAACAACGCCCCGGGAGTTCCGTCGAACCGGTTCTACGCGATGACCCGTCTCGATGAGAATCGCGCCGTTTCCCAACTGGCCCAGAAGGCGGGACGTCCCGTTTCGTCGGTCTCGCACCTGGCGATCTGGGGCAACCATAGCGCCACCCAGTATCCCGACTTCTATCAGGCGAAGATCGATGGCCAGCCGGTCACCCAGGTGATCCGCGACGAGAACTGGCTGAAGAACGACTTCATCGCCACGGTGCAGCAGCGCGGGGCGGCGGTCATCAAGGCCCGGGGGGCGTCCAGCGCGGCGTCGGCTGCCAATGCGGTGATCGACAACCTCAAGAGCATTCATTTCCCCACGTCGGCCAACAAGTGGTTCAGCGCGGCGGTCTGCAGTGATGGCAGCTATGGGGTGGAGCCCGGCCTGATCAGCAGTTTCCCGCTGACGACCGATGGCAAGACCTGGAAGATCGTGCAGGGGATCCAGCACAACGATTTCGCCCGCGAGAAAATCACGGCCACGGTCAATGAGCTGCGGGAAGAGCGGACGGCGATTGCCGATCTGTTGAAGAGCTAGAGGCTCAGGAGCCCCGAGGATCATCCGCTGGCGCCAGCAAGAACATGCCCCCGCAGGCCGATTTGTGGCCTGCGGGGGCATGTGTGCGCGCTGCAGACAGATCTGCGGACCCCCCGGCGAGGAGACTCGAACCAGTGTTCGCACCGGTTCCGGCCCCGGGCGTCTGGGGCGGTCCCTCAGTCCTCCGCCCCATCGACGTGACCGCCGTCGAAGTACTGGCGTTCGAGTTCCTTGGTGTTGCGTTCCATCGCCACCACGATCATCCGGCGTTCGTTCCCCCGCGGATCCATTGCGGTGAACGCCAGCACCTGCCGGCCTTCGGGCTGCGGAATGCGGAAGGTGAACGAGCCATCGTCCCGCAACTGAACCTGGTCCCCATGCACGGTGACCTGCGAGCCGGGACGGGTGCTGCCATAGACCACCAGCTCGGTGGCCAGTTTGAACTCGAATTCCCCCGTCAGCCGTTTCTGTGAGGCACTGGGGCCAAAATGTGACAGGGCCGAGAATCCCAGGGGACGAACCGGGCTGTCGTCATCACCTCCGGCGGGGTCGGTCAGCAGTTCCCCTCCCTCCGCAGCGGATGTGGGGAGCGGTTCACGCGGCAACTGCGCGGGGCCGGGCTTGGGCAGGTGACAGACATTCGACTTCGCCATCGAGAAGAATGTTCCCTGCTTTCCGAGGTAACCAATCTGCACCCGAAAGGCCCGTCCTGGTTGGGGCACAGCCAGATAGTGGGTGTTGCACGGAGTGTCGATGATCACATCTTTGGCGAACGCCTCACTACCGGCCGCCTGATCACTGGTGGTGACCCGGGAAATCCGCAGGATGGGGACCGCGCGGTGCCACTCGGTCCCCAGCCGTGACTGGGCCCGGTCGACACTGTCGCGTGACAGGTGCCAGGTCACCCGAATCCAATGGGCGTCGCAGGCGGTCGCCACCAGGGAGTTCTGACCCTTCGTCGTGCGCGGATTGCCGAGGGCAATCTCGCGGCGGTGGGGCTCGAGGGGAGCCTTCGCGACAGGGGAGGCGGGACCGGTAGCCGGGACAATCGCCTTCGCCTTGCGGGGCGCTTTCGCACCCCCGGCGGGTGGCACCACCGCCGATTTGGCTGGTTTGACCGTGGTACTGGAGGCGGACTGTCGGGCCGCGTTCGGTTTCTTCGCCGGGCTCGCCGTCGTCCCCTTGCGGGACGCGGGCGTTTTGGGTGGCCCCTGTCGATTGGGGGTCGGCTGCAGTGCTTCAATCAGCTGCGCCTTGGTGAGCCCCGACACTTTGGAGAGACCCCTCCGTTTGGCCAGCTTTTCGAGAGCCTCTCGGGAGAGAGCTGTCAGCGGTGGGGTCGGCATTCAAAGGCTCGGCATTCGGGATCACCACCAGCGTTGGGTTGCTGGTATTCTGTAACCCATACAGGTGGACACTGGGGGACTGCTCGCTGGCGGGGAAGTGGTTCCCGTTTTTAAGAACTTGCTTCGCAATGGGTTGCGACGCTCATTACGCCAAGATTGGTGATACCAAATCCGACCACGAGGTGCAAATCTGTGCCAGTGAGGTATGGGGCCGAAACCCAAGAAAATTGCGGCGGTTTCAGAGAAAAAAACAGTGGCCCAGGGGCGGCACACGGGTATGGAGCGGTTCGGCGGCTCTCTCGGTGGAGGGGGGGCATCCGGGGGTATCTTGGGGTGCACAGAATCCAGGGTCTGTCCTTTGGCTGTCGCGATGGCACCAGCTTTGGGAATTTCCGTGTTTCAAAGGGTCGGGTTTTGACACCAGAGGGAACGAGGGTGTAGGGTGTGGCTCTTCTGCGGAGAAGCCTGCGGATTCCAGCCCAATCCGGGAGGTCGACATGCGGCAGTCCGGCGGCGATCAAAACCGTCGTTTGGCCAACTGGATGCTCGGGTACTCCGAGGTCGTGTCGAGTGCACTGCTGATGGTGTTGCCGGCCGTGCTCGGCATCGCGTGCGATGCGTGGCTCGGCACTACCCCTTGGTGTCTCGTCGCCGGGGCGGTGGTGGGATTGTTCTTGGGACTGCTGCGGCTGACGAAACGGCCGGGGTCCGCAGCAGGACGTGTGCGGAAACAATCCGGCACCTCGATGTTCGGCGAGACAGGTTGCCAGGATCGACTTGCGAGGCCCGGAGTGCCGGCGGGGGGTGTGCGGGCGGTCGAACCGGCAACTGGAAGTCCGTCTCCCGGCGGCAGGGGATCGGATGTCTGACGACTGTTGATTTGCGGTCCCGGGTTTCGCAGTGATGCGTGCGGTGGTGTGTGTGCGGGAAGTGTGAGGGATTGACGGAATGGCCCGCGGTTGTCTGAGGTGAGAGTGTGACATTGTGAACAGGCCCTCCACACCACTGTGGCAGATTGGGTGGCTGGCGGGGCTGTGCGTGGTTCTGTTTGTGGTGATGGCACCACTGACATCGCTGCGGTGGGAGAGTTGGGGGATACGGATTTCCGGCGCGGGTCTGGTTTGTTGCCTCTTGCCGGGCAGTCTGTTATTCGTCTTGCAACATTTCGGCCGGGACACGCCTTGGGTGTTGCCCCTGCTGTTGGTCGGGATGCTGGCCCGGGCAGGCATGTGCCTGCTGGGGCTGCTGTGGATGAGATTTGTCTGGCAGGCTCCCTGGGAACCTGTCTTGCTGGTCACGACTGTGTTTTATCTGGCCGGTCTGGCTTGTGAGACGTGGTTGTTGATGCCTCCGGTGGTGGAGCGAAGGCGGCCTGTGTCTGCTCGGGGCGAAGGCTCTGTGGGCGACGAGGGGGGGCCGGGTTGATCAAGAGCTCCGGCTCGGCTGGGCTCCCAGTTGCTGCCCGACTGCCCGTGATTTTGAGTTCGTGGTTGGAAGTGGTTTGAGCTGAGCCACGTGGTGCGGGTGGGGCGGTTGCCTTCCCGGCCGGTGGATGACAAGGTCCTGCAGAGAGAAGACGTACCTCCATGGCATCCGGACACGATGACGTCTTTCATCACGTCAGGGATTTCACGTTTTTTGAGGTCCCCCGGTTCCTGACTCCCGATGGGAGCGGGCACCTGCACATTCCCCAGCCTTTCGGCAAGCTGTTCACGATCACCAAGTTCATGGTGATCGAGGTGCTGGTGTTGGTGCTGGCGGTGCTGGTTTTCCAGGGGTTGGCCCGGCGCGTCGCCTCGGGTGAGCCTTTGCGGGGCCGGTTCTGGAATTTCTTCGAAGCGATTCTGGTGTTTCTGCGCGATGAAGTGGTCCGTCCGACGATTGGTGATGATCACCACGGACATGGACATGACGACCATGGGGCTCAGGGACACGGCGACCATGGTCATGCTGCCGCTGATCACGGTGATGCAGGGCACAGTCACGCCGGACATGGGCATGCAGTCCCGGCAACCGCTGCGTCCGCTGCCGTGGGGCACCCGGCCGACAAGTATCTCCCGTACATCTGGTCGGTCTTCTTCTTCGTGCTGTTCTGCAACCTGCTGGGGGCGGTTCCCTGGCTGGGATCTCCCACGGGAAACATTTGGGTGACCGGCGTGTTGGCCGTATTTACCCTCTGCATGGTGATTCGCGCCGGGACCGAGACCAGTGGGTTCGTGGGTTTCTGGCTGTCATTGATTCCGACGATGGACCTGCCCCCGGCACTGGCGATTCTGCTCAAGCCGCTGATGTGGGTGATTGAGTTCATCGGGCTGATCATCAAGCATGGCGTGCTGGCGGTGCGGTTGTTCGCCAACATCATGGCGGGTCACACAGTGATTGCCGTGATTCTCGGATTCATTGCCCAAGCGGGGGCGAGCCAGTTGGTGTATCTGGTGGCCCCGGCGAGCATTCTGGGGCAGGTGGGCATTGGGCTGCTCGAATTGTTCGTGGCGTTCCTGCAGTCATACGTGTTCGCGTACCTGTCGACTTTGTTCATTGCGGCTGCCAAGCATCCGCACTA
The DNA here is from genome assembly GCA_046339535.1 of Planctomycetaceae bacterium. Lineage (GTDB taxonomy): Bacteria > Planctomycetota > Planctomycetia > Planctomycetales > Planctomycetaceae > UBA10511. The sequence goes on along the minus strand of JBKDUK010000050.1, from coordinate 2,095 downwards.
GAGTGGCGGCTTGGTCATTGCCAGGGCCCTTCCGGGGCCTGCCGATGGCCCGCCGGTGTTGCTGAGAGTGATCCGCGCATTCCGCGCGAAGCTGATCTGTCTGTTCCGTCACTGTCGAGAAAAAGAGAGAGGAGAGTTCCGTGAATCGTACGCTTCGCATGCTGGCTCTGGTGCTCAGCTTGGTGTTTGTGGCGACTCCTGTGTTCGCGGCTGAGGGAGACGCTGCTGGTTGGGGAGTGTTCCCCGGCACTGCGGCCTTTGGTGCGGCTCTGACCATCGTGGGAGCCGCCTACGGCTTCGCCAAGATTGGTTCGGCTGCTCTGGAGAGCATCGCCCGCCAGCCCGAGGCTGCCAACGACATCCGTGGTGCGATGATCTTCGCTGCCGCGCTGTTGGAAGGTGCGACGTTCTTCGCCCTGATCGTGTTGATTGTGAAGGGCTGATTCCGGGGGCGTTCGTTTCGGCGAACGCCCTGGATCGGGGTCTTTCCAGTCCGTTTGGTCTCGTTGTCTCACGCGCGGATGTTTGCCTCCATGAGTCATTTCAGGATGTTTTGCCGGTCTCTTGCGGGCACCGGGATTTTGACTTTGACCTGTGTGTCGCTGATTTTCGCGGTGGTCAATCCAGTCTCCGCGGAGGACGCCCCGGCGGCCGCTGCGGAAGCACCCCTCGACGACGCGGCACACGAACATCCGGTGGAGGGCCCGATGACGGCCCACAAGGCGGATGTCGATCTCGCGATCTTCACCCTCATTACCTTCGGGGTCTTCCTGTTCGTGCTGAAGAAGCTCGCCTGGAAGCCGATGATTGAGGGATTGGACAAGCGGGAAGGAAAGATCCAGGCGGCACTCGCGGATGCCGAGCATGCCCGGATCAAGGCCCAGAAACTGCTCGATGACCACCAGCACAAGCTGGACCGGGTGCAGGACCAGGTGCGTGAGATTCTGGCCGAGGCGCGGCGTGATGCCGAAGTCACCAAAAATGACATCATCGCGACAGCGCAGCGCGAGGCCGAGTCGAGCAAGAACCGGGCCTTGGTGGAGATTCAGCGGGCCAAGGACGCGGCCCTCGACGAGTTGTTCGACCAGATGTCGGGCACGGTGGCCAAAGCAACGCAGCAGGTTGTGGGACGTTCCCTGACGGGAGCCGACCATGAGCGGCTGATTCGTGAGGCTCTGCAGGAGTTTTCATCGCGGAAGGCGTAGCCCTCCGCGGTGGGGATGTCCAGCTCCCGGAAGGGGGCTCTGGGAGATTCTTGTGATGGTGTTCTCAGGCCCGGTGGTCTCTCCGCAGGGTCCGGACACCGAGTTCAGGATTGTTCCCAGCCCGCAGTCGGCGCCCGCTGTTTGAGCGGGTGGAATTGACCCGGAGGGTGGCCCCCCGGAGTTTGTTGAGAGAGTGGTTGGACGGTCCCACGCATCGCTCCAGCCGGATTGATCTTGCCTGTTTGAAACGGATCATGACTGACACCCAGCAGCCTCAGACGCGAATCCCCAGCGTGCTCGAAGATCCTTCGGTGGATTCGATCGCGCGGGTCTATGCCGACGCACTGCTGGATGCGATTCCGGCGGCTGAGCAGGCGGACGTGGTGGCGGAACTGCGGGAGTTTGTGGAGGAGGTTCTGCCCCGGCAGGCGGATCTGCGCCGCCTGTTGTCATCAGCCGCGCTGGGGAAGGACGACAAGGAGGCATTGCTGGGGAAGATTCTGGATGGCCGCGGATCGCCGCTGTTCGTGAACTTCCTGAAGGTCCTGGCCCGGCATTCGAGATTGGATTTGCTGCAGCCCATTTGTCGCCAGGTGGGATTGCAGGCGGAGTTGCGGTCGGGGCGGCGGCGGGTGCAGGTGACGTCGGCGATCCCGGCGACCCCGCAGATGCATCGGTTGGTGGAAGAGAGTCTTTCGAAATCCCTCGATTTCACCCCCATTGTGGAGTGGACGGTCGACGAATCACTCGTCGGCGGTCTGCGGATCCGGGTGGGGGACACGGTCTACGACGGTTCATTGCGTTCGCGATTGCGGCAGTTGCAGCAGCGCGTGGAGCAGAGGAGCACAAATGAAATTCAAAGCGGACGAGATCGCTTCAGTCATCCAGAA
>JBKDUK010000049.1:0-36889 GCA_046339535.1 Planctomycetaceae bacterium | reverse complement strand
CCCGACTGCGCTGTCAACTGCCGTATCGAAGGCGGCGTCCGCCGCGTCCATGGCCGAATCGAAGCGGGCGGCTGCGGCGGCAAGTGCATTTTCATGGCGGTCACCGGCAGCCGTGAGTGCCGCTTCTCGATCGGCGGTCGCCTGATCAACGGCCGATTGGAAGTCGTCATCCGCCCGCTTCAGCAACAGGGAGTGGGTCTCCTGAATCTTCAGCACGGCTGCCTGATAGTCGGCGTCGGACTGAGCAGTCTCGGTGGTGTGGCGTTGCACTGCCGAGACAGTCCGATCGCGGACCAGCAGCAGCGACGACAGGGTTCGGTTCGAATGGTCGTCGAGATCGCGTAGATTGTCCGAGAGCTCCTCCTCGGACACATCCAGACGCTCCCGGACTTCGTCGAGCAGAGTTTCCGACTGTTTGGCCCGCAGATCCTCCCCGGCCTCATAGGTGGCCAGCACCTCGGCAAGCCGACTGGACAGCAGGGAGCGATTGTCGGTGGTGTTCTGCTGGTATCTGTCAGCCGCAGTTTTCAGCGTGGCCTGCCAATCAAGTAAGGGGGCCAGCCAACTGGGGGCTGATTTGGTCGAAGTCCCCGACGACGAGGTGCCCGAGGAGGATGTGCCCGAAGTGGTTCCGGAACTGGTGGTTCCGCCGGAGGACGTCGCTCCCCCCGTAATGGTTGACAATCCGCCGCTGACCAGGGCTGAGGTTCCGGACGTCGAGGTGGTCGTGGTGGGAGTGAGGGTGGTGACCAGACCTGAAAGAAATTGGCGATGTTCGAGGGACTGGGCGGCACAGAGTTCGACCGCTCGACTGCGGCGGCGACGGTTCCCGGCGCGTGAAGCCAACTGTTTCCACCAGTCTCGGAGCGATAGCGATGCCATGGAGGGGCTCGATCGTGGAAGCGTATTAAACTCGGAACTGGTTTCGGGAATGCCCCTCAACCACCGGAATTCAAACCTGGTCGCCGCAGCACGCAGTACAACTTCGGGGAGAGCCCAAAGGCTCCACCATCATAAGTCGCGGACTTGCTGTCTCGATGGCGTCAGAACCGTGCCTCAACGCATTCATCAGAGCTTTCACTGTGAACAATTCCTCTCCGCCGCAGTCCATTCAACTGCGACACACACCAACAATGGCCCTGACCAAATCAGCCAGGGCCGTGAACAGTCCAATTCCCAAAACCAATCACCCATCGCAGCAGGACTCCACAAATTGACCAAAGGGAAAGCGAGGTCAATCAGAGAGGTCTTGCCTGTCCCGAAACTGTGATCCGGGATGCTGTTCGAATGAACCAAACATGAGAAGAGACAATCTCTTCACGAGGGCAAGACCAGTTCCTGGTTTTTTTGGTTTTTTAGTGCAACGACTCATCGACCCAGCATGGTTTGACGGCCGAGCCGTTCCGCCTGTCCTCTACCGACCGCTCATGGGTTGGTCCGCACCACGCCTGTTTGTCCTCCACCCCTCCAACCCGATAGCATGCCCCCATGCCCGATTCGCTTCCCACCTCCCTGACCCGCGAACAGATCCTGCAAAGCTGGAGGCGGGGATTGGTCAAACGTCGCGGGAGCCGGCAAACGTAGAACGAATTCTCGAACGTGTTCTACGCATGTGAAGTCGCGAGGGCCAACCGATCGACGTCGACCAGTGTCCGTGCGGAGACCTGACGGCGGTTGTGATCGAAAGCAAGAACGCCTTTCCCAGCAACTTCCTGACGACAGAGCGATCAAGCACCAGATGGCCAAACAGCAAGTGGTCCGGACCACGAGGCCAAGGGCGAGGTTCGCGTGAGCCGCATTGCAGTTGCATTTCCCGAAGTGGCGATTTACGACACAGGCTGTCGAACGGTCATTTCGACCAACACCGACCAACACCGACCGACACCCACCCGCCCCCCTGCCCCGCATCCCACCGGAGTTTCGCATGACCGCCCCAAATTCGTCCCGACGCTCGTTTTTGGGTGGTTCCCTGGGAACGCTGGCCGCGCTGGCCGGCGTGGGACAGACTGGGCCGGGTCTGGCGCGGGCCGATGAGCCGCAGGTCATCGGCGGCCCCCCTTCCCGAAGCATCCGCCGTCCCCGGGCCACTTCGGGAGATCGCGTCGTTGAGCCCGCGTGGAATGAGCGTCTCACCGTCACGGTCGGCCCGCGGGAGGCCGACATCGTCGGCACCTCTCACAAAGCGCTGCAGGCCGCCATCAATTACGTCGCCGGCCTGGGGGGCGGGACGGTGCAGGTGCTTCCCGGCGAATACGTGCTGCGGGGCTCGCTGTGGATGAAATCCAACGTCCGGCTGCTGGGCTCGGGGCTCGATGCCGTGCTGAAGAAGCATCCCTCCCATCACACCAAACTGGCTGTCGACAGCGATTGGTACGACCAGGAAATCACCCTGGAGGATGCGGCCGGGTTTGCGGTAGGAGACAGTGTTTTGCTGCGAACCAAGAACCCCCACAATGGCGGACAGGAAGTCGCCAAGCGGACTTTGGTCGCCCGCTCGGGGAACCGTTTTAAACTCGACAAGGCGCTTCGTCAGAACTATTGGCAGATGGGAGACTCCACCTGCTGGTCCCTCTTCCCTTTGGTCACCGGCGAAGAAATCGAGAATGTGACCATCGAGAACCTCTGTCTCGATGGAAACCGTGAAAACAACGCCCATCTCGATGGCAACTACGGCGGTTGCCTGTTTTTCCAAGACTGCAACGACCTGGTCTTCCGGAAAGTGACCGCCCGCAACAATCATGGCGATGGCATCAGTTGGCAGATCTGCCACGACACCCTCGTCGAAGAGTGCCATAGCCACGACAATGCCGATCTGGGGCTGCACCCCGGCTCGGGTTCGCAACGCCCCGTGATGCGCAACAACCGCATCGAGCGGAACAAGATCGGCATCTTCTTCTGCTGGGGCGTGCAGTACGGACTGGCCGAGAACAACCAGCTCGACGGCAACACCTACAGCATCTCGCTGGGACACCGCGACACCGACAACATCGTCCGCAACAACACCATCAAAAACAGCGGCGAAGTGGCGGTGCTCTTCCGTCCCGAACGGGGCCCCACCTTCTGCGCCCATCGGAACCTCATCGAAGGGAACACCTGCGTCAACACGGGACCGGCCAAAGCCGCCGCGATCGATGTGCAGGGGGGAACCGAACTGGTCACCATCCGGGGAAACCGGATCCAGGAAACCCGGGGGGCCGAGCAGCGGGTGGGTATTCGCCTCGGCAAAGACACAAAAGACATCACCCTGGCCGAGAACACCATCGAGGGGGTTGCTCAAAACGTCGTGCAGATGACGTAACCAGGGCGGCGCGGTGGCCCACAGGGCCGGTCTTCCCGTACACTCAGGTAGTTGGCCAGCTCCCACACTCCTCCCGCACCACCGGTGCGGGGGAGTTGAGTTCGGCCCCTGCACCAAACCCCTGTCACCGGGTGTGTTGATGTCGTTGCGACAACTGCTGGCTGCTGTTTCTCCCCTCTGTCTTGCACTGGGGACGTTCGCCGCGTCTCTCCCGGCGGCCGAACCCCAGGATCTCGAGTTTTTCGAACAGAAAATTCGCCCGGTCCTGGTGCAGCACTGCTACTCGTGCCACTCGGCTGAGGCGGCCGAAAAGGGGAAGCTGCGCGGCGAACTCGCGCTTGACACCCGCGCTGCGGTCGCCAAGGGGGGCGAGACCGGTCCCAGTGTCGTTCCCGGCAAACCCGCTGAAAGCCTGCTGCTGAAGGCGCTGCAGTACGACGGCCTCGAGATGCCCCCCAGTGGCAAGCTCCCCGAAACGGTGATCGCCGACTTCCGCCGCTGGATTGAACTGGGGGCTCCCGATCCTCGCGATGGAGCCCCCTCTCCCGGGAAAAAACGGGAAATCAATCTGGCCGAGGGAAAGCAATTCTGGTCGTTCCAGCCGCTGGTCGACGTGGCGGTGCCCGAGGTGACCCAGTCGGCCTGGGTGAAGACTCCCATCGACCGGTTCATCCTCGCCCGGCTTGAGGCGCAGCAGCTCACTCCCAGCAGCCCCGCGCCCCGCGAGAAGCTGCTGCGTCGGCTGACCTACGACCTGGTCGGCCTTCCCCCCACCCCCGAACAGGCCACCGCCTTTCTCAACGACACTTCTTCCACGGCGGTCGACACCCTGATCGACTCATTGCTGCAGAGCCAGAATTACGGCGAGCGTTGGGGCCGGCACTGGCTGGATGCCGTCCGATTTGCCGAAAGTGGCGGCTATGAGTTCGACGGCTTTCGCCCCGGAGCCTACCACTACCGCGACTGGGTCATCCGGGCCCTCAATCAGGATCTCCCCTTCGACCAGTTCGTGAAGATGCAACTGGCCGGGGATGTATTGCAGCCCGGCTACCACGGGGCCTCGGCCACCGGGTTTTTGGTCGCAGGCCCCTTCCCCGGCCAGATCACCGCGAAGACGGAAGAGCGCATCCGCTACGATCAGCTCGACGACATGCTGATGACCATCGGCGGATCGATGCTGGGGCTGACCATTGGCTGCGTGCGCTGCCATGAGCACAAGTACGATCCGTTTCCCCACAACGACTATTACGGACTGGCCGCATCATTTGCGCGGGCCAGTCATGGCAGCCAGTTTCTCGATCCCGATCCCGCCGCCACGCAGCGGGCGATCGAGCAGCATGCCGCCGAACTGGTGAAGCTGCAGCAGGAGCGTACGTCGTACGCCCAGGCCACCCTGCCCACCCGCTTCGTGGAGTGGCAACAAAAGCAGTTTCCACAACTCACGGGCGAGCCACGCTGGCAGGTGGGGGTGCCGCAGTCGGTGGAGACGGCAGACACCTGGCTGGCGACCGAGGCCGACGGGGTGATCCGCTTCACCGGACCCAATCGCCGCAATGCAGACACTTACACGGTGACGATCTTCACCCATCAGAAGAATCTCACCGCTCTGCGGCTCGATGCACTCACCGACAAGTCCCTTCCCAACAAGGGACCCGGGTTGGGGGGGGATGGCAGCTTCACACTGGCCGACTTCAAGGTGACGGCGAAGCCGCTCGATCCCGCCAGCACCGAGGCCCCCGTCGTGCTCAAGCTCAAGCCGGCACAGTTTGCATTCGAAGAGCAGGCGCATCCGTTCAAAAATGCCGTCGATGACAATCCCGGCACGTTCTGGCGGGCGATTGGCGACAACGGCAAAGACAACGCAGGCATTTTTGAGATCGAGGGGGGGCTGCCGGGGTTTGCCTCGGGGACCCGGCTGCAGATCGAGCTGAAGTTCGCCAGCGATGGCCTGGGACGCCTGCGTCTGTCGTTCAGCACGGCCCCCGGTGCTCCAACGTGGGCCGGGGAAGTTCTGGGACAGCACCTGGGAGAACTGCGCACCATTCTGGCGGCGAACAAAAACACCTTGCCCGAAACACTGCGTGAGCAGGCGGTCACATGGCTGGCACCGTTTGACCCTCCCACGGCGGAGGTGCACCACAAGCTCGAGCAACATCGCCGGGCCCGGCCACGGGCGCCACTGACCGAGGTTTACACGACGGTGGCCGGTGGCCGCGATGTGTTTTTTCTGCGGCGGGGTGAGGTCGACGCCAAGGCGGGGCAGGCCTCGCCGGCGTTTTTGCAGGTGCTGATGCGCAATGCCGACGGCCCGGCGAAGTGGCTGCCGACGCCCGCCGCCGGGCAACCGGCGACCGAACCACGGCTCGCTCTGGCAAACTGGATGACCGACGTTGACGACGGAGCCGGGGCGCTCTTGGCCCGGGTGATTGTCAACCGGCTGTGGCAGCATCACTTTGGACGGGGTTTGGTGGCGACGCCCAACGATTTCGGGGCCCAGGGAGAACGCCCTTCGCACCCGGAACTGCTCGACTGGCTGGCCCGCGAGCTGATTCGCAACGGCTGGAAGCTCAAGCCGCTGCACAAGCTGATGGTGCAGAGCGCGGTGTACCAGCAGGGGAACGATGCTCCCGCGGCCAATCTGCAGGCCGACCCGCAGAACCGCCTGCTGTGGCATTACCGCCCGCGCCGCCTGGAAGCCGAGGTGATTCGCGACGCCATCCTGGCGATTGGCGGAAACCTCGATACCACGATGTATGGGCCGAGCTTCCTCGACAATGTGCCCCGGCGATCGGTCTATCTGCGGGTCAAGCGCAGCGAGCTGATTCCGTTCCTGACGATGTTCGACGCCCCCGAACCGACACAGAGCATTGGTGAGCGGATCAGCACGACGGTTCCCACGCAGGCCCTCGCCCTGATGAATTCTCCCTTTGTCAGGCAACAAGCGCAGCGGTTGGCCCAGCGGGTCCGGCCGAATGCCGAGGTCCCGCTGACAGGGGCGATCGAGCAGGCGTACCGGATCACCATGGGACGGCTGCCGACGGCCGCCGAGCGCGACCGCATGCAGACCTTCGTCGAGACCTCGGGGGGGAACGATCCCGGACGGACCGCAGCGGCGCTGGTCGAGTTCTGCCAGGTGCTGCTGTGCCTGAATGAGTTTGTGTATATCGACTGACCCTCGAAGTGTGCCGCAGACTGTCCAAAACAGCAGCGGGCCCCTCTTCGGTTGATCGAACATCGTCCATTTTCCGCACCGCGAGATCGTATCCTCTGGCTGAGCAGTCGCGATGGGGTGGCAGCCGGGTTTCCTCTTTCGGTATGGTTTGGGACCAGGGACGTCGTCCCGAAACTTCCGAATTCCTGCGACAAAAGACCAGCCTGGCGGGGTGTGGCGCCAGGAGTGGCGTCGAGGTTTCGATAACCTGTTGATTCGATTCGCCCATTCCCCGGCATTAGAGAAAGCGTACGACATGGCCGAAGAAAAAGGTTACACGAATGACGAGGTTTACCAGATCGGCCAAGAGCACAGAGCCATCATTTGGCTGATCTTGCTGCAGTTTTTGTCAATTCCTGTCTCCCAGTTGGCTCCCTCCCTCGCCAAGAGTACGGGGATGCCCTTGTTGGCACTCCCCCTGGCCGTCATGCCCTTGTTCATCAATATCGTGTCGCTGTTTTTTGTGTATCGACTCGCGTCGGCTCTCAAGAATTCGCCGTGGCTCTACCTGTTGCTGGGGCTGATTCCCTGCATCAGTCTGATTTCGCTGCTGATACTCAGTTCCCGCGCGCAGGCCGCCCTCAAGGCGCACGGGGTGGTGGTGGGACTGATGGGAGCCCGTCGCGCCGACCTCGAACGGCTGGTGGAGAATGACGACGAGGAAGACAAGTGATTTGGAGGGAACTGCTGATTCGCACGGGTCACGCTCTTCTCCCGTAGCGACCGATTGACCGATAGGCTTCGATCGGCCGCCGGGGACTTTCAGTCGCCGGCGGCCGGTCGTTGTTCGGGAAATGACGGGAATTCATTTCCTGGATGATGGGTTGACTATGTGCATCGGGATGTGTCGCCTCACCTGATGAAGAGATCCGATGGGACGGTCTCGCCGTCGGCGATCAGGCCACAAGGACGGTCGGCCGTCGCGATGGTTCGGACACAGCATTCTGAATCAGGGCGAAGACACTGTTCGGAACATCGCCCTGGCCAAAAAACAGGTATTCGAAGGCCAGTCGCAGTGTGCTCCCCTGGCTCCATCCAAACACGACGTCAAGCGGAGCTCCGGTCCGGCTGATCTCCAGGGCGATCTGCGCGATCGTGTGCGAGACCGACACAACATCGCGGGCAACAATGACGAACCGCCCGGACTCCTGCCGCGCCGAGATGATGGGAGAGTTGTGGAATTCGCTCGGATCTCCCGGATGAACCTCCAAAAACACCATGGGAACCGAGTTGGGAATCCGATGTCTCTTGCGGACTTCGACTTCTTTTTCTTCCAGCGATCGGCTGCCCGGGCGATGGGGGACCAGGACACGAAAATTCTCCTCACTGCAGAGATCAGTCCACAGCATTCGATCGGCTTCAGTCTCAAAACGAAACTCCTTATGTCGCAATTCACGACTTCGCCAGATCCGGGAAACGAGTGAGATTGTCAGCGTGATCGCGATGAAAATCGAGGCGATAATAATGCCATCGGGGCGCTCAAAGATGTTGGCGATCGTGGTGTAAACAAACACGACCACGATGACCGCGAAGACGTTCCGCTGCCATCGCAACCACACCGGGACCATGCTCCCCGCAATGCGGATCTGTCGGCCCAAATCGGCACAGGAACCGATGGCGGCGCTGGTCATCAGCACCAGTACGCCCGTGGCATATGCCCCCCCCTGTGCCGAGACGTCGGCCCGGAAAGCCCAGGTCATCACGAGATTGATCAGGGTGAACGCCACAACGAGGGGACGATAGGCGGATGCCCATTCTGGGGCCATGCCATAGCGGGGGAGGTAATGGGGGACCATGTTCAGCAGACCGGCCATGGCCGAGGCCCCGGCGAACCACAGGATCAAAATCGTGGAAATGTCGTAAATCGTTCCGAACACGGGACCAAACCAGGGACAGATCGCGAAGGGACTCTCTCCATGGGCGATGAATGCGAGGGCCCGATCGATCGCCTTCCCCTTGACCGGTTCCTGCGCGAATTCCACGGCTGGGATCAGCGTGTTCGTACCAGTCACCAGCGACGACCCCAGTAACAACAGCGACATGATCAGGGCGGCGGTGACCAGGAGCAGCCGCGTATGCCGGATTCGCGCCGCTTCATCACCTGGATTCTCCACGGTGCCACGAACCAGATGAATATGCAGAACTCCCGTTTCAAATCCGCTCATGCCAAGTGCCAGTTTCGGAAAGATCAGGCAGGCAATCCCCACGGCGACCAGCGGGCCGCGGCCGGAGAGGGGCGCGTGCGCGAGGTGATATTCACCCGTGGAAATGGCGGTGAGCCACTGGTAAATCAGTTCGGGATGCCGCAACAGAAACCAGCATCCCGCCCCCAAAATCAAGGTCGTCAGCAGGATGTAGGTGACCACCAGCACGGTTGCGAGCGTGACCACCTCGCCATATCCCTTGAGAAACATCGCTCCGAGCAGCACCAGCAGAAAGATCGTCACGACCATTTGCCCCTGCAGCCAGTGGGGCGCGTGCGCCGCATACAGCGAATTCGAGATGAGGTGGGCCGAGGCGTCGGCCGCCGACAGGGTCTTGGTGATGACAAAATCGGTGGCAGCGAATCCCACGAGGACCAGCACCGCCAATTTGGCTCCCCACCCGGAGAACATCCGCTCGATCATCCCCACCGACCCCACGCCATCGGGAGTCGCACCGGCCACATGCGAGTAGATCGGCAGCGCTCCCAGCAGGGTCACGAAGACCAGGACCAGGGTCGCAATCGGAGCCAGTGTACCCGCCCCTTCAAATGCAATCGACGGCTGATATCCCAGCGTGCTGAAGTAATCCACTCCACAGAGGCACATGATAAGCCACCAGGCATAATGCTGCGCGGGGGCATGTTGTTTCGAAACCGGGTCAGACATGGCGACACCTCGTGGCTCGGACCCGAAGCGCAGCGTCACCTCCCGCGGCACGGTGAATTCAGATCACCAACACGGCTCAGGGGGTGCGCAGACGATCTGCCGGGTCATAACGACAAGGAGGCAGATTCCAGCCTGGAATCGGCAAAGTGCACGGGAGCCTTCCGAACGAGCCGCGGCTCTCCATGTCTCCTGACAAGGTGTCCTCGAACGCCTGCGAGGTTAGCTGACGGGCTCGGAACCGAAGATGTCCCGCTCGATGAGCTCGAGTTCGCCCCAAGGATTTGGGTCCCCCGCTCTGGAAGTCCAGACTCGGCGATTTGGCTTGTCGCTGGACAAAGTCTACGGTGGCCCGAATCAAACTGCAATTCCAGTTGTCGATCAGCGGTTTCGCCCCCCCCCAACAAAACACCGGCGGGATGCAATCACATCCCGCCGGTGTCGGAATCAGGGGAATCGCCTGGAGATCGTCCTACCGCTGCACGCGGGCCGAGCCCCCCTTGGCCAGCGCTTCCACCTCGGGCAGTCGGGCCATGGTGACGTCGCCGGGGAACGTGGTCAGCAGAGCGCCATGCGCCCAGCCCAGACGCAGCGCCTCTTCGGGGGTCTTGCCCGCCAGCAGGCCGTAGAACAGCCCGGCGGCAAACCCGTCCCCGCCGCCGATGCGGTCGATCACGTCGAGCTCCATCGTTGGGCTGACGTAGCGCTTGCCATCGAGCCACAGCACGGCCGCCCAGTCGTGGCGGTTGGTCGAATGGACCTCACGTAGGGTGGTGGCCACCAGCTTGATGTTGGGGAACTTCTGGACCGCCTGGTCGATCATCTGGAAGAAGCTGTCCGGATCGAGCTTCGACTTGCTCTTGTCGACCTCGGGCCCCTTGATCCCCAGCCCCTTCTGCAGGTCTTCTTCATTGCCCACGAGGGCGTCGACCTGGTCGACGATGGTGCGGATCACCTGCTGTCCCTTGGCATCGCCGCCAATCGCCGCCCAGAGCTTGGCCCGGTAGTTGAGGTCAAACGAGTTGATCGCTCCCGCCGCCTTGGCCGCCTTCATGGCCTCGACAATGAGCGGAGCGGTGGTCTCGGACAGGGCCGAGAAGATGCCTCCCGAGTGGAACCAGCGGACTCCCTTCGCGAAGATCCCCTTCCAGTCGAAATCGCCCGGCTTCAGCATCCCCCCCGCTTCGTTGGAGCGGTTGTAGAAGACGACGGGAGCCCGCACCCCCTGCCCCCGGTCGCTGTAGACCGTGGCGATGTTCGGTCCGCGCACGCCGTCGTGCTTGAACCACTTGTAGAACGGGGTCACCCCCATCTCGCGGACCTTCGCCTGCACCATCTCGCCGATCGGGTAGTCGACCATCGCCGTGGCGACACCGGTCTTGAGGCCAAAGCAGTCGGAAAGGTTGGCCGCGACGTTGTATTCGCCCCCCGAGACGTGGATGTCGAGCGACTTCGCCTTGCGGAAGGGGATCACCCCGGGATCGAGCCGGTGGACCAGCGCTCCCAGCGAAAGGAAATCCAGCTCACAGGCATCCTGCCGAATCGACAAACCGCTCATGAAAACTCCCAAAGGAAAAAGGGTGACCGGGGACCGGCGCACGGGTCCCTCCCGCGCCGCGAATTGTAACCGGATGCAGGGGGAATTGCCCCCCGTCGACCGCCCGGAAAACCGAGACCCGACGGGTCAGATGGTGACCGAGGTAAACCCACCGTCGACCACGATGTTTTGTCCCGTTACGAAGGAAGAGGCCCGTTGCGACGCCAGCCAGACAACCGCCCCGCCCAATTCCTGTTTTTCGCCAAACCGCCCCATGGGAGTGTGCGAAAAGATCTGTTTGCCGCGGGGACTGGGGGTGACCCCATCGGCCTCGTACAGCAGCGGACGGTTCTGTTCGGCCGGGAAAAACCCGGGACTGATGGCGTTCACGCGGATTCCCTGTGTCGCCCATTCCCGCGCCAGGAACTGCGTGAGATTGATCACCGCCGCCTTGGCCGCCGAATAGGCCACCACCCGCGACAACGGGAGAATGCCCGAGAGTGATGCGATGTTGATGATGCTCCCCTGCTTCTGGGCCAACATCGTCTCGCCGAACACCTGGGACGGAAGCAAGACGCCGGCCACCAGGTTCAGATCGAACACATCCCGCCAGGCCTGCTGGGGAAGCTGGCAGAAGTCGCTGCCGGGGGGTAGGGTCGCCTCGGGCCGGTTTCCTCCGGCGGCATTCACCAGAACATGCACCCCGCCGGTCCGCGCCAAAATCGCCTGGCGGGCGGTCAACAGAGACTCCCGGTCTCCGGAATCGGCTGTCTGGAAGAAGGCCTGTCCCCCCGCGGCGGCGATCTCTTCAACCCGGGCCGCCCCCCGGCCGGCGTGCCGGCCGAGAACAGCCACCGTCGCCCCCGCGTCCGCCAGCGCCTGGGCCATCGCCCCCCCCAGCACACCGGTTCCGCCAATGACCACGGCCGTCTGTCCCGTCAAATCAAAGAGATTCGTCGCCACGTTGTTTCCCTTCGGCCTAGCCGATTGTCCGCCAAGTCAGTCCTGGATCACCGAAGGAACCTGGCACATGACTGCGCAGCATGAGCCTCCGGATTGCGACCCCTCTGCTGGCTTACCGTCGCGAATTGCAATCAACGCCGCAACTGTTCGAGCGCACCGGCTGCCTGCGGATATTTCGCGGCGTGCTGCTGCTCGAAATTTCGGGCGAAGGCGTAAACCGACACGGTGTATTCCCCATGCCCAAACACCGGCATCCGGGAAAGCGACTCGTCGGCCGACAAATGCCTGTAAAGAATGTCGTACATCGCCAGGAATTTGGCGGTGCGGGTGACCCCATGCTGGCAGTGCACCAGCAGTGGGTAGTTGTTCGGATTCGACAGAATCTCGACCAGGCGGGCCACCTGGGTATCGGCCGGGTCTATCGTGTTGGGCATCGTGGCGTCGTAGAGCACCGCCCCCGCCCCCTCGACCGCCGACCGCTCGGCGACACACCGCTGGCGTCCCATTTCGTCAGGATTGCACAGATTGACAATCGAGCGAATCTGATAGCGGGAGATCAGCTCGGCAAACACATCCGCCTCAAGCCAGGCACTGCGGTAGACGAGCCCCGGATCATGCACCTCGAAATGGTTGTAGCGCTTGTGATTGCGGTACAAGGCCAACCCCGCCCCCCCGGCACACAACCCCAGGCCACCCAGCAGCCAATTTCGCCGCGTCCATCCCCGCTTCACTTCCGTATCCTTCCGTGGAACCTAAAGAGAGTCCTGTTCGTCCAGGGCCAAGTCTTCGTAGAGCTTCTCGGGACGCCGCCAGTCGTATTCAGTCTTGCCCCCCGCATCCTTCAGACGCATTTGATCGGACGTCAACTCCAGCACTTCGTATTCCGCCCGGTCGCCGTACAGCTTGCGGATCACCTCGAATTTGGAGGCGGGCCGTCCATCCACAGTGCTCATCACCAACAGTCCTTCTTCGAACCCCCAGGTCAAATCAAACTGCAGGGTTTCGGCGAAGAGTTTCTTGGCCATCCCCGCCAGCTTGACGACCATTGTCCCCGTGCCGTCGGCCTTGAGGGTCAAGGTCCGCTCGCCGCGATAGAAGTCGCGCCAGACCCCCAGCACCTGTTGCTCGGGAGATGTGGCTTCTGGAGCCGAGCCTGGAAATGCATCGACGGGAGCATCGGTGACGGAAGGGGGATCAACGACTCCGGCATCGTTCGCCGGACCAGCCGCGGGCCCACTGTCAACCCATTCGAGCAGTTGCGGCGTTCGGACGGCCGACGGTGCGGCCTCCTGAGATGCCGGACGCTCCCAGGCCCACCAGGCTCCGCCAACAACCAAAGCAAAGGCCCACCAGCCCCGTCCCAGAAGGGTTCGACGGACGACTGGAGTTTCCACATCTGCTTTCTGCGAATCCATGCAGAGGCCCTGCGGCGATGTCTGAACAGGAAGTTCCACGCTCTTGAATTGGCAACATATCTCAAACATTGGAATCGGCAAATACCAATGTCTCCCCGACAAATACCGATCCAAGCCGATCATCGCCTCTGGAGGAAGCAGCCCTCCGCTCGCTCGGTCACGTCGCCCTTGGCAAAGAAACGATCGGGGGGGGCTGAAACGGGATCCAGCCCCCCCCCAACATCAGGAATGCAGCGCCTTCAAAGGATTCGCTGCCGGCAAAGTGTCCGCAATTACTCAGGCAGACGCCCCGGATTCACAACAGGGAAGGCTCCCGTGCAGGCCTCCATGAAAGCCACCAGGTCGAGCTTCTCCTGCTCGGTCAGGTCGAGCTTCTTCACCTTGGGGCTGAGGGTGGGGTTCGGGGTTCCTCCCTTGTTGTAATGCTCAACAACCTCGAGCAGGGTCTTCAGGCTCCCGTCATGCATGTATGGAGGGGTCAGCGCCACATTGCGGGTCGTGGGAGTCTTGAACGCTCCCTTGTCTTTCTCTTCCTTCGTCACGTTGAACCGACCGAGGTCGGGTTCGGCCTTGTCCATGCCGATGCCCAGATTGTGGTACAGCTCATCGGCGAAGTTGGCTCCCACGTGGCAGTGGGCACAGTTGATCCGCTCGCTGAAGAACAGCTCCTTGCCGCGAATGGCGCTGTCCGACATCGGATGAGCCTTCGACGCGGCCAGCTTCGCGTCGTACTCGGCCTTCAGTTCGGCGTCATCGGCGAAATCCTCTTCCGTCAGCTTCAGGAAGGGAACGACCCGCTCGTAGTAGTCGTAGGGGGAAGGTCCGGTCACGATGGCCCGCTCGAACGCGGCGATCGCCTTGCCGACGTTGTCGATGGTGGTCCCGCCGTCACCAAAAACCTTGTCGAACTGCAGCTTGTAACCGGGAATGGCCGCCAGGGCCGCCACAGCCTTCTCGTGCGTATTCCCCATCTCGATCGGATTCGCGATGGGTCCGACCGCCTGCGCTTCCAGCGAGGGAGCACGGCCGTCCCAGAACTGGGCCCGGCTCAGAATCCGGTTGTAGCTGACCGGACTGTTGCGTCCCCCCATCTGACCATCCACACCCACACCAAACTGGGTTTCCTTGGCGTAGCCATGATCGGGATGGTGGCAGCTGGCACAACTGACGGTGTTGTTCGAGCTCAGGCGGGTGTCGAAATAAAGTTGCCGGCCGAGTTCAATCTTGGCCCGAGTCAGAGGATTGGCCGCCAGTACGTCGGCAGGAATCACCCCAAGGCTCAGCCCCAGAGGAAGTTCGACCGAGAGGATCTCGTGGTTCTTCGGATCCGCCAGCCAGGCCTCGACCTGGGCCACGGTCAACGGTCCCTCTCCGGGAATCCCGGATGTCAACTCGGGAGAGCCAAGCATAACCTTGGCTGTGTTCGCCTCGGCACCCTTGGTCTCCGGCTGAGGAGTGGACTGGGGTTCGGTCGGCTCAGACTTCGGAGCCGGTTCCGGAGATGTCGTTGTCGTGACCGCTGCTTCGCCGTCCGTCGCAGGCTTGGTCTTCTTTTCACCCACCGCTTGATCGTCGGCAGGCAATGGCTCTTCTTCGTCCACCTCCATGTTCCGGGTCGTGACCGACTGGGCGGCCGCAGGAGCCGGATCGTTGGCTGCAGTTCGCTTGGGAGCCGGCGGCTCACCACATCCGGACAATCCGGCCACCAGGACCAGAGACCAGGCTGCGAGGGGAAACACAACGCGTGACATGTGTGCAACTCCAGAAAGGTTCGGAAAACTCACGGCAGGCCATCCCAGACCTCGTCGAAGTTTCAACCCCGGAAAGAATGGAAGACGAAAAGAACTCCTTGATGCCTCAAATCTTAGGATCGACATCAAGCGTTGGGGAGGGCATGGTCCGAGACCAACTCGCACCGCCGCGACGCCCCCCGCCACAGAACTCCCCTGACTGGTTTGGAGCGGATTTCCGGAATCCGCCGGCGACTGTCCGATTTGGCCCGATTCACCGCAAGGATTCCAGTGGATAGGATACTGGGGAACCGGCCGCAGTTTCGGACGAGTTTCGCCGGAGCATGGTGCTCTGGGCGAGTGGACGATGAACTTTGCAAGACTGGAATCCGGTGGGGGGATGTCTCACGCGGCATCCGGGACGGTGGACACCCTTGGACAGTCCATCAGGTTGCCGCCCCTTGGCCCCCCTCCTGACCGTACTGATTTCTCTCACCTTCACAACCGACGGATTGCCCGATGAACACCCCAGCCACTCCTCCGAGCGTTCCCCCCACGGTCAATCCAACTGGCGACAATGCCATCGACCTGCTCAAGCAGGCGATCTTCACCAGCCTTGGACTGGCGAGCCTCGCCAAGGACAAGGCCCAGCAGTTGGCCGCCGAAGTTTCGAACCGGGCCAAGCTCTCGGAACAGGATGCCAGAGACTTCACTGAAGAGCTGAACAAGCGGGTCGACCAGGCCCGCCAGGAACTGAATGCTGAGGTCGACAAGCGGATCGACAGCGCGATGATTCAGTTCGGGCTCGTCAAAGCCGGGGTCAAAAAAATGGGGAGTGAAGCGGCCAGCGAGGCCGAGTCGTTCGTCGATGCCCGACTCAACGAAGCCTTCGACCGGTTGAAGGTCGCCCGCCAGGAAGATATCGACTCCCTGCTGCAGAGGATCGAAAGGCTCGAACAGAAGCTGGCCGACTTGAACCGTTCGTAACAACCCGGCCGTGCCCGTGGCGGGACCCTTCATCCCCGGAATCAGCTCCCCCCGCGCAGCCTCGACAGCCGCCCGAGGCGCATTTCCGACCAGACTTTAACGCGTCAGGTGGTCGCAGACTTCGCTCCAGTGCTGGAACGGGATGTACGGCTCGCCGAGGGTTGTCAGTTCTTCGGCCAGGTAGCCCCGGGCGAACCTCAACTCTGCGGGGACCAGCCGGGCCGGTTCGACATCCGGGTAACCATCCCCCGAAAAAGCGACGGTACATCCCCGCGATTGCCAGTGCTGGACGACGGCGGCCTTGTCGATGCCGTTTTGATGGGACGGATACGGACTTCCCTCCGGCCGCGTCAGACAGAGCCGTCCTTCCCGGACATGGCCGGGGTTCGAGTGAACCTCGGCCACCAATCCCGCCTCGGCAAGAAGCTGCTCGATGTACCAGAGCGAACCGGCCGAAACGATCACGAGGCTCCACCCGGCGGCCCGCAGCCGTTCGGCTCCCGCCCGGACCAATGGTCCCAGGCCGTTATCCCGCAGCAGGTCACGCAAGGCCTGTTCCCCGGGCGCAGCCGCGGCGTAAATGCGCCGCATCGCCTCAAAATGGGTGATCTCCCCGCGTCGGTAGTCGTGCCACGCCTGCAGTGTGTCGGGCCCGCCATATCGATCGGTGAACAACAAGTAGTAATCGTGCGACCAGAGGGTCCCGTCGAAATCTGTAACCAGGATCTGTCGCGATTCGGAGGTGGGGGTCAGCGAAAGTGGTGTCATGCCGTGGGATGGGGAGTGCGCCAGAGAGTCCGGCACAAGACGAAAAACCAAAGTGAATCAGCCGGCCGCCAGGGCCGACGCATGCAGGCGTTCAATCCACTCCTGCACCTGCAGCCCATCATGGTACGTGGCCCCTCGGGGGATAGGCTGACGATCGCGGACCACCCGGGCGAAGCAACGCAGTTCTTCCGCCAGCATGCCCGCGGGAGAGGTTTCCTCACCGGCGAGCGCCCCTCCCGTCCGAATCTCGAGCGCCAGGGGCCACTCCGCTTTATCACCCCAGACTTGCAGCGGACGGGGGTTGGGCTCGCACCGCGCGGACCAGCCCGCGCCAAACACTTCGAGCCGATCGTAACCGCGGGGCGCCATGCCGGCGGGGGTGAGGTACGACGCCGTAAAGTCGGCTACCAGTCCCCCAGGGAAGACCAGCCGGGCCGACGCGAGGTCGATCTCTCCCTGCGGCGTCCGATGATAGGCCGCGCTGTAGGTTACAGGATCGGGGGCGGGAGTCGACGAGTGACCAGAAACCGCACTCTTTTCGTGAGCGGGCTGCGAGACGAGTGCCTGAACGCAGTACAGGTCATGCACCATGGCGGCCACCAGCGGGTTTTCGCCAGGGAACTGTCGGACGATGGTGGCCGGTCGATGCCGCACCGACTGAACATAGGCGAGCGGACCGCGCTGCCGCACCAGCGGCAGCAACTCGGCGAACTCGCTGTTGAACAGCACAATGTGCCCGAGCATCAGCCGCGACGTGCCCGGCTCCACGATGTCGGCCAATTGCCGCGCCTCGGCCAGACTTTCGGCAATCGGTTTTTCGAGCAACACCCGCGCCCCCGATTCCAGCAATCGCCGTGTCACAGCCAGGTGCTGCGAGGTGCTGCACGCCACCACCCAGGCTTCTGGCGCCGTCTCGGCCAGTGCCTGCTCGAGCTGCAAATAGCCCGGAACACCGGGAAGGAACGGCTGGGCGGCGGCGAGGCTCTCGGCCCGACGGGCCACGACCGCCACAAGGTCAAACTCATCGAGTGCCGCCAGCGTGCGGGAATGGAGCACGCCAAACCGCCCCAGCCCCACCACGCCAATCCGAATCGGCCCCGCCGAATGGAGGGCTCGTGCCGGGCTTGCCGCAGCGGACGCCTGGGAGTGCGGCAGTTCCGACTTTGACAACGATTGCGACATGCCCGATAACCAGTGGTCCAGAGGCGAAATGCCAGCCGCACGGTGGGTGGCAAGGTGGTGCGGTCAGACTTCCCGACGAAGTCGAGTTTCCGGAGGCGAGTGTGATCTCTCCCCCAAAGTGCGCCAAGTGACCTGATCGCGCCCAGCAATTGCCCCCCCTTTTCCCAGCGGTTCCGGATGCCCAGCGAGCGGCCACTTCTCACAGACCCGCGACTCGATCCCTTCCGCGATCTGAAACAGCGTGGGGGGCAGCGCGGCGGAACCTTCGTGGCGGAAGGGGAGAAACTGGTGGTTCGCCTGCTGGCCAGTGGCTTGGAGGTCGACACGATCGCCTGTACTCCCGCGCTGCACGTGCGGCTCGCCCGTCAGATTTCCGATGCCACAAATGTCTTGCTGCTCGACTCTCACGAGATCTCGCAGTTGATTGGCTTTCAGTTTCATCGGGGCGTCTTGGCCCTGGGGCGGATCCCACCGGCCCCCTCGCTGACAGGCCTGCTGCAGCGGTTGCCCTTGGGCGAACCCGCCCTCGCCATCGGCTGCCCCGAGCTGCGCGACCCCACCAACCTGGGAACAATCGCACGGACCGCCCTTGCCCTGGGGGCAAACATGCTGCTGGTGGGGACCGAAGGAGTCGATCCGTGGTCGCGGCGTGTGTTGCGCACCTCGATGGGGGCGATCTTCCAGCTCCCCGTGATTGAGACCAACGATTGGCCCGAGGTCTTCCGGCAGTTGCACCAGGAGAAATTCGAGACCATTGCGACGGTGCTGGATGCCGCAGCCGAATCGTTGCGGGAGGCCCGGTTCGCGCACCGCCGGGCCGTGTTCCTGGGAACGGAGGATCCCGGGTTGTCGGACGAGATCGCCCGCTCGTGCCGGAGGCGGGTGACGCTGCCGATGGCCCACGGGGTCGACTCGCTGAATGTGGCCGTGGCGGCCGGAATTGTGATGTACCAGGCCACGGCCGATTGGCCGGCATCCGGCCCCGCGACGTCGCAGGAGGCATCATGACGGAGCCCGAGTTGGTGGCCTATCACGAAGCGGGACATGCCATGGTCGCCTGGCAATTGGGGGGGCGGGTGCGGTTGGTGACCATCGATCCCGACAACGATGATGGCCCGGCCCGTGAAGGGGGAACCGAGATTCGCTGGCGGCGTTCGGAAGGGGAGCAGGAACTCGCCCGGAAGCTGGTGCGGGTGAGCCTCGCCGGGCCCGTGGCCGAGATGCTCTACACCGGCGATCCCTACCATCCCGGGATGGTGGCGGAATGGGCGGCCGACTGGCAGGCGGCCTGGGAATCGGGGCAACTGCTGTGGCCCGACGAGAGACAGCGGCTGGCCTCTCTCGAACAGGTCTCGCTCGAGCTCTACCGGCATCTGAACCAGGAGTCGCATTGGGCGGCTCTGGCAGCGCTGGCCGACAATCTGCTGGCGCATGACACCCTCGAACGGGAAGAAATCGAAGAGATTCTGCGCGACTGGCTGTAGGCGGCTGCCCGGCTACAATCCTGGCTCGGGCCAGAGGACAGACTCTTCTCCCTCCGTCCGCTCACGGCCCAGCGAGGGCCCGCTGCAAGGGACAATTCTCCGGCGCGGGGTCTCCCTGGCGGTATTGCTGCAACAGCAGCCGGGATTGCCGGGCCAGCATCCGTCGGACCTCGCGCCGTTCGCCACGGATCCGGGGGATTGCCAGGGAGTCGTAGGCGGTCGTCTGGTGACGCATCCAGGCAATGACGGCGGCTTCCGCCCGTTCCTCGACTGGAATCATCGAGGTGCGAGCCACTGTTCCACTTCCGACGGGAGTGGCATGCAGTGTGACCGCATCGGCCAGACGCCCCGCCAGCTCCGCATACCGGGAGTCAAACGCCAGAAACTGCAACACGGCCGCCCGGAAATCTTCGACATAATCGGCCTGCTGGCGCTCCCGCCGGACCGCCGCCGAACGCTGCTTTTTGGCATAGGCTTCGGTCGCCCGCTCGGCCTCCAGTCCAGACTGCACCTGTGCGATGGTCGCGGCGGGAGCCCAGATTCCTCTCCCGAAAATCTTTCGTCCCCGGCGTTCCTGAACCACCCAGAACTCACCCGCCGCCTTCACCCGGCGGGTCGCCCCGGCATCTCCCGGCAACAGCAAGTCCCACCCTTCGGGAACTTCGCGGACGGTTCCGGCCGCATCGACCACAGTGCGCGGCCGGGGGCCGGGAGAGAAGACAACAGAGTTGGGGACAAGGCTCACGCCCAGGCTCCAGGAACGAGGCGTCGGCGGGAAACCACAAGGATGTCCGTCATCCGGTCTCCTCTCCGCAAGTCCAGAAACGCAAAACGTAGCGACCCCGCATCGTGCCGACGAGCCTGCCGGCCGCATTTCGATTCCGCCGCAGGGCCTGACGCCCCCCCCACAGTTGACGCCCCGAAAGCCCGGGTCGATGATCGATCTGCGGACCGAAGGACATCCCTGCGGTCCTGAACAGAGGGGATCTGATGAGTACCTCCGCGGTGGGAACTGTGCGACTGAGTCAACGCTGGGAATGGGCCAGCCACCAGGCGATTGGCTTTCTGATGGCCCAGGCGGTCGACAATCCGCAGGTCCTCTCGCTGGCGGCCGGGCTGGTGGACCCGCAGTCGCTGCCGATTGCCGAAACCCGCCAGGCCTTCGAACACCTGTGGGCCGACCCGGTCCGGGCCCGGCATGCCCTGCAATACGGCACGACGGCCGGTTCAGGCCTGCTGCGGCACCATGTGGCCGAGCATTTCGCGCGGCTGGAAGGGGTCGGGCTTTCCCAATTGGGACTGCGTCCCGAGCAGTTGGTCCTGACCACCGGCTCCCAGCAGCTCTTGTCGCTGGTGGGGGAGATTTTGGTCGATCCGGGAGACATCGTCCTGGTCGCGGCACCAACCTATTTCGCCTACCTTGGCACTCTGCAGGGGTTGGGCGCGCAGATCATTCCCATCGCAACCGACGCGGGGGGCATGCGCATGGACGCCCTCGAGCAGACCTTTGCCAGATTGCACCAACAGGGAGATCTCGGGCGGGTGCGGTTTGTTTACTCGGTCAGCTACTATGAAAATCCGTCGGGAATCAGTCTGGCGGCGGAGCGGCGTGGGGAACTGGTCAGACTGACCCGGGAGTGGTCCCGCGAGCACCGCATCTTTGTGCTCGAAGATGCCGCCTACCGGGAACTGCATTACGACGGCCCCGAGTTGCCCAGCCTGTGGAGTTGTGATCCGTCCCGACAGCAGGTGATCTACGCCCAGACCTTCTCGAAGAGCTTCTCGCCCGGGCTGAGGGTCGGTTGCGGCATTCTGCCCGAGGAGCTGGTGCGGGCGGTCTGCGACCGCAAGGGAAATGAAGACTTCGGCTCATCGAACTTCAGCCAGCACCTGCTGACCCAGGTGTTCGAACAGGGGCTTTACCAGCCGCACGTGGCGCAGGTGCAACAGGCTTACCGAACCAAGCGCGATGCGATGCTCGCTGCGGCCGATCGATATTTCAGCGGAATGCCCGGCGTCAACTGGGTCCGGCCACATGGGGGACTCTACGTCTGGATGACATTGCCCGAGTCAACGCCCACCGGTTTCGACAGCCGGCTGTTTCAGGTGGCGGTCAAGGAGGACCAGGTGATGTACGTCCCGGGCGAGCTCTGTTACGCGGGCCCCCCGGAGGGACGGCCGCGCAACCAGATGCGGTTGTCGTATGGTGTGCAGGACCTGGCGGGAATTGATGA
The DNA here is from genome assembly GCA_046339535.1 of Planctomycetaceae bacterium. Lineage (GTDB taxonomy): Bacteria > Planctomycetota > Planctomycetia > Planctomycetales > Planctomycetaceae > UBA10511. The sequence goes on along the minus strand of JBKDUK010000049.1, from coordinate 15,213 downwards.
AGGGATGCGGCGCCTGGCGAATGCGGTCGCGAAAGTCCTGCGCTGATCCGGCGGATGTTCCCCCCCCCCGGCCGGCGTGCACACGCAGTTGCGGGCCCCTTATTCGCTGGGTCGGGCCGGCGTTTGCTGGATGACGGCGTACCCTCCCAGTCCGTCGTATTCCTGGCAGCCGATGGTCTGGGCGAACGCGATGGTATTTCCCAGTTCGTCGCGGTAGGACCCCTTGGGTTTTCCCTGCGTGACCAGCGGGTAGGCCTGAAAGATTCCGACCGAGTCGCTGGCTGCGAGTACGCGTAGCCGGCGGTCGAGCAACAGGACCCGACTGCGGCTGAATTCCTCTTCGGTCAACATGGGTTCTTCCTGGACAATCACCCGCGACTGGTTCCCCCAGTCGAAGTACACCCCCAGCACGCCAATCGGGCGTCCATGCAATTCCCCTCCGGCGCGAACGGCCGCGGCATACAAGGCCACGGGTGAATTGCGGTGCAGGCCGCACGTGCGAATGTCGTCGGCGATGTAGTCATTGCCGCTGGCTGTGGAGAGCGCCTGTCGAAACCACCCCTCCTGCGCCACGCTGGCCCCCACACAGGCGGGATACTGCTCCGGCCGCGAAGTGGCCACGATCGCCCCGGCCGAATCCGCCAGGACGAGGTTGCGGTAAACGCTGTAAAACCGGTTGATTGTGGCGAGGCGGCCCGCGGCCCGGGCAACCTCGCGGCTGTCGCGGGTGACGAGCGCCTGGCAGAGCGCATCGTCGGTGGCCCACCACCGCACATCCGCAGTTCGCTCGTAAAGATTGCGGACAATCAGCTGGACGAGAGTCTGGGCCATCTCCACCAGCCGCGTCCCCTCCAACTCCTGAATCAGACGATCGGTCAACTCCAGCCCATCGTGGATCTGCTTGAGCATGACGCCACGGAATTCCTTGCTGTTGACCGCCGCCTGCTCGGCCAGGTTTTTGACCTCGCTGGCCACGACGGCGAAACCCCGTCCCGCATCCCCGGCGCGGGCCGCCTCAATCGTGGCGTTCAACGCCAGCAGATTGGTCTTGCTGGCGATACTGGCATTCGTCTGTGCGAAGTGCTGCACATGCGTGTCGAGCCTGTGCATGATCTCCTGAATTCGACGCGGCATGGCACCCTCAGCTTTTCCCGAACACGGTTCCCTGGATGTCCCTGTCTGTCCCGAGACTGAGGACACTCCTCCCGACGCAGTATGCCCCATGGACGCGGGGCTGCCGATCAGAAAAGCGGGATCGGGGACGCATCGGGCAACGATCGTGCCAGCCTCACGGATGGCAGCGGTTGTAGCGGGCGGTATGGAACAGTGACGGCGGATCCACTGGCCCCTCTCCACACCCTGAGGCCGCAGAGACGCGTCGTGGCTCCGGATGCTGCGACGGTCTGGGTTGATCCCCAGCTGCCTCGCCGACCGCGTCCAGGCGACGGATCCCATCTGGCCTGTCCGCAGCCGCCGCAGAGACGGGCCACGGTTTCCAATTGACTCAGGGCAGACCAGGCCTTATCACAAAGTCAGTTCACAAGAGTGTTTTTCAGGCACAGTTCCGGAGACAGGAAAATGGCTGAAAGTCGCAAACCAAGGCGGACGTCAAAACGGCATCCGGACGAGGCGGCTTCGACACCGAAGTTGCCCCCAAAAAGGAGAGCTCGCAGGCCTGCTGCGGCGGGCGGAATGGCTGGCGGAGCTGGATTTGATGAACCAGGTTCTCTGGTGCCCGATGTCGCCTCGCTGGCGATCACCCCCGCCGCTGCGGCCAGTGGATCCCTCAAAGATCTGCGCTCTGTGCGACAGGGAATCGAAAAACTGCTCATCCGACAGGCGGGACCACAAGTCCGTGGAATGGCTGCAGCAGCCTCCAGCCTGACCGCCGAAGGGAACATCGTGGGAGTCGGGGAAACCCTGGGAGACCCGCTCAAGGGAGCAGCTCCCGGAGAGCAGTCCCTGGTGGTCTATACGGTGGAAAAGACGACAGAGGACAAGATCAAGGGGCACCTGTCCAACGCCGGGGCCGCCACAGACGAAAGTCTCGACCGAACGCGTATGCGGGTCTACTGGTCGGGCATTGTGGAGGCCCGGGCCCACCGGTTCAGCGCCAACCCGGCTCCCTGCGGGATCTCGGTCGGACATTCGCTCGTCACCGCGGGGACGTTGGGGGTGCTCGCCCGAGGACGAAGTGGTCAAAGGCTGAATCGTCTGTTTGGAATCAGCAACAACCACGTGTTCGCCAATGCGAACCGCGCCAGTGAGGGAGACCGAATTGTGCAACCGGGGGTCGCGGACGGTGGCGGTCGCAGTATCGGTGTCCTGGAGCGTTTCGTCCGGATTGACTTCTCCCCCAACGCGCAGAACGTGGTGGATTGCGCGTGCGCCTGGATGACCAGCTCCGCGGTCGATCGCGAGTTCGTCTATCTCGTCAATGGCTCTCAATACCGATTTCGCGTGGCCCCCCAGACGGTTCCCGCGACCTTCGGCCTGCAGGTGGGCAAATCGGGACGGACGACTCAGGTGACGCAAGGGTGGATCAACGCCACCTCGGTCACGGTGAATGTGTCTTTCGGCGAAGGGGCGGTGGCCACATTCGTAAACCAGTTCTCGATTCTATCGGTCGACTCCCGGCGCGAATTCAGCCAGGGAGGAGATTCGGGATCGCTCATCTGGACGTGGAGTCCCCAACGAAATCCCGTGGGGCTGCTGTTCGCGGGGGGGGCGGGGGTGACGTTCGCCACTCCCATCGACACTGTCCTGAATGCCCTGGATCTGCAGCTTTACGTTTGAGTCTGTTCCGCCAGGACCATGCCTCACCCACCGGCCTCGACGAAGACAGCCATGTCGCACCCCAACGACTTTGACGACCCTCCCCTGGAACTTCCCGTCGGTCCCGTAGCCGCGCCGGGGCGCGGGGGGATCCCCCAGCCTCAGGCCCAGATTCCGGCGGCACATGCCGTGCTGTTGGCGATTCCTGGCGTCTGTGGTGTGGGAGAAACCCGCGACGCCCAGGGGGGCAAGGTGCTGGAGGCCTACCTCGAACAGGCAGACACTGCCTCTCGGATTCCCCGTCAGGTCCAGGGAATTCCCGTGCAGATCCGGGTGGTGGGCAAAATCGTCCCCCGTTCCTGAAACGCATCATTCCCCCACCCCCGGGAGCCGCCCGGGCCAAGTTCCGGGCCCGGACGGCTTTCGGCTACAGTCGGCGACGATGATCGCGGGAGAATTGCTCCGCGGTTGCGTTCCCTCCCTCGGCGAAGGACCGCGCCTGGGCTGTGCTTTGAGTCGACTTGGCGGCGTTCGGCCCCAGATTGATCTGCACGACCAGCCCCAGGCGATGATCGTTCCCAGTGCTCCGGGCAACCGTCTCGCGCCATCCGTACTGGTACTCCAACCCCACGGCGTAGTACTTCGCTCGGTCCCAGAGCAGGTTGCCCCAGGCGTGCTGAACCCGGCGACTCTCATCCTCGACCACCGTCTCGGACGCCAGATACCCATACGCCGCGGTCGACAACAGCCGACTCCCGTCGTCGTTGGCATACCACACGTGTTCGAGGCCGACATACGCCCCCATCTGTCCCACGGCACGGATGTCATCGTCGGCGAGAATAATCGCCGCGGAACTCCCGCCATAGAGATAATGGCCCAAGCCACGCCCGGCAGCAATTCCGCCAAACAGGGCGTTTGAGAGCGACGGGCTGCGCCAGCGGCCCATCAGGTTCACGCCATAGCCATTCGAATAGTTGTCGGCGTAGGTCAGGTCGGAATCGATGGTGAATCTCCGATACAGCCCTGCCATTTGAACCGAGCTGAAGTCGGTTGGAGACCACCGCAACCGTGTCACAAAAACCGGAAAGCGGTAAAGCAGCAGGGCATCGCCGGCCGTGTGAACGTCGTCCAGCGAGCCTTGGTCCTCGATGGACATCCCCACCCGGACAGTCCGGTCCCAGAGATCCTGATCCACCCGGATCTGGGGAATCCCCTGGAAACTCCCCTGGTAGTCGCCCCCCTTGCTCCAGACACTGACAAAGCCCAACGGAACACTCCCCGAATCAATCGTGACCGGGCTGCCCCCCATGTCCCCGAACAGCGTGGGGGCTTTCCCTACCAGGAACGTTGTGGTCCCCAAGGCGTCGAATCGCAGGTAACCATGCCGCAGCGCAATCGAATCGGACTGGGGCGAGTACAGATCGAAGTAAGCCTGGCCATCCCCGAAATCTGCCAAATCCTTGATCTGGGAATCGAACTCCACCTTCGCCGGCAAGCGGACAATTTGCTGCTCTTCGAAGTTGTAGAAACTGAGCTGCCCCCGACGGTGGGCATCGGCGGATCCATCAACCGCAATCAGATCTGGACGAAACGGGACGGTCCCTCCGTTGTAACCGGTGTCGTAAAACAACGTGGGACGCAACTCCACATTCCATCCCAGGTCCGGGCCTCCCTCTTCGGCGGACAGAGCGCTCAGCCCAAACGCCTGGATATTGGGCCGGGTTGAAACGTCGAGACTCATACGATCCTGGGTAGACCGATACATGATTGAGTTGGGGTCATCCACCCCCGGCAGGCGGTCCCGACCAAAACGACGCTGCGACATCCAGTCCCCGATGGCCCCCGACGCCGTCGCGCCATAAGACCTGACCGCCGGCCCATCCACGGGAACCCAGTCGCCCGTGACAGTGGACCGGGCGTAGGTCGTATTCCCCAGGGTCAGCGTCGGGCCGGCCGCCAGCCCCGCCGCGAAAGCCCCCGGCGGACAAAAATCCGGGCCCTCGAAGTTCCCCCCAGGGCCAACGCCTGTTCCCGGATCCCCCGGGGCCGGCGGAACAGGCCTGTCACCCGTTAAATCGGGTTGATCGAAGTCCGGATCCTCAAACTCATCTGCCACCTGGACATCGGCCTGCGGCGTCGGGACAGCAGGCCGCCTGACGGCAGGGGACTGTGCGGCAGCCGCCCCACAAGACAGGCCGAGAACTGCGGCCAGCAAGCCACTTCCCAGCCGCGACAAAGAACCCCGTCTCGGCCCTCTTCTCCCCAGACGCGACATCCCGCTTCGTAGACCAGAAACAATCGATCGCATGCTGTCTTCACCCTTTCTGACAGACTGAACGGACGATCCGCTCTTGTTTTGGAGCCGATGAATTTGGGGAACATCCAAGGGTGCTATTCAACTAAAAGTATCGGTTGGGAAGGTTTTATGGATTGAAGATTTTTTGCGGTCTATGCAATCTCGACCGGTTTTCCTGTTGAGAGATCCGCAAGAAACTCCGTACGGGCGCAACTTCCCGCACGCGCTCAAGGGTTGACGCCAAGTGGCCTCCAGCTCATGGATGTTCTTCCGACCGAACCGCCGCGGCTCTCTGTACCGGTCCCCCCGTCCGTCTGTCGATGATCAGTCCCACCGCCCTGTGCAGCCGACAGGTGGGCTTTTCACTTCGGCTACTGTACGGCGGCGCGGTGCCGTCCAAGTTTCTGGTTCCCCTGATGGTCTTGACGATGAATTCGTGCTCCCTTCTCTCGTCCTTTTCCCTGGGCGAGCTTCCGCTGGCCAACCGTGTCGTCCTGGCCCCACTGACGCGCAGCCGCTCGGGGAAGGACCGCATCCCCAACCCCCTGATGGCCGAGTACTACTGCCAACGCAGTTCGGCCGGCTTGATGATCAGCGAAGCCACCACCATTTCCCCCCAGGCGAATGGTTGGCTCGAGACCCCCGGCATCTACACCGACTCGATGACGGCTGGCTGGCGTGATGTGCTGACCGCCGTCCATGCACAAGGGGGCCGCATGTTCTGCCAACTCTGGCACATGGGGCGGGCCTCGCACAGCAGTTTCCACGGCGGAGAACTGCCCGTCGCACCGTCGGCCATTCCAATCGCCGGCGACCCCATCAACACTCCCGCCGGCAAACAGCCGCATGAAACTCCCCGTCCCCTTGAAACGCACGAGATTCCCGGGGTTGTCGAGGACTATCGGCTGGCGGCCGAGCGGGCCCGGCAGGCTGGCTTCGACGGCATCGAACTGCATGCCGCCAATGGCTACCTGATTGACCAGTTCCTGCAGTCGCGAACCAATCATCGGTCGGACCGGTATGGGGGGAGTGTCGCCAACCGCTATCGCTTTCTCCAGGAAATCCTCGAGGCGGTCCTCTCAGTGTGGCCCGCCAGTCGGGTGGGAGTCCGGTTGTCACCCAACGGCATCTACAACGACATGGGCTCCCCCGACTACCGGGAGCAGTTTCTGCACACCATCGGGCAGCTGGACCGGTTGGGACTGGCTTACCTGCATCTGCTGGACGGACTCGCGCTGGGCTTCCACAACCTGGGAACCCCCTTCACTCTCGCCGAGGCCCGGCAGGTGTTTTCCGGTCCGCTGATGGCCAATTGCGGCTACACCCGGGAATCGGCCGAGGCGGCCGTCTCGCAGGGCCTGGCCCAAGTGGTTTCGTTTGGCCGGGACTACATCAGCAATCCCGACCTGGTGCAGCGATTTACACACGGCTGGCCCCTCTCGGCCCCCGCCCCGATGGATGTCTGGTACTCCCCCTCCGGAGCCCGCGGCTATACCGATTTCCCCAGCTATTCGCCGGGCTAAGATCGAGGTAAATCGTCGCGGAAGGACCTCCCCAAAACCGACCGCGAGGGTTTCGCAGAGCCGAAACCCTCGCGGTATTGACTTCTATCGCCCCCGGCTCATTCGGCAAACGGATTCCGGGGGTTGTCCTGTTGCAGTCGGGAGACGGCGCGTGTCTTGCCGATCATTTCCCGGTCGAACTGGCTGGGCGCCTTCGATTCGTTTGACGAACGAGCATCACCGTAAACCGGATAGCCATAGCCGGGAACCCCGTAGCCAGGCGCCCCATAGCCCTGGGCACCGTACCCGGGATAGTAACCCCCACCGTAGTAGCCGGCTGGGGTGCCGATCACGGGTGAACTGATCGCCGGAGGCAGCACCGGGCCCGAGTAGAACCCTCCCGCCGGAGCTGGCGGAGGATAGCAGCCTCCCACGGGAGCACAGCCCCCACCATACCCCGGCCCATAGTTGCAGGGGGCGGGATACGGACTGGGGCAGCCATACCCGACCGGAGCACACACGGGACGGCAGGCGGGACGACAGGGGCCGCAGCCAAACCCCCAGCCACATCCGAAAAACGCCGTCTTCTCACCCCCCGCCGCTGGATCTCCCGGCAGTGACGACTGAGCCGAGCGTTCTTCTGTCGGAGGAAGGCTGGCCTCCTCGTCCGCCAGGGTCGGATCGGCTGGGGACAATCGCCGCTGCGTCTCGCGTGGCTCGGCCCCCCGCTCCTCGGAAACCAGGGCGAACGGATTGCCTCGGGCCGTACGGGCCGACGGCGCGGCCGCGGTGACGCGCCCCTGAGTCGTCCGAGTGCTCAACGCCGGCCGCTCGGCCGCCACCAGGCCCGAGGTTGAGAGCATGCCCGCCGAGAGAACCGCCAACTTCCACCACTTTTGCAGGCCAACCATGACAAAACTCCTGGGGTTTACCACCCGAGTCGCAATCAGCGGGACCAGTCCCGCACGGCCTGTCGCGACATGCGTCAGGCGGAACAGATCAGATGCACGACGCATGCCAAATCCAAAAAACAACAGCGCAAGTCTGGATCGCACTCCGTCCATTGCGTTACAGAACACCCAGTCACCCCATTCGATCTTCCGCGAGGCCGGGCGGGGACTCGGAGACTGACTGGGGCCTTGGCGAAAGACATCCACCGGATGCCTGACTTGCATTCCCTGCACCCCATAGTCGCTTTCTTACAACACCTCTTTACATTCCTCGTCATAAAAGCCACAGGGCGATTCAATTGCCGGCTCAAACAGGCGCTCACCCAAGCCCAGCCGTTCTCTGCACCCCCTCCATTATGACTATCTGACTCTGGGACGCGTCTGGCTCATTCCTCTGGACTACTCCGGAAAGCGCGATAGCTCGCGGCCACCTGGTCTATCAGATGACATACCCAAGAATTTGAAGATCTTTTTTACAACACCTGGTACAACCCAAGACCAATTTCGCGTTGTGGTCCCAGTCCCAGAAGCACCCTGGACGGCAACAACAACACAAGAGCATATGCAATAATATCTTATGGAATCCGCATCGGGATTCCTCAGCTTTGGCATGCACTCTGCATTGATCTCCTGCCGTGCTCCACCGAAGTCAATACGACGACGGGAGCACCGGGTTGAACCCGTCAAAATCAGCAATCTGGAGTGTGAACATGCTTGTCTTGGCCCGGAAGAAAGCGGAAACGATTCTGATTGGTGAAGAGATTGTCATCAAGGTGCTGCACATGCGGAATGGCGTGGTGCGAATTGGGATTGATGCGCCCAGCAGCGTCCGTGTGATGCGGGGCGAGGTGAAGGGAGCCGGTCGCGAATCGGGCCCGGCACACCAGTCGCTGGACCAACTGCCAGTGCCCGACGCCTATCAGCAGGAAGTCACGGTCATCGAGGAGCAATGCCGGCCCGCGACCGAGTCCTCTCCGACCTCGGAACCCCGCTCCGTATCCCAAGTCTCCGCATCCCAAATCTCCCCCATGGTCTCCACCACCGCCCCCTTGGCCGCGATGCTGCGGGCCCTGCGGGTGGCCCCCACCGGTGCGGACGGCCCTGCGCTGCAGCTTCGATCTCCCCAGCGCAACTGACCGTCGACCAGCAGACACCTCCCCTTCGATCCACCTCGGCCATCTCTTCTGCCTCGACCGGATCACCGCCATGTGCGCTCCCCTGCTTGTTTCCCATCGTTGGTTGTCCCGTTTGCTCTGCCTGGGATTGGCCTCCCTGGGCTGTGGACTGGTCTCTCCTCCGCTCTTCGCCCAATCGGGACGGCAGAGCCGAGGAATGGAACACTCCCGTGGGTTCTCGCTGCTGCGGGAGGATGAGAACACGCCACGCCGACTGTTGCGGGACGAGTCCCGGACTCCCCGCGGTGGCGCGACGCTGCGCGTGATCCGGGAAGACGCGTTCGACGCAGACGATCGCCGACCCGCCCCGCGGTGGGATGCTCCCCAGCTCAATCGCGACCCGGCGGACGTCGACAGCTTCGGCCTGGGTTCCTTCGAGTCGCGGGATGGTCAGGGGCTGCGACGCTTTCGAAGCCGTGGCCCCGCCTTTCCTGAGCCCCCCCTTCCTGCCGACCAGAACCCCGAATGGAATCCGTCACCGCGGGGCGATTCCACAGAACCCCCCTGGCGAGGTCACCTCGCTCCCGCCCAGGAGCTGATTTCGCGTCGCTACTCCGACCCTCAGGTCCTGCAGTTCGCATCGACGATTTCGGCACAGCAGTGCCTGACGCTGTACCAGGAGACACTCGAATTGATCGCCGCCCGGCACCTCGATCCCCCTCCTCCTTCACGACTCGTCCAGCGGGGACTCTTCAACCTCGTGGAAGCGTTGCGGAACCCCACTTTCCAGCAGGGAGCACGGCTCGCTGTGGATCCCCGGCAAATGTCCCCCTTCGAGCAATCTCTGGTGCAGATCTTCCAGCAGTCCTCGCTCCAGACTCCGGCTGAGGCGACCCGGTTGCTGCAGGCGGTGATGCTTTCGGCACAACAGGATCTGGGGCTCAACCCGGTCCTCGTGGCGCTCGAATTCGAGTATGGAGCCATCGAGTCTCTCGATCAGTTCTCAGCGGTCGTCCCCCCGGCCACGCGGTCGGGCTCCAATGAGAACTTCTCGGCCCCCGCGGTGGGTATTGGAGTCCAGGTGCAGGTGGCCCCGGAAGGATTGCGAATTGTGCGCACGCTCCCGGGCAGCCCGGCTCGCCAGGCGGGCCTGCAGCCGCAAGACATGATCGTCTCGGTCGATGGACAACCTCTGGCGGGGCGCGATCTCAACAGCAGTACCGCGCTGATCACCGGCCCCGAGGGAACCCAGGTGACCCTGACTGTGATGCGATCCAATGCTCCGGCGGCTGCCGTTGCCGTTCCCCGGCAGCGACTGGAAGTCCGTTCGGTCTCCGAGGCCCGCATGCTGACTGCTGAAACCGCCTACGTGCGTCTCGACACCTTCTCGTCCACCAGCACCCAGGAGGTCCAACAGGCGCTGCAGACCCTGGCAAACCAGGGGATGCGAAACCTGGTCTTCGACCTGCGGGGAAACCCGGGAGGCCTGCTGACGACCGCGATCGAAATTGGCCGGATGTTTGTCAAAGAGGGAACCGTGGTCTCCACCCGCGGGCGGACCCGCGAAGACAACACCACCGAATCAGGAGCGGAGGGAGCGACCTGGAATCTTCCCCTCGCCGTGCTGGTCGATGGAGACAGTGCCAGCGCCAGCGAAATTCTCGCGGCGGCGATCCAGGAGAACAACCGGGGGGTGGTTGTCGGAACACCGACCTACGGCAAGGGAACCGTACAGACGCTGTTTCCCCTGCAGACAGCGGGGGTCTCTCTCCGGCTGACGACCGCCCAGTTTTACTCCCCCCAGGGGCGTGAAATGGCGGGCCAGGGGGTCACCCCCGACATCTCTGTGCCGGGAGATGAAACGACCCAGGGAACCTCGGCCGATCTTCCGCTGCTGCAGGCGATCTCGGCAGTGAATCGATCCGCTGCGGGCCCCGTAACCCCCCCTCTGGTGCGGGGGCGGGCAGGTCGAATTCCCACCGACGTTTCCCGTCGGCAGACTGGTCAGAGAGAATGATCGCCAGGCGGGAGATCGGGGGAAATAGCACTCTCGACGGGAAATGCGATATGCTTCGGGGGAGGCGTGCGAGTCCGCACGTCTCCCCTGTCTGTTGTGTCTCGGGATGTGAACCACATGTCGCCGCGAGTGAAATCCCCCAAGGCAAACCCTGCTGAAGAATCGCTGACAGCAGCACAGCCTTTGGTGCAGTCCGCGACTCTGTTGCTTCCCCCTCGCTTCGAGCGACTGCAGGTGACTCTGGAACAGTCTCTGGCGTCCCGAATCGATGATCCCGAGCCCATTCACCAATTGCGGGTCGCAACCCGACGCTGTGCCACCGCCGTCGATCTGTTGGGCGGGCTGATCCCGTCGGACCTGCGTCGGCCCTTGTTGCGGCAGCTCAAAAAATTGCGGCGGGTTTGTGGACCAGCCCGCGATCTCGACATCGAACGCGCCTTTTACGAACAACTGCTGGGGGAGGTCGATACCCGCGACCTGGCGGTGATCGATCTGCTCTACGAACGGGCCACGATCCGTCGCGAGAGACTGCAGCCGGATCTGCTCGATGGGCTGGCCCGGCGGCAAAAAAAACTCGCACGTCGATGCGCCGATGTGCTCGCCCATCTCGAACTGCTGCGGGAACGCACGCCTGACCCGTGCGGCCACCTGGAGGAGACAGCCCTGCCACTGCTGACGGGACTGTTGCAGGACGTGTGCGACCAGGCTCCCGGCCCGAATTCTTCGCCTGCCGAACTGCACCGACTGCGGATCGCCGGCAAGAAACTGCGCTACGCCTGTGAACTTTTTGAACCCCTGCTGGAACCCGGATACAGCTCGCTTCTCGCCCCTCAACTGGTCGCGGTGCAGGACGAATTGGGAACCTGCCACGACGCCCAGGTGGCCGGGGAGCAGTTGGCGGCAGTTCGGCAACGCTGGAAACGGAAACGTCTGCGGTCCAGTTGGGATCACAAACCCCAGGGGCTGTTTTCCTGGAAGGAATTGTCGGCGGGGCTGCGGTTTGTGGCCCGGGTGCATGCCGACCGGGCAGCCGCAGCCCGCGAACGTTTCTTCGAGTTGTGGCCCCGCTTCGCGACCACGGCTTTCCGCATGCCGCTCGAGGCCCGCCTGCGGCAACTCTCCTCGGCCACACAGCCCGGGCGAAAGACGCCCCGTTCCGCAAAGCGTGCTCGTCCCAAATCAGACAGGTCCGTGCCGTGAGCATCTTCTGCCGCATTGACGACAAGCTGATTCCCCTCTATCGGGTGCTCTGGGTGGCTGCCACCCCCCACTTTTGCGGTGAGCCCGAATGCAACTGTGAAGGGCTCTATGAGATCGTGCTCGATGGGGGCGAGCCCGTCTGGGCCCGGCACGACGAGAAAGAGCGGCTGGTCGAGCAGATTGAAGAGTGGCAGCAGCGGTAGCCCCTGCTTCGCCTGTCCCCGCGCGTCTCTCTATACTCCGGACTCTTCGCTGCGGTACGCGACAAACCTTCTTGCCGCCCTGGCCGCACAGCTGGCCCCGTCCTCCTCTCCCCACAGGTTTTTTCTCTCTCCATGGCTTCCTGGGAATTCTGGATCGACGTTGGCGGAACCTTCACCGACTGCATCGCCCGCGGCCCCACCGGCGAACTCGTCCAGTGCAAGGTTCTCAGTTCCGGGGTGACCAAAGGCCAGGTCGCCGAGATCCAGGGGACCAATCGCCTGCTCGATCCCGGACGCCGCGGTGATCCGCCGGATTTCTGGGTGGGGTGCGAACTGCGGCTGCTCGACTCCGACGGTTCTCCCTGCCTCGCCACCCGCATCACGGCATTCGACCACCGCAAAGGGCTGCTCACCTGCGCGGCGGTCATCCCGCCGGTCGACCTGCCGGCCGGCTACGAGCTGGTCTCGGGAGAGGAGGCCCCCACGCTGGCCATTCGTCGCGTGCTGGGGAGGCGACTCGACCAGCCGCTCCCCCCGGTGGCTGTGCGGTTGGGAACGACGCGGGGAACCAACGCCCTGCTGACACGCCGGGGAGCGCGGACCGCGTTCATTACCACCCGCGGATTCGCCGATGTTCTGCTCATCGCCAATCAGGACCGTCCCCGGCTGTTCGATCTCGAGATCAGAAAACCGACCCCGGTGTTCGAACGGGTTCTGGAGATTGACGAACGCCTCGATGCGCAGGGAAGTGTTTTGCGGGCTCCCGACCGCACGGCGGTTCTACGGCAATTGCACGAGCTCAAGTCGACCGGTGTGGAATCGGTGGGGATCTGCCTGCTGCACGCCTTCGCCAATCCCACGCATGAACTGCTGGTCGAAGAACTCGCCCGCGAGGCGGGATTCACCGAGATCAGCCGCTCCAGCCGGCTGGCCCCGCTGATCAAGATTGTGTCGCGTGGCGACACCACGGTTGTCGACGCCTATCTGAATCCAATCCTTCGGCGTTACGTGCAGACCCTGCGAGGGTCTCTGCCAGGCAGTCACCTGCGGCTCATGACTTCGGCCGGCGGTCTGGTCGAAGCCGAACACTTCGTGGGAAAGGACAGCATTCTCTCAGGCCCGGCGGGAGGCGTGATCGGTTTCTCGCGAGTCGCCCAGCGGGCCGGTTTCGAAAAATCAATCGGCTTCGACATGGGGGGAACCAGCACCGACGTCTCCCGATTCGATGGTCAGTACGACCTCGAATACGAGACCCGCAAGGCGGGGGTGCGGGTGGTGGCTCCGATGCTCGCGATCGAGACCGTGGCCGCCGGCGGCGGCAGCATCTGCCACTTCGACGGGGTGAAGCTCGTGGTGGGTCCCGAGAGTGCCGGTGCCAACCCCGGCCCCGCCTGTTACGGCCGGGGCGGTCCCCTGACCGTGACCGACGTCAATCTGTATCTCGGCCGGGTGATCCCCCGGCACTTCCCGTTTCCGCTGGATGTGAAAGCAGTCGAGCGCCGGCTGGAGCAGCTCTGTCAGCAGATCGCCGGCAGCGGCGCCAGGCAGTACACCCCGGTCGAACTGGCGGAAGGGTTTGTCCGGGTCGCCAACGCCAACATGATCCGGGCGATCCGCAACATCTCGGTCGCCCGGGGTTACGACCCCCGCGACTACGTGCTGGTGACCTTTGGCGGTGCCGGTGCGCAGCACGCCTGCGCCATCGCCCGCGAACTCGGCATTTCCCGGGTCTTGTCACACCCCTTGTCCGGATTGTTGAGCGCCTTCGGAATCGGCCTGGCCGATGTACGACGGTTTGGCGAACAGGGAGTCCTGCGCCCCTGGTCCCCCGCTGAGGCGGCCCGCCTGGAGCCCCTGTTCGAGGAATTGTCGACACTGGCCCGCAACGAGATTCTCGCCGAGGGGATCCCCGCCGGCGAAATTCAGCCCGAGCAGCGGTCGCTCGACCTCCGCTACCAGGGGGTCGAGGCCACGATCAACGTCCCCTGCCCCATCGTCGACGGCCGCCCCCAGACGGGGTTCGACTATGCCGCCCGGTACCACGCGCTGCATCAGCAGTTGTACGGCTACCGGCACGAAACCCGCGGGGTCGAGATTGTCGCCGCGCGGGTGGCGGCCACGGGACGGACTCCGCAACCGGAAGAGCCAGTGCGGGCCGAGGTCGAACGCCGCCCCGCCCCCACCGAAACCACCACCGCCTGGTTCGGCGGGCAGTCGCTCGAGACGGCGGTCTTCACCCGGGCCCAGCTCCATCCCGGCGACCGCATCCACGGGCCTGCAATTCTCTGCGAGCCAACCTCAACCGTCGTGGTCGAACCGGGATTCGAAGCCCGCATTCTCCCGCGGGGTGAGATCCTGCTGACCGACCTGGGAACCATTGGCAAGACCCGGGTCTCCACCGAGTCCGACCCCGTCCAGCTCGAAATCTTCAACAATCTGTTCGCCTCCATCGCCGAACAGATGGGCATCACCCTGCAGCGGACGTCGTTCTCCACCAATGTGAAGGAGCGGCTCGACTTCAGCTGCGCCGTGTTCGATTCCCGGGGCCAGCTGGTGGTCAACGCCCCGCACATCCCGGTCCACCTGGGAGCCATGGGAGAGACCGTCCGGCGGATCATCGCCGACAATCCCCAGATTGCCCCCGGCGATGTGTTCGTCACCAACGACCCGTATCGCGGCGGATCGCACCTGCCCGATGTCACAGTCATCACGCCGGTACATGACGCGGCCTCCGGTCGGCTGGTGTTCTTCACCGCCAGCCGCGCTCATCATGCCGAGATCGGAGGCATCGTTCCCGGCAGCATGCCCCCCTTCTCGCGGAACCTGGCCGAAGAAGGGGTCCTGATCCGGAACTTCAAGCTGGTGGACGCCGGCCGTTCGCGGGAAGACGAACTGCGGCAACTGCTGTTGTCGGGCCCCTACCCCACCCGGTCGGTGCGCGACAATCTGGCCGATGTTGCGGCCCAGGCGGCGGCCAATCAGAGCGGGGTTCAGCAGCTGCTGCAACTGGTCGAGCGGTACACGCTGCCCGTGGTCGAGGCCTACATGGGACATATCCAGGCGGCGGCCGAACAGAAGATGCGTCAGGCCCTCGCCCGCATCCCCGACGGCGTCTACCGGTTTGTCGATCATCTCGACCAGGGATCGCCGATCGC
>JBKDUK010000048.1:0-101041 GCA_046339535.1 Planctomycetaceae bacterium | reverse complement strand
CTGCAACCAGCGGGCAACATCGCATCCCGACCTCGTCACCTGGTGCTGGTCATTTGAGCGTCGCGCGACGCCGACGCAACAGGCTCCAGCCGATCAATCCCAACCCGGCCACGACAAGTGGCAATCCCCACCGGCGAGTGGTTTGTTCGCCACTTTTCGTCGGGGTTTGCATCAGCGGTCCCGGACTCTCCCCCTCCTGGGGACGAAAAGCCGGGTTGGCGACGGGCGACTCAAGATGCAGGCTGGGGAGTGCAGCCCAGACGGTGGGGTCGTCGAGTGGAGCCGACTGGGGGGCTGGCGATTGCAGTTCCCGATTCCCGAGATAGAGGCTGAGGTGCTCATCGGGTCGAGTGGGCAAGGCTTCCGGATCAAACAGGACACCCCGCTCGCTGACGATGGTGGTCACCTCAGTGACTTCGAGAGGGATCTCTGGGTCGGCTTCCAGCACGACATGCAACCACGCTTCCGTCGTTCCCTGGCATTTGACCCACGGTTCCACTTGCGAGATGCCATTGCTCGAAAACTGGTACAAGTCTCCCGAGCCCACAACCGGTCCGGGCCGATCCGGTGAGGAGGAAGTCGAGACTCGAGCGGTCACCAGGTAGTCTCCGGCAGACAGAACCTCGAAATGCACTGCTTGCAACGGAAGGCCCACATGGGGAATGGCACACGTGATGGTGAGTTCCCCCGATTTGCCGTCGCGTGACGTTGACTGAATGGGCGCGGGGAACTCATGGTGCGGAGCCCGGACCTCGGACCGATTGAGCAGTCGAATCTGACGCAATGGCGGGACGGGTCCGTCTTCGGGGCACGTCACCTCCACCCGGTAACAGGCGTACTTCGCCGGTGAAAAGGAAACGCGGCTGAGTGTCTTGCGTCGGCCCGGTTGGGACAGATCGAGCCACAGCCCCTGATCGGTCAACAAGGTCCAATCTTCGGCGTCCGCCGACGTGGCTCCCCACACACGAACCGCGTGGCGGTTGTTCCGATGCGAGTCATCGACCTGCAGGATCAGTCCGTTGGCCAACGGTGGGGGCTCCGCAGTTTTCACCAGCCATTGCGGCCCTCGGGCCGAGGGCGGCAGCGGGCTCCACTCGACGGGGTGCTCTTCAATGACCTCACGATCACGGGGAAGAGCGAGCCGAAACGGGATCTCCTGGGGAGCTTGCGCGGGGGCCTTCGCCAGCAACCGCAGATCGCCCAGATCCGGGCGGGCCAGGGCCTGAACCTCGGGCGGCAGGATAATCCGCACCGGATGCTCGCTGTCGCGATGCGCGAAGTCCAGCTTGACCCGGGCGCGATGCGAGAACCGGGCTTCCAGGTCCTGGCCTGCTGCTGCCCCCCCTCTGTCGATCATCAAGCACAGGCAGCCCAGCAGGAGAAAACTGTGACGTTTGGTCACCGCAGCAGACTTGAGCAGGGAATTGGACGTGGGCATCACGGCACAGAATCAGCCAGGGAACTCGGAAACGGGTACAGGTGCGGCGCGACTCAAGGTATTGTATCCATCCCTTCGATCAGCGGCAGTCGGCCGATGGGATCCCCACTGCCTTACAGCTCTGGAAATTGCATCCCCTGCAGTCCACCTGGACCGGCTCCCAACACTTGTCACAGGTCACATGCTGTGAGATGCTCCCGCAACTCCCTTTTGCGAGCTTTCACTTCGGGTGTTTCTCCATGTCGCAGTCCAGCACAAAGAACTCTTCCTCCACCACAGCCAAAGCCCCGGCCCTATGGCTGCCGGTCTATCTCGCTCTGGGAGTACTGGGAGGACTGCTCGGTGCCTGGCTACTGAACAGGTTTGAGGCTTATTTCCCCGTGATCGTTCCCGAGGATCTGAAGGGCGCTCAGGGAATCTTCAATCCCGAGCAGATGGCCCGAATCCTGAACGAGCAGCGGCGTGCCGCTCACAGCAACTCCCCGCTCGCTCTCGGCTGCATGGGAGCCTCGCTGGCGGGTGCGATCTCGCTGGCGATTGGTGCCAGTCTGGCAGGCGTACGGGGAGCCGTCCGTGGTCTGGTGGCCGGGTTCATTCTGGGCGGGCTGTTCTCCGCTGCGGGAGCCCTGGTTTCCCTGCAGGCGCTGGAGGGACTGAAAAACTGGAACACGCTGGATTCGATGGGCCAACCCGACCCGATCAAGAGTCAGTTGCATGTGATGTCTCACCAGTTTCCCACCTGGCTGGGAATTGCGGCGGCGATTGGACTGTCGGTCTGGGCGGTCGTGGGGACTCGAGGCCGACCGGTCCAGCTGGCAGGTGCCGCCGCCCTGGCAGCTTTGATCCTGCTACTGAGTTTCCCATTGATCGCCTCCATGATCCACACGACCGACACAGCGGGAGTGATTCCCCAGGGATTCGGAAACAAGCTGGGGTGGTGCTTGCTCGGTGGATTGCTGTTGGGGGGTGTGGTCGGCCGAAGTGTCCTGAAGCATTCCGGTTCAGCCCCCACGCACTGACCGTTCCACCTCCGGACACGAGCCCACCCCTGGGCTCTCCACCGGCAATTCCGGACATTCGACAGACGCACGGAATTCCAGTGCTGGCGCAATTCGACTTGCAGGGCGGATCTTCGACCCGGGTTCGCCTCCCCCCTGAGCGGGTTACCAGAGCAATCCCGCCCCCACTCCGCGGGAGTCCATCGTCACCGATTCCGCGCAAGACATCGCGAACATTGGCGAACCAGTTTAACGTGGCGCCCGTTTGCCCCCCTGTTGAACCTGGGTCGCCCGTTCCTTGAGGCTCTCGACCCACTCAAACACCCTCTTGGACTGTTCGACATCTCCCCCTTCGGTCAGCTCCCCTGCCTGGGTCGCGGTTTCGATTGATTTTTCCCAGTCCCCGTTGGCTGCGAACGCCTCGGCGAGCGCGATCAGGATATCTGGACGATCGGAATCCATGCTGGCTGCCCGCTCGAACCGCTCAATGGCTTCCCGCGGACGCTTCAACTCCAGCAAAGCCAGACCGATGTCATATTGCAATTGAGGCAGCAGCGGTTCGATTTCGGCCGCCTGTTCCCATTGCTCGAGAGCCGCATCATATTTCTGGTTGCCGTAGGCGATGCGGCCCAACACCCCCAGTCCCGAGGCATTGTTGGGATCGAGTTCCGCGACCCGGACCAGATGGGGAATCGCTTCTTGAGGCTTGCCCAGAATGACCAGCACGGTGCCCAATTTGGCATGGTAGTCGGCATTCGCCGGATCGATCGCCAGTAGCTTCTCGAGAGTCTTTTGGGCCTCTTCGGGCTTGTTCTTCAAAATCTGATCGAGGGCGCGAGCCCATTCCAGATACAGCAGTTCCTGTGCCTCCACCAGTTGTCCCAGCATCTCGCGGGCCTTCGGCGTCTCGCCGATCACCAGGGATTCACGAACGGCGGCAATCGCCGCCATGAACCGCTTCTCCCCCGCGCGGGCCTCGGCCTCGGTCAACCAGTGGTTGACAAGGCGGTCTGCCAAACGGGTTGTCTCCGCCTGACTCTCCGCAGTGTTCTGCTGCCGGTGCCAGTTCCAGAGCACTTCATCCCGGGCCACCTCGTCAATTCCGATTCGATGCTGGGACCGACGAATGGGTGGAACAAAGTTGTCTCCTTCCACCTCAAACTTGACGTTGATCTTCAGACGGTTCGGCATGTGACAGTCAACACATTTCGACTGCAATGCCTCGGGCAGAGAGGGCAACTGACGGCAATCGGATGTCTGATGACATTTGGCACAGGCCGCAGACGCGGGTGCCGAGGATTCCCGCTGATGCGGATCATGGCAAGTGATACAGGTCAGTGACTCATCCTGCTGAAAGCACCGGCTTTTTCTCAAATGCGTGATCTGATCGGCCACATGATCATTTTCGGAATGGGCGATTTGATGGGTGCGATAGGAATCGGCCAGGGGCGTTCCCGGCCGATGGCTGTAGGGTGGCTGTCGATGGGTAATGGCATTGCTGTGACACTGCGTGCAGACCTCAATCAACAGTTCCCGGTCCAGACTGATCGGATTGAGAATGTGCGCGGCCGAGTGACCGGGATTCAGCCTGTGGTAATCGGCATGCTCTTTCCCGGGTCCGTGGCAACGTTCGCACGTGACTCCCAACAGAGCCCCTTCCTTTCGAAACAGATTTGTACCAGGAGCATGCTCCATCCAGGTGGTATGACATTCCATACACCGGACAGTCATGTTGCGGGCAAAATCACCTTCTCCAAACGGGGTGCAAAAATGACTCGAAGCCCACTGTCTGGTTGGCCAAAGCCAAGCCACAGGGAGTTCGAATAATGCTCCATCATCGCGCCAGGAGAGATAGACATCATCTGCCTTGCCTGCTCCCAGAACCAGATCAATCGAAGTCTCGGACTGCTTGGGCCCCTGGGGGGTCGCGTACCGGCTCCGCTGATAGAAACTGTTCCCAACCTGTCGCATGTCGAACTGCACTCCAGCCGAGCGGGCCAGGTAGCTCCCGGCTTCGGCATTGAATGTGTCCGGAAGTTCACCCGCCTGAGGAGTGCGGCATGTTCGAAAGTGGGGACTGGCGAGACACTCTTCGACTCGCGTCTGATGGCATTCCGCACAGGATTGGGCGCCAATATACCCAGGGTTGACATCCGTTTCTTCGGTGGACGTCTCAACAGTGACAGTCGGCTTCCCGGGAGCTGGTTGTTTTCGCCAGGCGGACCAACCTTTCCAACCCAACCCCAAAAGAACCACCAATCCCCCAACCAAGGCCAAACGCTGGAGGAAACCGGGTTGCACCGGCCCTGCGGAAGAGTCCGAGGAAGACGGGGAGTTCAGAGGCATTGCGGACCAGGCTCGCGGAGGGGGCGTGTTGCGATTTGAAATCGTGACTTCATGTCTACGCTCAACTTATGTGAATCCGCGAGAAGCGGCGACGGTTCACAGGAGTGTTGAGAAGTGACGGGTGGATGCTTTCACTTCAAAACTCGAAAACTTCGTGGGAGCGTGCAGGAAGAACGACAGGGATCTCCGATTACGCAGGGTGCACTTTTTCCGCTTCTTGGCGGTGAGGTTGAATTCTTAGATTCTTGACTTCGGTTTCTGTCGACGTTAATTTTCAATGCCGGAGAGTTGCAGTTTTTGTTCTGTGTTTTGTTCCGCCGTTTTTGGCGGGTTGCGGTTCTTGTTCCCTCAGTTTGTGAGGAGTTCCACATGAGCAACGTTCGGAGAAGAGCGCGGCTCGGGTTCACGCTGATTGAGCTGCTGGTCGTGATTGCGATCATCGGCATTCTGGTGGCATTGCTGCTGCCAGCGGTTCAGCAGGCTCGGGAAGCGGCACGGCGCACGCAGTGCAAAAACAACCTGAAGCAGTTCGGCCTGGCGATTCACAACTACCACGACACCTACAGTGCGTTGCCCATCGCCGGCACCTTCTGGGGTCCCAATCAGGGGAGCACCCCCACCTGGCAGACCAACGCCTGCGTTGGTTGGCAGGTGCGGTGTCTGCCGTTCATGGACAACAGCGCCATTTACAACGAGTTGGACTGGAAGACCGCCTTGCCGGCGTCGCGGTATGAACCGGGCAATCCCCCCGGGTTTGTGCCCACCCAGATCCTTTCGGATGGCCGTCCCGCCCGCGATCACCAGATGCCCTACGCCCGATGCCCGTCTGACATCGGCGAAAACGACAAGATTGGCGGCTGGGCCCAGTCGAACTACACCGGTTCGCCTGGATCGCAGCGTTTCAACTCGGTCGACGGTGCCTGCAATCCTTACCTGCAGTTCATTCAGCCGTTGCCCGCCGGCAACAACCACTTCGCCGACACCACGAATCCCGCCAATCTGTCGGGTCTGTTCAGCCGCTTGGGCTGCACCATCAAGCTGGCCGACATCACCGACGGAACATCGAACACGATTGCCGTCGGAGAGACCCTGCCAGACTGCTCAGATCACACGGCTGGCTGGTGGTTGTACAACGGACACAGCAACACTCACGCTTCGACCGCGGTCGTGATCAACGACATGACGACGTGCGACCGCAAAGCGCCGACCCAGATTCGCTGGCCCTCCTGTACCGCCAAGAGCAACTGGAACATCTCTCACGGATTCCGGTCGCGGCATACTGGTGGCGCCCACTTCCTCTTCGCCGACAGCACCGTGCGGTTCATCAGCGAGAACATCAACCACCAGACCTACCAGGGTCTGGGAGGCCGTGGCGACAACATGACCTTGGGTGAGTTCTAATCAGGGCGTGGTCCTGTGGGGTTGCTCCCACGGAGCCTGCAGTTCTGATAGACATTGTTCTTCCCGATCGCCCGTCTTCCTCTGGAGGGCGGGCGATTTGTTTCTTAGTCTGAAGATGAATCAACCATGAAAAGCATCTTGTTCCTGACGCGGATCTCCGCCGTGTTGCTGTTGGCAATCGGGTTTGCCGGATGCGGCAGTGGCAACTCCGGCCCCGCTCTGTTCCCGGTCGTCGGCACCGTGACCTACCAGGGCAAGCCCTTGGCCGGAGCACGGATCACCTTCATTCCGGAGAAAGAAGGGGCGATTGCCATCGCCTCGACCGACTCGTCGGGGAAGTTCACGATGAAGTCGGGATCGGACGCCGGCGTGGCGGCTGGCCCGTGCAAAGTGACCGTGTCTCTTATGGATTCGAGTGCTTCCGGGAGCGCGCTGGCGGTCGACATGAAACCGGAAGACATGCAGAAGCTGGCGATGGAGGGGAAGCTGCAGGCGGCCCTTCAGGCGCAGGAGAAAGGCTCTCTGCTCCCCGCCAAGTACGGCAAGTCGGATTCGACCCCGCTGACTCTCGAAGTGAAGAAGGAAAGCAACAACTTCGCGATTGAGTTGACTGACTGACCCGGAGGTATCGGTCATGTACCGGCCGTCGAACCGTGTGCTGCGCTGGAGTGCCGCACTGGCCGGAATGGCCTTGCTTTGGGGCGCTGTTCAGTGGCGTCCGTTGTATGTCTCGTGGAAATTGACTTCGGCCAAGGCCTTGCTGGATCTGGGAGATTCGTCCCGAGTCCGCGAGGCCTTGGCCGTTTTGCGTTCTCTCGAAGGAATGGAGCGTCCCGAACGAGCTGAGCTGCTGTTTCAACTGGGCCGCGCCCTGCGTCGGAATGGAGAACTGAAACCGGCATTTGCCATGTTTCGGCAGGCCCAGGCGACTGGATGGCCGGCGCGGGAAATTGAGGAACAGGTCCAGCTGGGAATGTTTCAGGGGGGGCGTTTTGATCAACCGGGTCCGACGCTGGAGCAATTGATCGCCCGCAACAACAGCGATCCGTTCGCCTACGAACTCTACGAGGCGCTCTCGAAGGGGTATCTGCATGCGTATCGATTTCTCGATGCCCAGCGGACTCTCAACTTCTGGATCGATTGGCGTCCCCAGGATGCCGAGCCCCGCCTCTGGCGAGCGGGAATCTGGGAAAAAATGGACAAGTGGGAACAGGCGGTTGCGGAGTATCAGGGAATCCTCAAATACAACCCCCAGCATTACGAGGCCCGTCTCTCGATTGCCCGCGTGCAGATGTCTCACCTCAACAGTGTCGATGCCGCCCGGGAGGGATTCGATCGATGCCTCGCCCAACGCCCGGATGACGTTGGGGCTATTCTGGGTCTGGCCGAGTGCGAACGCCGGCTGTCCGAACCCGATGCGGCCGAAGCTCGCCTGCGGGCCCTCGAACAGCGTGAACTCAGCGATGATCAAAAGTCGGGCGTTTGGATGCAGCTTGGCCAGATCCTCATGGAACGCCGACAACTACCCGAAGCGATTGATCTTTTGAATCGGGTGGTCGCTGCGGAACCGCACAACAGCACAGCCATGTATACCCTCGGCTTGGCATTCGCCTCCGATGGAAAGCAGGCCGAGGCCGAGAAGATGTTTCAGGCCTCGAAAAAACTCGACGAGCAGTTCACCCGACTGACCGACATCACCATCATCCTGGCCTCGCAACCCAACCAGCCCGATCTGCGTTGGGAGGCGGGTCAGATTCTGATGGATCAGGGGCTCCACCGCGAGGGAGCCGACTGGATGGCTACCGCTCTGATGTTCGATCCCGATCATCTCAAGACCCATCGCTCTCTGGCTCAATACTACGCCGAGATCGTCCACGACCCGCAGCTGGCGGCCAAGCATCAGGGGAAGGTTCGCGAGCTCTCTCCGCCTGATGAGCCGCCGTCCACCCCGGGGACAGGGAACCCGCCGCCGGCTGACTCACCCGACTCCAAACCCGGAAAATCAGCCTCTTCCTGACGGCCTTGAAGATCGGCGAGTCACACATCACAGGGGCCACCACGGATTTTGTTCAACCCGCCGCAAGATGCACGAACCTTCCGTGGAAACCGATCGAATCTCCGAGCCTGTGGCATGCGATTCCCTGCAGACAGTACTGCGCCGGGGACTCGATCTGGGAGCGTCCGACATTCATCTCGCCCCGGGATTACCACCGTATTATCGGGTCCACGGAGAACTGGGCCCCGATCGCCAGGCCGCCCCGCTCGAGGCTGTCCCTCTCCGCGCGTTGGCCTGCGAACTTCTTCTCCAGGCCAGACGCGGTGCACTGCCTGATCGCGGATCTGTGGATGGTGCCATCACTGGACCGGGTGACGTTCGCTTTCGCTTCAACGTCTTTCTTCGGCGGAATGAGTGGGCCGTCGCTCTGCGTCGTCTTGAACACCGGTTTCACAGTCTGGCCGAACTGGGACTGCCACTCGACCTGTATCATCTCTGCCACCTGCACGACGGCCTGATCCTGGTGGCCGGCCCCACGGGGGCTGGCAAGAGCACCACTCTCGCGGCCCTGATCGATCAGATCAACCAAACCCGCCGGGGTCACATCATCACCCTGGAAGATCCGATCGAATATTTGCATCCCCCGCAGGCCTGTCTTGTCAGCCAACGGCAGATGGGAGCGGATGCGGAGGATTTTCATGACGGACTGGTGTCGGCCCTGCGGCAGGACCCGGACGTGATTCTGCTGGGAGAGATTCGCGATCTGCCCACCATGCGGGCCGCCCTCTCCGCCGCCGAGACCGGCCACCTGGTGCTTACCACGATCCATGCCGCCGATACGGCGGGCGCGATTGAACGTCTGGTCGCAAGCTTTCCAGCCGACGAGCAACCGGGTGTACGCCAGCAACTCTCCCTGGTGCTCCGCGGGGTCATCGCGCAGCAACTGCTGCTGGCCGATGGCCCCGCCCGCAACTCCCGGGCCCCCCGTGTTCCGGTGGTGGAAGTATTGATGGTGAACCATGGTGTCGCCCACCTGATTGCCTCGGGCAAAACCACGCAGCTCCCCACCGCCATGGAAACCGGGGCTGCCGAGGGGATGCAGTCATTCGATGCCCATCTGGCCCAGCTCTGGGGGGCCGAGCTGATCACTGAAACCACCGCCTTGCAACGTGCCCGCGATCCCCAGTCACTTCGGGACCGCTACCGGTTGCTGCGTACTGCTGGACGTCGCTAATCAACATCGCGCACGGGCCTGATTCTCGCTGCGTGTCGCCCCACCGGCGGCCACGTGACCGACAGATCCTCAGGGAGAAGACTGCAGCAGCGTACGGATGTGGTCGATGAGTTGAGACTCCGGAACGTGGCTCTGGCTGCCCGCCCGCAAATCCTTGACCTGCCAGACACCCGCGGCAAATTCGTCCGACCCGGCAATCACTGCCAGGCGAAAACCTTTTTTGTCGGCGTATTTCAACTGCTTGCCGACCCCGCGTGCATCGGGGAATACCTCGGTATTGAGACCCGCCTGCCGCAGCAACCGGCCGATGCGGGTATATTCCCCAATCTTGGTCTCATCGAATTGAGTCACCAGCACTGGCGCGGGTGTTGAGGCTTGGGCAACCATCCCAAAACTCTCCATGGCCGCCAGCAGCCGATCCAGTCCGAGGCTGGCCCCCACTCCGGGCAGTTTCTGCGAAGTGAACAATCCAGCGAGGTTGTCGTACCGTCCTCCCGAGCAGATACTGCCGATCTTGGGATCATCGGTCAGAAAGGTTTCGTAGATGGTTCCGGTGTAGTAATCGAGTCCCCGGGCGATCGACACATCGAGTTCCACCCGCTGGGGAGGGATCCCGGCGTGGGTGGCGACCTCGAACAATTCCCGCAGCCGGGCTACACCCAATTCGCCCGTTGCGTTGCCCGTCAGCATGCCTTCCAGCCTGTTCAGAATCTCGGCCGGGGATCCCGACAATTGCGCGAAGTCGAGTACGAGGGCCGCCTGCTCCCCGGTGGTCTGCACCCGTTCGCACAGTTCCGCCAAGACTCCCTCGCGGCCAATTTTGTGCAGCTTGTCGAGGGCCCGCAGCACACCCGCCGAGCGATCGGCCAGACCCAGCTTTTCCAGCAGCCCATTCAGAACGAGCCGGTTGTTCACCCGGATCTGGAATCGCTCGAATCCGATTGCCGACAACAGATCGTGGATCACCAGCAGCGTTTCGATATCGGCCGCGTTGGAATCGGTGCCGATGGTGTCAAAATCGCATTGCACGAATTCCCGGTAGCGGCCGCGCTGGGTGTTTTCGCCCCTCCAGACGGAGGCCAGGTGATAGCGTTTGAACGGCACCCCAATGTCGTTGAGATGCTGGGCCGCGAAGCGGGCAAACGGAACGGTCAGATCGAACCGCATGGCCACATCCCGCCCACCGTTGTCGGTAAAGCGGAACAGTTGTTTGTCACTCTCTTCGCCCCCCTTCCCGAGCAGGACTTCGGTATATTCCAGCGCAGGTGTATCGATCGGCGAGAACCCGTAACTGCGGTACACCCGGCGAGCCACTTCCATGATCGCCTCGCGGGCCATAGCGGGAGCGGGCAGGTAATCGCGAAATCCCTTGAGGGTCGCGGGAGTGATCAGCGGTTTCGTCACGATGATGGGCTAGTTCAGGATGGGCAGGTCGACCGTCAGACTGGAAGCAGTCTTCTTTTTCTTGCGGGGGGGCAGAATCGCCTCGGCATACTCCCAGATCTGCTCCGGAGTCTCAAACAGCATGTCATGCAGTCCCTTGTCGTCGTAGTCGCAGTGACGGGTGCTGTAATCGCGGCAGATCTGCGGCCGTGTCTCGTAAATTCCGCAGCGATGATCGGGCTGCAGGTGTCGACACACCTGGTACGTACACAGGTACCACACGTCATCGTGCACATACGCAGTGACCGTGCCGTGGATCATGAACCAACGGATGTTGTCGAAGTCATCCCATGTGGTGGGAGTCTCCATGGGAAGTGCGTAGTAGTGACAACACAGGGCCGTGCAATACTCGCACAGATTCCCCCCGGGAGGCAGTTGCTCACGCTTGATGGGAAACTTGGACATGGGGTTCGCGGCGATCAAAAACAGACCGGTTCAAACAGTTCAACCGGATGAAACAGGGCACTTTGGGAGTGACGGCAACACTCAGCCAGGATCCGCTCCGGCACAGGAGGCAGGCGTGCGGGAGACAGATCATTGTTCCTGGCAGAAAGGCAACCTCAATCCACAAACTCGTCGCCCCCAGTCTCGCAAGAGAGGCCGTGGCTTTCCAGCCCGCGACCGGGCAAAACGGACCGGTTGCCGGCGATTGGCTGCACCGCGGCCTGGTGAGCGATTGCATCCGCCTGTGCCGCCTGCTAACACCGTGCGGTTCCGACCACTCGCCGGAGACCGCCTGTTCCCGGGAACACACCCCTCCCGGCCGGTCTGCTGCTCACCGCTCTTCCATTCACTCCGGAATCTTCGATGTCGCGCGCCATTGTCACCGACTTCACCTTCTCCGACCTCTCGATTGAGGAGCAACTGCTGAGTTCGGAGGGGGTCGCGCTGACGGGGCATCAGGCCAAAACGGTCGATGCGCTGCTCCCGGTCGTTGCCGACGCCGATTTGGTCATCACCCAGTTTGCCCCGCTGCAGCGCCCGGTGATCGAGGCGATGCGGCGTGCCAGAGTGATCATCCGATATGGAATTGGAGTCGACAACGTCGATCTGGTGGCTGCCCGGGAGAAGGGGATCCCCGTCTGCAACATCCCCGATTACTGCATCAATGAAGTGGCCGATCAGACGCTGGCCTTTCTGCTGGCCCAAACCCGGCAGGTGCTCCCCAACCATCGCATCATTGCCGAGGGACGGTGGGGCCTGTCGGTCCCCCTCACGGGAATGCGGGCCCTGCGAGACCTGACGGTCGGCGTTGTAGGCTACGGACGAATTGGACGGGCGGTGGTCGACAGGCTCATTCCCTTTGACTGCCGGGTTGTCGTCCACGACCCGTTGATGGTTCTGGGGCCCGTGGGAGGCACTGCGGTGACCGCGGTCCCTTTGCCGGAACTGCTGTCGGAGTCGGACGTGGTCACGCTGCACTGTCCATCGCTCGACAGCACCAAGAAGATGATCAACACTCAGACACTGTCCCGGATGAAACCGGGGAGCTTGTTGATCAACGTCGGACGCGGCGACCTCGTCGATCCCGTTGCTCTGCTGGAAGCGCTGCGAAATGGGCAACTCGCTGGGGCATCGCTTGATGTCTTCGACCCTGAACCCATTCCCGCGGATCATCCCATCCGTTCGCTTCCAAACGTGGTCCTCGCTTCACATATCGCTTCGGCCAGCCCCAGGGCCGTGCGCACCCTGAGGGAATCGGTGGCGAAAATTGCACTGGCGGTGCATCGGGGTCAGACCCCACCCAACATCGTCAACGGGGTGCACCGCTGAAAGTGCGGGACCAGGGGGTGGCCCTCACATGCGCACATCGCTCCGCCCCAATCCACGAGTCAAAGTGTCCCGAGACACCAGGACCAGCAGAAAAAAACCGGACGATTGACCGCGAGATCTCGCGAGTCTCTCCATGATCTGCCCGGAATGCGCTTCCGGGCAGATTCGGGACTGGATCCACAACGGGACGGGATCAGAACAGCGGGGCACGGCCCAATTTGCGGCGAACCACCGCCCACTGCCCCACGTGCATCATCAAATGCGACCCCTGCAGGCTGAACAAGTCTCCCCGATTCTTGCAGTAGGCCTGGAACTTCTCGGGGGCGGGCAGATCGAGATCCGCATCGGACTGGGCCCTCAGCAGAGCCAACGTTCCCTGCCTCTGCCGTTGGTACAGGTCGAGATACTCCCCCTTCGACAGAAAGGTGCTGGCGGAGTCGATTCGCGACGTGGCCTTGGTATGGCGGTCAGCGAAGCCTGCAGGCAAACGAGCCATTGAGCCGGGTTTGACCAGTTCCATCATTTCATGCTCACTCCCGATCAGATGCCCGAGTTGCCAGGCAATGTGGTTGCAGCCGGCTCCCGGACGCACCAACAGATCACGATCATCGAGATCCCCCAGATACGCCGAACACACCATGTTGGCCATATCGAGATTCAACTGGATCGCATCGCGGGCATTCATGGGCACAATCACCAGGGTTGGAGGTTCGATCAGGGAATCGGAGGAGGGGCGAAGTCTAAAGAGAATCGCACGGGCAGATCAATGATCTGTGCGGGGACGCTGTAGACAAACGTGTCACTGGTCCAGGGCTTGGAGAATGGGCCGAAACGATAGCTCATCCCGACCGCTCCGTTGGCGTGGAAGGTGGGATCCGAAGTCGACTCGCGGGTGACCCTCTGACCAGCCGGTGTCTCGAGCCAGGCGTCGTTGTGCAGCAGCCATGCACGGTTCGATTCGAATTCGGGCCCCCCGCGGTTGTAGTTGACGGCAATCCGGATGGTGGCGGTTTGGGTGTCATCGGTCTCCGGGCGGAGCACCACTTCTTCCAGGGTGACCAACACGCCGCCCCGACGGCGCTGCGGGCGTTCGGCAGCCTCTGAATCCACGAGGCGGTTCAGATTGTCGAACCGGGCGGGGAGATTCAATGGCACCACCGTCGTCTGCAATTCTCCCCGCCACTGCCACTTCCCATCGGGGAGTGAAACCGGGGGAATCACGTCCAGTTGCACGTGGGCATGTCCTCCAGCCGGGGGAAGCTCGAATCGGCCTGCGGACGAGAACCGGGGGAAATCATCTCCCTCGGCAGCCCCCACGGGATGAACGGTCTGGTCCATCTCGCGCCATTGAAACAACAGGTGCCGCAGGCGAGGCTCGCTCACCACCAGCAAGCGCAACCGCAGCAGCGGAGCCTGCCCCTCTCTGGAGCGCCAGGTCGCCGTCTCCAATGCGAGCCGATGGGCACCGACGTGGCTGACCTGCAGTGGAGCAATGCGGCTGGGATCGGTCGGCACAAGACGCAGGGCGACCTGTTCGGCATCGTGTTGCCAGGCAAGACCGGCAAGTTGGACCCAGGTTTCAAATTCCGGCCAGAAATCCCCGGGAGACCGCTCACAGGTCACTTCCCGCCCCTGCTCTTCCGATGGGAGTTGGTCGACCAGAATGCGATTGGCGGTCTGTCGGGTGATTTCCGCCGCCCATTCCGAAATTGATCGTCGCCCATTCAACTCCAGTCGGGTCGGCCGGGTCGCCTGATTCGCAAGTTCCTGCTCCAGGCTCTGGCGGACTCGGGCCAGTGCCACGCGGACTCCCGCCGATTCCACCTCGCTCTCCGCCGGGAACCAGGTCAGCGCTCCCGGTCCCAACGAGAGCAGCCTTCTTTCCGCCTGGTCTCGGGTTACCTTTTGGGGCGAACGCAGTTCCCGAATCAAACGGGTCACCTCGCCCCTCAACTGCTCCGGAGTCACACGCACGGGGGAATCCTGCCCCCAGCCATGAGGGACACCACACCAGAGCAACTCCAGGCAGAGGGTCATGCAGACCAACCCCCGGGGTAAGCAGGAGAGTCGAGCAGCAAGTCGACACATCATGGTTGAGACCTCTCCAGGAAAACGTCGGCGTTTGAAGTCTCGCGGTTTTCCCGGTCGCACGCCACCGCATTTCGCCGCCCGTTCCCTCGGGAGGCTGCTGGATTCTCAGCAAAATGTCACCGGGTGCCGGTGCGGGAACCACTGGCCGCCAGCCATTCGACGGACAGAGGCACGCCATTTCGGAGGAGCCAAGGGCTGCGATACTGCTGGGCCGATTCGCGGTTATTCCTGTCGAATCTCCGTCCAGGTGTGCTGTGCCCCTCCCAGGAACACACACGACTCTTCACCGGTCAGCAATTTCAAAGCCTCACGTTCGTGTTCAAGGGGCGCCATCTGAAGGTCATCAATCAGATCACCCGGGAGCCGACTGAGGAAGAAGACCCTGGACCATTCGGCCGCGCTGGCAATCTGCATGGCGGAGAGCATGTCGTCGGTCCCCAACCGCCGGACCTGGGCGAGAGATTCCCGGGAGAATTGCTGCTGCCGCAGCAATTCGAGGGCGGGTCCCGGTTCACGATCAAGTTCCGAGAGCACGACCACGCGCCCCCCCCGGGCGACAATACGTTGAGCCGAAGCCAGACCAGCCCCCACATGGTCCCAGGTCGTCCCTCCTTCAGCCGCATCAATGGCCACCACCGCCAAGTCCACCCGCTCGGGCACCGGTACCCGCCAATACTCGTTGAGCAATTGCCGACCGCGGCGAAGGACGGATTCACTCGCCCCAGCAAACACATCGGCAACCCCTCCCCCCGCCCCTGGGACGACCTGCACCGCGAAGAGTGTCCCGAGCAACCACGCCACCTCATCGATGGTTTGCCGCAATGGGCGGATATCGTCAGGGTCGAGCTCTCGGTGTCCCTCGCCACGCGCACCGACGATGGTTTCGGCGTTGGAAAGTCCGGGATAGAAGGCCGTATGAGTTCCCCGGCAACCCAACAGCGGATCAAAAGTGACTGCCCCCACGGCAATGGTCATCTCGGCGTCGACGAGATCCCGGGCCAGGTAAATCCGTTCCCCGCGTGCTGTCGTCGCGAGGTAGGCCTGTTGCTTGGGATCGGCCGGATCATGGACTTTCCAGGCGACCAGTGCGCGGACCGTGTCGGGGAGCAGTCGCCGGGGATCGGTCAGAGAGACTCCACTGGCAGCCGGGGGTTGCAGAATCAGCAGGTTTTCGGGCTGAACGCCGCGCAGTGCCAGCACCTCCCAGATCCCGGCGACCAATTCCGCCAGACAAGGAGTCTCGCGATCGACCGCCAGTACCACCCGATCGTCAGGCAGGCAGGCCTGTTCCAGGGGGGGAAAATCAATCGGAGCGGTCAATTGTTTTTTCAGCCGGATCCGCAGGTCTGCCCGTGAAACCGGCCCCCGATGCACGACAAAGCGACGCTGGGGATCGAGCTGAATCGGCAGTCGACCTTGGGTTCCGTAACTCAACTCAACTTGCATTCCTGCTCCCACCCCCCGGGGGAACCCCGGAACCGTTTTCATGACGACAATGTATGGTAGGATGCGGCGAACCGACATGAACAGCCCCAAC
Source organism: Planctomycetaceae bacterium (assembly GCA_046339535.1). Taxonomy (GTDB): domain Bacteria; phylum Planctomycetota; class Planctomycetia; order Planctomycetales; family Planctomycetaceae; genus UBA10511. Next base: position 84,784 of record JBKDUK010000048.1, on the reverse strand, counting down.
CTCACCACCGACACCGCGGACGAAGACGACGGTCTGATGATCCGTCTGCAGGAAGGTGATCGCCAGGCGTTCCCCGTGCTGGTGAACAAATACCAACAATCACTGCTCAACTTCTTCTATTCGAACACGCGCGACCGCCAACTCTCTGAAGATCTGACCCAAGACACCCTGCTGAAGGTCTACGACCAGGCGTGGGATTACAGTCCCTCACGTCGCTTCCGGGGTTGGATGTTCCGCGTCGCGCGCAATTTGTTGATCGACTCGGTCCGCCGGCGCACCAACGATGCCCTGGTTCAGGCCGTCTGGGGGCAACCGGATGAGACCCCCCTGCTCGACACGCTGAGTGCGGATGAGGGAGATTCGCCGGTGCAGACGGCGGATCGCAGTGAACTGACCCGGGCGGTTGACGCCCTGCTGCCATCGCTGCCCGAAGAGCAACTGCTGACCTTCACCCTGCACCATTTTGCGGGGCTGAGTCTTCCCGAAGTCGCGGAAATCCTGGAGTCCAGTGTGGCGACCACCAAGAGCCGTCTCCGGTTGGCCCGGGAAAAACTTCGGGAAGAACTTGAGGCCCGGGGGTTTACCGAGTGATCCCTCCCCGACTTTCCTGCGTTGTAGATTCTGTGTGACCGGTTTGTGCCAGGAGTTCCGATTCATGACCTACTACAGTCGCCTCAGCGACATTGTCAGCTACCGCATCGAGGATCTGCTGGCCGAGTCTCCCGATCGCCGCGGAGCCATTGCCCGCATTGTCAGCGAGATTCGTGACGGACTGACAGGTGCCCAGCGCAGCGTGGCGGGAGCCCAGAAGTCTGTCGATCGGCTGCTGGCGGAACTCTCGGAGCGGCAGGGGCAGTCGGAAGCGCTGACAACCGAAGCCCGACAACAGTTGGTCTCGGGGAACGAATCAGCCGCACGCCAGACACTGCTGCGGCGGCGGGAATGTCTCGACCTGCTCGCAGGAATTGAACAGCAGTTGGTCGCCGCCCGTTCCACCCACGAGCACCTGCAGACCATCCTCAAGGCGGTCGAGGCCAGACTGGCTGAGGCCCTGCGGCTTCAGGCGGAACTGCAAAGCGGGATGTTGATGCTTGCGGCGATGAGCTACACGCCGGAGAAGTCCTTGTCGAACAACCCGCCAACTGAGACCGCCCGGATGAAACTCGTGGAAGAGGAACTGCTGGCTCTGCGTCGGGAGTTGGGTCGCGCCTGAACGTCGTTCGGTGTCTGGCCCCTTCCCGCCAACACACGAGAACAAATGCACACATTACCCCATTTTCCGCGACTCCATCTGATGGCTGACGCTTCTTCTCTCGAACGTCTCGAGTCGCTCTTGATGCATCTGCAACGCGACTTCGAAACCTTGAATGGCGTGGTCCTGGATCAGCAGCGTCAATTGACGCGCCTGCAACAGGTTCTGACCCGGGTCGATGACCGTCTGAATCGCCTCTCTCTCGACGAGGAACAGCGCGATCCCGAAGCGGAGCGCCCGCCACATTATTGAGCTGCTTTTTCGCAGGAGACGCCAGTTTTGGCGGCAGGTGCCGAAAGCCAAATCCCTGTCGCTCCAATTCCTGAAATTGCCGTTTGCCACCCCCGGAAGAGAAGTCCGGAACCTCAGTGGCGTACTGAAATGTTGGTACCGGTGTGGAGCACCGGGTGCCAAACCCTGAACACATTACCACACAACACCAAAGCCAGTCGGGATTTTCCCAACCAGCGCGGTGAAAATCGGATGAAGATCCAGACCTCCGCTGATCCTCGTTGCGGGAAGCTGCGTTCCTCCTTCTGACCAGCGGCAACCGGTGGGATGTCGTCAAGAAACTCCAATCGGCGACGAACGACTCTCAGACTCACCGCGTCGTTCGGAGGTCGGCGCTGCCTCAGACAAATTCCCTTTTCCCGAAAGACGTTGAAACATGCAGAATACTGGGGAATCTCCCGATTCGTCCGAACTCCCTGCCGAAATTCTTTTGGAATCGGAGGGCAATCCCCGGACAAACTCGGGGTTGGCAGGTGGCCGCCAGGACAGGCTCGGGCCCGTTTCGGGGGATCATTTCCGGGGCCGTTGGCTGGCCGGGCTGGCGGGGCTCGCGGTGTTCGGCTTCGGCATGCTGGCGACGACGTACAAATCGTTTGTCATTGACGTCCCCGCCGGATCCATGGCAGTCCTGCTTCGCAAGACGGGGACCGATCTTCCCAACAAGGAGGAGTTGGCCACTGACCCGGGTTCCAAAGGAATTCAGCGAGAGGTCCTTCGCGAAGGCAGGTACTTTTTCCAATACAACCCCTACGACTGGTCGTGGGAAGTCTTGCCCCAAGTGGTGATCCCCAACGGCAAACTGGGGGTCTTGGTCCGCCTGGCCGGTGAGGATCTCCCCCCCGGGGAATTGCTGGCCAGGGAGGAGCATCAAAAAGGGATCGTTCCCGGGGTGCTGCAGCCCGGTCGCCACGACCTCAATCCCTACCTCTACCGTGTCGAGCAACACGATCCAATCGTGGTCCCAGCGGGCTTCAAGGGGGTCCGCATCAATTTGACCGGCCCCATCCCACAGGCGGCTGACTATTGGGATGATCCTCGGGATCCACGTCACAAGCTGTTGCTGGTTAAACCGGGATTCCGCGGGGTGGAACAAGAGACCCTCGACCCGGGAACCTACTTTCTGAATCCCTACGAGGTCGCGGTCAGCCTGGTGGACTGCCGGAACCAGCGTTTCAACCTCGGTGAGACGCGTGAACTGAGCTTTCCTTCGAAGGATGGGTTTTGGGTCAATCTGGACAGCATTGTCGAGTTTCGGGTTCGCCCAGAAATGGCGGCCCAGGTCTTCGTGCTCTACAACGAACCGATCAACGGGGGGCAGATTGACGAGGAGGTCATGAGAAAGGTGATTCTGCCGGCGGCCCGCAGTTTCTGTCGCCTGCAGGGATCAAACAATTCGGGGCGGGACTTCATCCAGGGGCGCACCCAGTTCCAGGAGAACTATCAGACCACGATGAAGGAAGCGTGCGAACCGCTGGGAATCGAAGTCATTCAGGCTCTGATCACCAAAATCAATCCTCCCCGCCAGATCGCCGAGCCGGTCCAGGAGCGGGAGATCGCCAAACAGAAAGCCGAGCAATACACACAGCAGATCTTGCAGCAGAAATCAGAGGTCAAGCTGGCCATTGAAAAGGAGTTGGTCCGGCAAAAGCAGGCTCTGGTGTCGGCCGAGCAAACGGTGGTGCGTGAGACGACCGAGGCGAAACGCGAACAGCAGGTGACGGTCACCAAGGCGGAGGAAAAGCTGTCGGTGGCCCGACTGCACCTGGAGGCGGCCGAGGATGAAGCCGAGGCCATCCGGGCACGTGGCAAGGGGGCCGCCGAGGTGACCCGTCTCAGAAATGAAGCGGAGGCAGCCGGATGGAAACAGTCGGTTGCGGCCTACGACGGCGATGGTCACCGGTTTGCACAGTACGTGCTCTACCAGAAAATGTCCGGGGCCTATCGACAGCTGATGGTCAACACGGCTGACAGTCCGCTGATGAAAATCTTCGAGGGCTTCAGCCCTCGTGAACGCCCTCGCACACGGCTCAACCCGGGAGAAGTGGCGGGACAACAGTAACCAGGCGCAGCAAGGCAGACCGTGGCTGAACCCCGGCTCATATCAATTTTTCCTTGGAGAAACAGATGAATCGTTGGCAAATGAGCGGCTACCGCCCACTGCTCACCCTGGGGCTGCTGGCCCTCACGATGTGGCAAACCATCGAGTGGACCATCAATCGCATCTCGGTTCCCCCTGGCAAGAGCCTGCTCCTGAGATATAAGGGACCGCTCCTGCTGGGCCGCGGTCAGTCGCCCCGCCCGGGTTATCTCGCCCGCCGTGACCCGCTGGAGGTGGGAGTGATGGAGCAACTCCTGGGCCCTGGCCGGCACTTCTATTGCCCCCTCTGGTGGGAGCGGACCCTGGTCGATGACATCCTCGTCGAGCCGGGTGAACTGGCTGTGGTGACCAGCCTGGTTGGCGGCAATGCAGCCACGACGACGGGAACCGCGGGTAATGACCAGCAATACCTGGTCGAGGGAGAACTGGACGAAACAACCGTGAAGGGAACCCTGCGACGCGTGTACGGACCAGGCCGGTACCGGATCAATCCCTACGCCTACGACGTCAAGAAGATCAAAGGGGTCGTACAATCCCCGGGACAGCCGGGGAAACTCGCGGGGTGGGTCAGGATCGACACGGGACACGTTGGGGTTGTGACCAATCAGACCAGCAATCCGAGGACGGGCAGTTCTCAGGGAATTCAGCCTCTGCCTCTTCCCCCGGGCCTGTATGCGGTCAACCCTCGCGAACAACTGATCGATGTGATCCCGATCGGCTATCGCGAGAAGACGCTGCAAAGCGTTCCCCATCCGAAGGACAAGGGCGAATGGCCCCTCGATGAGAGTGGCGAGCCCGAGATGACCGATGCCTCCGGCGGAATTGTCTTCCCCTCCCGGGACGGCTTTACCATTCATATGGACTTCACGGCCATCTGGGGGATTCTGCCGGCCCAGGCCCCGCGCGTCGTGGAGTTCAGCGGGAATATCGATGCCGTCGAGCAGCGGGTCGTGGTGCCGCTGATCGAAAGCATCTGCCGCAATGAAGGCTCGAAACTGGGGGCGGTGGAACTGCTCGTGGGCGAAACCCGCGAACACTTCCAGGACGAGGCCACGCAGCAGTTCGAAAGTCGCCTGAAAGAGACCGGGGTCGATCTGCAGTACGGGCTGGTGCGACACATTTACATCCCCAAGGAGGTCCGACTCCCGATCCAACAGAAATACCTGGCCGATGAATTGACTCTGACCCGGGAGCAGGAACAACTCACCGCCAAAATTGAAGCCGATCTGCGCGAACAGGAGCGGACTGTCGAACTCGAAGCCGAGCGGATCAAAGTAGAGACTGAGAAGTTGGTCGCCGAGAAGCAGGCCGAGGGAAAGAAAAAGGCGGCCGAAACCCGGGCTGAGACCACCAAGCAGGTGGCCGCCATCGACCGGCAGACAGCCGAGCTGGAGCGTGAAGCCATTGTGCTTCGGGGAGCGGCAGAAGCCGATTCCCAACAGCAGATGGAAGTGGCCAAAGCGAGCCGTTTCGAATTGGCCGTCAAGGCGTTTGGAGATCCTGCCGCGTTCAACCAATGGGTGTTCGCCACGGGACTCCCCGATGACCTCCAACTGCAGTGGTTGTACGCGGGCGAAGGAACCTTCTGGACCGATCTGAAGAACCTGCCGGACACTCTTTTGAGCCGCCAGGTTCGTGAACAGCAGACCGCCCGTCAGCGAGGTCAGGAGCCCCCTCGGCGCAAGGATGAGGGAACAGGGAACGCCGCGTCGAAGTGAGTGGGAGCAACGTGCCTCGCCGCACCATTCGTCGGCGAAAACCTCCTTACGGGATTGCCGATCGGTTTTCAAGCAGTGTACTGCCGCGCCAGGGGACCGCGATTGACCTTGCCCGAATGATGTTCCACCCCAAGCGACAAACCCGTCACCTGACTGTGGAGAGAAGATAGACCGCCCTCCCATTGGCCGATAGAATCAAGGGTCGGTGATGTGTTCTCTCTTCTGGCCGGATCACACGACGGGAGTGCGGCGAACAATGCGTGGTTTCCTGCCAAACTGGCTCAAGTTTCCACTGCTCGGAACAATCCTCCTGGGAGTTCCCGCCCAGGCCGAAGACGTCGACTTCTCGCGTGATCTGCGCCCGCTCTTCGAACGCTACTGCTCGGAATGCCATGGTGCGGAAAAACAGCGGGGGGGATTGCGGCTCGACCAACCGTCGGGACTGACTGCCGGGGGCGACAGTGGAACACTGTTCTCCCGCGGCCAACCTGCCGACAGTTTATTGCTGAATGTTCTGACAGCGGCTGAGGGGGTGTCGGTGATGCCTCCGGAGGGAAAACCACGTCCCAATGAGGCTGAACGCCGCCTGATTGAAGACTGGATCGTGCAGGGGGCAAAGCTTCCCGAAGGTACCGGCGGCAAAGGCGGAGCCACCGCGGCCCCAACGCATTGGTCCTTTCTGCCAGTCCGCCGGGTCGCTCCCCCGGCTGTGAATGACACCTTCCGGGCTCGAAATCCGGTGGATGCCTTCGTCGTATCGCGGCTTGAGTCGGAGGGACTGATTCCCAGTCCCGAGGCCGACCGGGTCACTCTGATTCGCCGCCTGAGCCTGGACCTGCTGGGGCTTCCCCCAACACCCGCGGAGGTGCAGGAGTTCGTGCAGGATACCCGTCCGAACGCGTATGATCTGCTGGTCGATCGGCTGTTGCAGTCTCCTCATTTAGGAGAACGCTGGGGACGGCATTGGCTTGATAATGCCCGCTATGCCGACTCGAATGGCTTCACCCGGGATACGGCCCGGTCCATCTGGATGTACCGCGAGTGGGTGATCGAGGCGATCAATCGTGATTTACCGTTTGATCAGTTCACTGTGGAACAAATCGCGGGAGATATGCTGCCCAATGCGACCCGGGCCCAAAAGGTGGCCACGGGGTTTCACCGCAACACGCTGGTGAACGAAGAGGGAGGGACCGATCCCGAGCAATTCCGGGTGGAGTCGATCGTCGATCGGGTCAACACCACGGGCCTGGTCTTTCTGGGCCTGACCGTCGGTTGTGCCCAGTGTCATGAGCACAAGTACGACCCCATCACCCAACGCGAGTACTATCAGCTCTACGCATTTCTGAACAATGCCGACGAACCTCGCCTGGAAGCCCCCTCGGCCGAACAGGTGGCCCGCGGCGACCTGGAAAAACGGGTGGCCTTGCAGAGGCAGATCGCTGAGCTGGAGGCGAAGTTCGCGTCGAAGAAAGTGGAATTCGAGGGGGCGATCGAGGCCTGGGAAAAGAGCTTCCCCGACGCGGAACGCCCCAAACTCCCGATGGAAGTGCTGAACGCCCTCAACCTGTCTCCCGTGATGCGGAGCGAGCAGAACAAGAAGGATCTTGCAAACTACTACCGCAAGCTGCCAGAAGCGCAACAGAAATTTCCGGAACTGGCCGAGATCGTCAATCTGTCGGGACAGATTCCCCAGTTCGTCACCACCCTGGTGATGCAGGAGCGGGCCGAACCACGCTCAACGCACATCCATATCCGGGGAGATTTTCTGCGCCATGGAGCCGAAGTACGGCCCGGCATTCCGGCAGCCCTGCCCCCCCTTGCGCTGCAGTCCGATCACCCCAACCGTCTGGATCTGGCCCGCTGGCTGGTGGACACCCGCAATCCGTTGACTCCCCGGGTGACCATCAATCGGGTCTGGCAAAAACTGTTCGGCCGCGGAATCGTTGAGACGGAGAACGACTTTGGGACCCAGGGGACGCCCCCCACCCATCCCGAGCTGCTGGACTGGCTGGCGGCCGAATTCATGCAGCCCACGCAGTCGACTGCGAGCCCCGGCCCCGATGGCTCCCTGGCCCCTGAGATTCCCTGGAGCCTCAAGCGGATGCTGAAGCTGCTGGTCACATCAGCCACCTATCGACAATCCTCTCACTGGCGTCCGGAACTGGCCGAAGTTGACCCGGCCAACAAGCTCTACGCCCGACAGAACCGGTTGCGTCTGGAAGCTGAGGCCATTCGGGACAGTGCGTTGGTCGCCAGCGGACTGCTGTCCCGGAAGATTGGCGGTCCCAGCGTGAATCCCCCCCAGCCGGAGGGGGTGTTTGAGTTCACGCAGGACAAGAAACCCTGGAACACCGCCACCGGGCCCGAGCGGTACCGCCGGGGGATGTACACTTATCTCTGGCGTTCGAGTCTCTATCCGGCAATGGCGGTGTTCGACTTTCCCGACGCCAACATCACTTGCACCCGGCGCAACCGCTCCAACACCCCTCTGCAATCGCTGACGCTGGCAAATGACCAGCAATTTGTGGAGTTCGCGCAGGGGCTGGCGAGGCGGGTGTTGACCGAGGGGCCGACCGATGACTCCAGCCGCCTGCGGCAACTGTTTCGTCTTTGCCTGGCACGCGAGCCTGGCCCGGTCGAACTGCAGCGATTGAGTGACCTGCTGACCCAGCAACGGCAGGGATTCGCGGGCCAACCCGAAGAAGCCAAACAGCTGACCTCTCCCGAGTTTGCGACGGATGTTCCAGCAACCGAATTCGCGACATGGACATCAATTGCCAGGGTTCTGATCAACCTGGACGAATTCATCACCCGGGAATAGGCATTGGCCCCCCACCGGTCGAAACCATTCCTTCACGTGCGTCACCGAGTCTCTCAGTCCGCGGATCGCATCATGCCTGGTTTTCCCAACCCGAGTGAGCCTACCCCGAAATTCTGGCATGGGGGGGAGCAACTGGTTTTGCGAGAGCAGACCAGACGACACTTTTTTCGCGACTGCGGAGTTGGGGTTGGGACTGCCGCCCTGGGCTCGCTGCTGCTGCAAGACCAGTTACTGCACGCCGCCGGTGCGGACGATCGCCGGATTAATCCCTTCGCACCCCGCGATGGACACTTCCCCGCCAAGGCGAAGCGTGTGATTTTCCTGTTCATGGCGGGCGGGCCCAGCCAGCTTGAGCTGTTCGACCCCAAACCCAAGCTTCAGGAACTGGATGGGCAGGTCATCCCCGAGTCTTACGTCAAGAACAAACGGTTTGCCTTCATCAAACAGGACGCAAAACTCCTGGGGGGCCGCCGGAAGTTCGCCCGGCATGGTCAGTCGGGAGCCGAACTGAGCGAGTTGCTGCCCCATCTGGCCACCGTGGCCGACGATCTCTGCATCGTGCGGGGCATGGCGACCGATGTCTTCAATCACGGACCCGCCAAGCTGTTCGTCAACCCGGGCTCGCCGCAGTTTATGGGACGGCCCAGTATGGGGGCGTGGGTCACCTACGGCATCGGGAGTGAGTCAACCGATCTGCCTGGCTTCGTCGTACTGCAGTCCGGCCCACGAGGCCCCCGCGGCGGTGCCCCGTTGTGGGCCAGCGGCTTTCTGCCCACCACCTACCAGGGAGTTCCGTTCCGGTCGGGAGCGGAGCCCATCCTGAATCTCGCGAACCCCAAGGGAATCGATCCAACCCGCCAGAAACAGTTTGTCGATGCGGTCAATGACCTCAACCGGTCCCGTTTGAATGCGACGGGAGATCCGGAAATCGCCACCCGCATCGCGGCGTATGAGATGGCCTACCGCATGCAGACCAGTGCACCCGACCTGATGAACATTCAGGGCGAGACCCAGGCCACCCTCGAGATGTACGGAGTCCAACCGGGCAAGAGTTCCTTCGCCAACAACTGCCTGCTGGCCCGCCGCCTGGTGGAACGGGGCGTACGGTTCGTCCAGCTGTACCACACGGACTGGGACCATCACGGCAACGTGGGCACAGAACTGGGAAAATCACTCGAGGAGCGGTGTCAGGAGGTCGACCAACCCTGCGCTGCCCTGATCAGGGACCTCAAACAACGGGGACTGCTCGAAGATACCCTGGTCGTCTGGGGAGGAGAGTTCGGAAGAACGCCCCAAGGGGAGCCCCGCGACATGCTGGGCCGAGACCACCACATTGACGGGTACACCATGTGGCTGGCGGGTGGGGGTGTCAAACCGGGAGTGACCGTGGGAGAGACTGACGAGATCGGCTACTACGTGGTGAAAGACAAAGTTCACGTTCACGATCTGCAGGCTACGATCCTGCACCTGCTGGGGCTGGACCACCTCAAGCTGACCTTCCGCTTCCAGGGACGTGATTACCGCCTGACCGACGTCGCCGGGAAGGTGTGCCCGCAACTCCTGGCCTGATTTGACCAGCCCGTCCACCCGTTTGGACTTCCGGACCGGAGCCATGCTCCCTCCAGCATGTTCCCGGCGGTAAACCCACGGAAATTGAAGTGCGGGATCAGCCCGTTTCAGGATCTGGTTGCATGCCACTGGTTGGCCCGCGGGATGTGGTTTCCGTCAGATCCGCTTGCTGGCATCCCGTACAAAAAGCCGTCGCAGCGATTGGCGATTGATGACAATTGTCAATCGAGTCTGTCGCCGCTCCCCAACCAATGGATTGCTCCCCGTCACGCGACGAGTCCAACCATGGCTCCCTCATGGTCCATTCCCTCGGTGCCAGGACGATGACACAATGCGTGAGGGATGCTTTCCGAATTGTGCCGCCGTACTCTCCAACACTCCGATCGCGCTCCTGTGAACCCGACTACGACCAACCCATCGACCGACAGCCAGATCGTCCACGTCAATCTGGCCGACCGCAGCTACGACATCGTTGTCGCCAGCGGAGAACTGCCCCACGCCGCCCGGCTGATCGAGAGCTGGTCCAAAGCCAGGAAGCACAAGACCGGCAGTCGGTTGGCTTTGGTTGTGACCGACGTCAATGTCCTCGAAACACATGCTGTTCAAGTGGCCCAGTCGCTGCGAGAGGCGGGTTGGCGCTGTGAGGTCGAAGCCTTACCCGCCGGTGAGACCACCAAGTCGCTGGAACAGGCGAATCGTCTGTACGACCGGCTGATCGACCTGCAGGCCGATCGGCACACCCTGGTGGTTGCCGTCGGAGGTGGAGTGATCGGCGATCTCGCCGGATTTGTCGCGGCTACCTATGCCCGGGGAATCCCGTTCGTTCAGATTCCCACGACGCTCCTGTCACAGGTCGACAGCTCTGTCGGAGGCAAGGTGGGTGTCAATCATCCCCGGGCGAAGAACATGATTGGGGCCTTTTACCAGCCAATGGGAGTCCTGATCGACACCTCCCTGCTGGAAACGCTTCCCGATCGGGAATACCGGGCGGGACTCGCTGAGGTGATCAAATACGGTGTCATTCTGGACGCTCCCTTCTTCGAGTACCTCGAGACGCACGTGTCCGAACTCAACCGTCGGATCCCCGGGGTGCTGAGGCACGTCGTGGCCCGCAGTTGCCGTTTGAAAGCCGATGTGGTTGAGCAAGATGAATTTGAGCGGACTGGATTGCGGGCCATGCTCAATTACGGGCATACCTTCGCCCATGCGTTTGAGGCCCTGTGCGGATATGGAGAACTGCTGCATGGCGAAGCAGTCGCAATCGGCATGATCTATGCCAGCCGGCTCGCGGACCGCCTGGGACGCATTCCCGCCGAACTGACAGCCCGCCAGGAACAACTGCTCAAACTGCTCTCACTGCCGGTCCGGCTCCCACATCCCAAAGCCTTGGCAATCGACAGCCTTCTGGCCCGTATGCAGCTGGACAAGAAAACCGTGGGGGGAAAATTGCGTTTTGTCCTTCCGAGCCGGCTGGGTCACGTCGAGCTGGTCGATGGAGTTCCACCTGCCGAGGTGACCGCCGTCCTGTCCGAGTTTCAGGAGCGCACCTGACTCCGCGGAAATCCCCAAGAACCTATACACCCTAACAGGTTTGTCATTCGGTGACGAATCGCGCACACTGGGGACGGGGACGTTCGATCTCCTCCCGGCTTCACCCTGTTCCGAGTCTGGCATGTCGTCCCGTCATTCCTCGCTGCCTGCAACTCCTGCTGCGGTCCCGACGGGAAAGACAGGTTTGGCGGGACGACTTCGTGATAGGCCTCAGGAAACCGAAGACCTGCCACCAACGACGCTCACCCGTCGACTGTCAGCCTGGGTTGGCCGCACCTGGAAGTGGGCGCGACAGAATCCCGGCTGGGGCGTCTCAATCGCCCTGCACGCACTGCTGCTGCTGACGGTTGGTGCCTGGGTGGTCCATCAGGAATTGGATACCCGCGGAATGGGGATCCAGGCGATGTTTGGCGATCACGAACAGGCGTCCCCTTTCGAAACCATCGGCATTGAGGCCGCAGTCGAGGTCGCGACCCCCGAGAACCAGATTTCGTCCATCTCAACTCTGACAAATTCCGGAGGAGATGGTGAGTTTGGCGGCGAGATCGATGACTTGCTGGGGGGCAATGGAAAAGGTTCGGGTGAGGGGACAGGTGACGAAGCGGGAGGGGTGGCGGATCCCGGCCTGGGGGCAGCCTTCTTCGGCAGCCAGGGGGCCGGCAAGACCTTTGTCTACATCGTCGACATGTCCGGCAGCATGTACGGGGCCCGGTTTGAGCGGGCGAGGAAGGAGCTGATTTCCTCGATTGAAAAACTGCAGGCCGAACAGTCGTTCCATGTCTTTTTCTTCAGCGATCAGACATTCCCCCTCTTTTTTCCGAAGCCCGCCACGGCACTCATCAAGGCGAATTCCTCGAACAAGAAGAAGGCCGTCCGGTGGATTCGCGCCCGCGAACCGGGGGGGTTGACCAACCCGATTATGTCCCTCAGATTGGCCCTCGACCTGAAGCCGGACGTCGTTTTCCTGCTGACAGACGGGGAAGTGGACGATCCTGAGGCCGTTCGCAAGATCATCCGGGACAACAACGTCCGGACAACGATTCATACAATCGCATTTGAAAACGAAGACGGCGCGACAACGCTGGAGCGGATCGCCAAAGAGAATCGGGGATCATTCCGTTTCGTCCGCTGACAGGCTCTTCTCTGAGTTCCAGGACGAGGTCCTGAAGTCGGATCAGAACACGTTCAAATCGGAAAGGCCGATCGGTTCGCGGCTGGCGTATGGTTCCCCGTAGTGTCGTCCAATACTCCAACCCCAGTACCGTGCCCGATCCCGGATATCGTCCAGGATTGTCGGAGGAGTCGGATTGCGCCCTGTGATGAATTGGCTTTCATAACAGGCAATCGCGGCCATCTTTTGTGGCAACTGCTGGCTGATGTCGAGCACGAACGCTGGCTGGGGATGGATCCGCAGGTGAATGCTGAAATAATGCAGAATCCTCGGCGGATGATACGGCTGCCCGGAAATGTCGCTGCGACTGAGTTTGGACCAGAATCGCGCCGCCTCCACCAGGCTGATCGCCGCCAGATGATCCGGATGCGCGTCTTCCCAGTAGGGAGCGAGAATCAGCCGGGGCCGAAGTTGCCGAAAGACACCGGCCAACATCCGGCGGGCCTCGAGCGTGTGCTCCAGAGAACGGTTGGGCAGATCGAGGTTGCCGCGCCAGTCGAGCTGCAGGATGTCAGTCGCGGCAGCCGTCTCCCGCGCCCGGATCGCGAGACTGCCATGCGGAGTCGGCTCACCACTCGTCAGCTCAATCACACCGGTGGTTTGGCCCCGGGCCTTGGCCAACAGCAGGGCCCCTGCCGCCCCGATTTCGGCATCATCAGGATGGGGGGCCACCACCAGCAAATCGAGCGGTTTGGGAGCAGGTAACGTCGCAGGCATGGATCACACCGCAAGAGAACTGAAGCAGACTCAACTGACTACCCCACGGGGTGGTCTCTCCGAAACTCGACCGCCAAGAGGAGCGGTTTTACTCCAACCACCACGAATACAACTCGGCTTCCCGCAGCGAGAACCTCAGGCGAACCGGTGTTCCGACCGGAATCTCTGCGATGCCGTCGAGCGGTCCCACCGGCTCCCGCAGCCGATCTCCTGCGGGAGCAGTCCCGTGGTGGATTGTATCTCCTTCATCATTCAGAACCGCCACGACAACCGCTTCACGGGGACTGGAATAGTTCAGATGCAATTGCCCTCCCGGCCAAGGGAATGGCTTGGTTACCAGGATACCCAACTGCTTCGCCGCTTTGAGTGAGACGAAGCCATCTCGGCGCAGAGTGACCAAGCCCACTGCGCTGGGAAAGCGCCGTTCGACCTGGGGAAACCTTGCGCTACGATGGGGGCCATTCACCATCGAGTAATGTAGATAAATGGTATCTCCGACCACGTTGATCCCCCGCCCTGCCCGCGACATGCCATCGTCCCAAGCCCCTTCCGGACCATTTTCCAGAAACGTCTGACGGTCGGCGACGCGGCGCCAGCGTCGACCATCCCGGCTGACGGCCAACTGGGTATCGATTCGGGCATCGGTCCCCTCCCGGTACATCCAGAACATGCCCAGGAAGAGCTGCTCATAAATGTCCACCGGCATGCCATAAATCTGTCCCTGTGGACCATCGTCCTGATCGCAGGCGAGCACCCGACGCGGAGGCGACCAGGTGACCGCATCGGCACTCTCGGTCAGCGCGACTGTCCGACCGAAGCCCATCCGTCCATACCCGAGGTAGACCTGTCGTCCGGGGTCGAACAGAATCGTGTGCGTTGTATCACTCGCCTGGGGCAAGACCGGACCGACTGTCTGCCATTTCAATCCGTCAGGAGAGAACGCCACCCACATGCCGCCCGATCGCTGCGCCTCCGAAAGTCCGGCGGGATCGATGGGGGTCTGTTTCAAGGGGGCGGGGACACCGTCGTCATCCTCCGGCGGCGATAAACGACGATCCCAAAAAAACGCCTTGAAGCGTCGCTGCGGATCGGGGTCTCCCAGATCGTGAAAAATCCCCGCTCCCTCGGGGTTGTCGATCCCGATATCGATCAGATTGTTTTCCTTCGAACCTTCGAAGCTCAGTTGATTGAGCACCGGCTTGGTCCACTGGATGGCATCGGGCGACTCGGCGTAGGCCAGCAGCGTGCAGTGCGGAACGCGGCGATAGCCTCCGACTTCCAGCCACTTTCGCCCTCCAGATGGTGGAGCCGGAGTGCAGAGATACCAGAGTCGAAACTGCTTCTTTTCCCGGTCATACAACATGGTGCCGTAGACCGACGCCGTGGCCTCCCAAGGATGTTCTCCCCGCAACACAGGATTGTCCGGATGCCGACGGGGCTGGTGCACGGTCGCCTTCAACCCCTCGATCGATTCGATTCCCACCCGGTCCAAAAACAGCTGCCGGACTCCCCTCCGGACCGTAAATGCAGTCCCCGATTTGGAGGTCCCCCCGTTGAGAGACCACTCGACTGAATCAATCAGGCCAGTGCCGCGACCGTTTTCGAAACTGATCTCCAGGGTCGGATCATGCGCCGCGGGACGGGGATGGCCGAGAAACTCTGCCACCAGAACGCCATCGACCAGCAATCGACACGGAAGCTGGTCTGGCCGTGGGCCGGGGAACCATTCCAGCGTGTAGTCATGCAGATCGGCCACCCGCCAGCCGGGGATCTGGGCCCTGATTTGATCCGTCTGGTCAACCACCCGGTCTTCCGTTCCGACCAATTGACGGAGAGTGCATCTCTGTCGCCCCAGATCCACCAGGATTCCGGCCCCGGGAATTGACGCGGACAGCATGACTGTTCCCTCGTATTGGGCGGCCAGCCGGATGGTGACACTGTTCTTCCGCCCCGCGTCCGAAGGATCAAAATCGTGCGTACTCCCCCGAAGTGTGATGGTGTACCGGCCTGTCTGTGTACCGTCCGCTCGCCCCACGCGAATACCACGATTTCCGTCGCCAAGATCTTCCACCACGATCGATTCGGCTGGGTACTCGAGATTGTCGACGTTCCAGTGGGGATCTGCGCGGTCTGGCAACGCATTGAAATCACAGCGACCGACATTCGACAGGTCGGTCTCGGGACCTGCGGCATGGGCCCAGCCTACGCAGATCGTCCATGATAAGATCAATAGCCAGCGCATGTTGTCACCTACTCTTCCGGGCTGGAGAGACGGAAATCCTGGAAATACGGACATGGCACAGCCGCTGAAGTCGGGTTTTGCTCGACGGATTCCCCGTGGACAGATCACTCGATCTCCCTACCGTCCGGGCCGGGACTGTCCGGGCCCCAGTCCACCTGCGGAGGATGACACAGTGGGTGTCTCAGGTGGTGTAATCCGCGTTCAGCCGAACATATTCCGCCGTCAGGTCGCAGGTCCAGAACTTGACCGTTTCATTTCCCAACGGAAAATCCAGGTCGATCAACACGCGACGATTTTCACGGATTCCACGCGACACCTTTGCGGCATCAAACGGCTGCGGGACACCGCACTTGTAGAGCAACAGACCGTTGAGGTGCAGAGTGATATCCGATTCGGACAGGGTCACCCCGGCGTATCCCACGGCGGACACAATCCTGCCCCAATTGGGGTCGGCCCCTGTGATGGCCGTTTTGACCAAAGGAGAATCGGCGACCGACTTGGCGATACGGAACGCGTCGGAGCGGGACTTCAATCCGCGCACCGTGATTTCGATCTCGTGATCGGCCCCCTCGGCGTCCCGGATGATCTGCTGCGCCAGGTCCGCAGCCACTGCGTCCAGCCAGGACTGGAACGCCTGCCAATCCTCCGGGGTGTTCGGCCCCACTTCGGCCGCGCCATTCGCCAAAAGAATAACGGTGTCGCTCGTGCTCATGTGCCCCTCCACGCTGATGCAGTTGAAACTGCGGTCAACAGCGTGTCGCAGCGCGGCGTCCGCCTCGGCCGGAGTCAGCCGGGCATCGGTCAGAATGACCGACAGCATGGTTCCCATGTTGGGTGCGATCATCGCAGCTCCCTTGGCGACACCACTGATCCGCAGTGTCCTTCCCCCCAGCTTTCCGACACGGGTTGCCTGCTTGGGAAAGGTGTCAGTGGTCATGATTCCCCGAGCCGCGTCCAGCAGCGCCGCATCACTCGACGACAACGCCGCCGCAACCTGCGGAATTCCCCCTGCCAACTTCTCACGCGGCAGAAAGCGGCCAATGACGCCGGTGGAGCAAACCAGAACGTCGTCGGCCAGACAGCCAAGCTGGCGAGCCACCTCGGCGGTCATCCATTCGGCATCCGCCACGCCCTGATCCCCAGTGCATGCATTGGAGTTGCCGGAATTGATCACCACCGCACGGGCCGTGGCCCGCGGCACCCGGCGACGCGAAACCTTGACAGGCGCCCCATGGACGAGGTTGGTCGTGAAGACGCCGGCAGCGGCGGCCGGTGACTGAGAGACGAACAGCGACAGATCGAACAGTGACGCGTCTTTCTTCACACCACAATGCAGACCGGCTGCGGAAAATCCGGCAGGGAGTGGAACAGAGGGCTGGCTCATGCTGGTCTGGGTCTCAAAAGGGCAAAACGGGAAGCGAAGTCACGGTCAACCGCACGCGTTCGGCAAGACGGGGCCTGTTCTCCACGGAAGGCTCCACAAACATGAGACCTCAGCCTGCGGAAACCAGCAGGATTTCCCGTGTTTTCAAGCGACCGGCTCTCCGAACTCTGGGAATATCCATTCCGATGCCGCGATGCAACCCCGGCCCCATTTCACCCCAGCCGATCGGCAATCTCACCCAGAAACAGCCATCCTTCGGAGATCCCCCAAAACAACAGTCTCGCCAATTGGCGAGGAATCTCCTGTCGAACCCCAGATGCCAGCGTGGAGAAAGGTGATTCCGCACCCAAAAACCCGATTCCTCGATCTGATTCGCAAACCCCATTCTTGGCCAAGTGCCGATGAAGTCAGAGAAGGTGAGAGGAACCACGTTTCCCAGAGATGCCATTTCGACCACACCGCATCTCTCATTCCTGTGAACACGAAACATGTCATTGTCCGCAACCTGGCGTGAGGCCTGGAGATCGCTCAATTCTCTGCGTGATCAGGTGCTCCAACACGATCTGGTGGTGCCCGGATTTTCCCGATTGGACGAAATTCCGGACGACCAGCGCGAATTCTGGAGCTCTTCCTATCCGCGGAATCACAATTTCGTGCTGGGCAAGAGCCGCCTGATCCCTTCGCGGCGTTTGGCTGAACGATTGCAGCAACTCACGATGCACTATCCCCGTTCCGCACAGAGTCTGGTGGACTTGAGCTGCTCCAAGGGATATTTCGTCTTCCACGCCCGCTGCCAGATGGGAATGGAACGAGTCCTGGGGGTGGATATCGACCGAAACACTCTCGACAAGTGTCACCTTTTGAATTCGCATTTTGCGCTGAGACACGGAACAACATTCAGCGAACTGCGACTTCGGGACCTGGCCCATCAGGCCGAAGTCACCGAGATTGACTTTGACGTGGCATTGTTGGTGAACACCTACCAGTACCTGCGGCTGGGAAGCGGTTTGGAGCCAGCGGCGGGAGGCAGCCATCGCGAGCTGTTCCAAATGCTTTCCAAGGTGTGCCGCGGACGATTGATTTTCCACAATCGCCTGGAATTGAGTGACCTGCAGGAGAGCGTCCGGCATGAGGCCCGGCCCGAGGCGACAGCCGATTACCACCCCGCGGAGATCCTGGCGGCCGCCAGCGAATTCTTCCAGATCCGTCGGGTGGGAGGGTCGGCCCTCCGTCCGATCCTGCTGCTGGACAATCGCCGGGGCTTTACCTGGCGGGAGTCTTTCTGAGACTCTGAATTCCTTTTGGATCGTTGTCCCCCGATGAATCCCGGTGCCGAAGAATGAACCTCGGGCCCTCAGCGGGGCCGAAGCGGGAAGGCCCGGGCTGGGGAATCGCGTGACATCAAGTTCCCACCCATTCGGTTGTTTCACCTGGGCGGTTGTTTCACCTGGGCCCTAATATACATTTGTTTCCAATTTCAATCCGGGTTGGGAACGATGCCCGATTGCCGCCCGGTGAACAGGATTCTGGCCTTGCACCGACTTTCCAGTTAGAATTCTGTGATGGTCAGTCGTGTCTCGTATTCAGCCTCCCGTGACAGTGGGCACCAAATTGCCAAGCGGGAGAACTCTGGTCCGAGTCGAAACCATCCAGGCTCTGACCATGTTCGTCGGGGAGCGGCCTCGCTGGACTATGTGCTGGTCATCGGTGTCGTGTTTCTGCTGGGGGGGCTGAGCCTCGTCCTGAGTTCGAAGATCATGGTGTTGGCCTACGACATGATCTGTGCCCTCGTCTCCTGGCCGTTTCTGTAATGACAGACAGACTGTCGTGTGATCTTTGAGCGGGAGCGTCTTCCATGCCGACCAAGTCGAGATTCAAGCGTCTGCTGGCCCAGCTCCACCGCGATGAGCGCGGGGGGGTCAGTCTGGAGACCATTCTCATCATCGGTGCCATCGCTCTGCCGATCCTGATCTGGACCATCAAGTTTGGTTGGCCCAAGATCCGGAACTATTTTGACCGGGGATTGCAGAATCTCGAGAACAACACCAACAACGCCACCAACGGCAACAACTGACCTCGCGGGTCATCGACCACGAGCGGCCCGATGATCGGCCAGACTTCAATCCTGCTGCTGGTGCTGGTCTGTGCCTTCACAGACTTGGTCTGGCACAAGATCTACAACGTCGTCACTTACCCGGGCATTCTGGCCGGGTTGCTGTTCAGTGTGGGACCGGTGGGCTGGGGGGCTCCCGGAGGTTTTGAGGACAGCCTCAAAGGGCTGGCTGCTTGCGGAGGCCTGATGCTGGCGGCATTCTTGCTGTTTGAGGTGGGTGGGGGCGACGTCAAACTGCTGGCCATGGAAGGGGCCTGGCTGGGTCTGGAGCGCGGTTTGGAGTGTCTGCTCTGGACCTTTGTAATTGGTGGGGCCGTCGCCCTCGTCATTCTCGTCTGGGAATTCGGGGCCTGGAACCTGTTGAAGGCGATTTCCCGCCATTTGCTTTGGAGTCTGCGCTTGGGTCGGGCCATTCCATTGAGTACCGAAGAGAAAGCCGCCCTGCAACCTCCGCTCTACCTCGCCTTGGCTGCCGTGCCCGCCCTCTGCATTGTGGCACTCGACTTGGCGGGAACGCATTCCTGACAATCCAGACACAACGCCCTTCAAGACCATTCCATTTTTTGGCGTGTCACAGGCGTGCACGACATCACTTCGGAATGAGTCGGGGATTCGACCGATACCACTGACGCGCGTCCGGTCTCATCCCGAACAAGGAAGTCCGGCTGACAGCCCTCAACTGCGGTTCCACATCGCTCTTTCAGAACGGCACCTCCCATGCTCAAGGCCATCGTAATCGCCTGGCTTCCCTGGGGTGGTTGGATGTTCGCTGCCTGGCTGGCACTGGGCCTGATCGTCAAATTGGCAGGGGGGAGATGGCGATGGTCGCGGCTGCGGGAAATGCACCACTGCGAGTCAGGCAGCGTGCAAACCCTCGGCTTTGTTCTCACACTGCCCGCCTTCATGCTGCTGGCGATGTTCATCGTGCAGGTCAGCCAGGTCATGATCGCGATCGCCATCGTACATCAAGGGGCCTTCGCAGCAGCCCGCGCCGCAAGTGTCTGGATTCCCGCCACCACCACCTTGCCAGGCTCAAACCAGATCCGCGAACCACCTAATCAATTGGACAGCACCGACCTGGGTCAGACCCAATTCCCCCAGTGGGGAGCGATTCCGGCACAACGTCGCTCGGTTATCCCAGGGAGCAAGACGGAACGGATCTGGCGGGCGGCTGTCCTCTCCTGCACTCCCGCCGCCCCCTCGTGGCGGACCACGGTTCAGGAAGCTCGCGGCAGCCAACTCTCCGAGTCGCTGTTCGAGTTCTACACCCGGTTGGTTCCCCGGACTGCGGGAAACGCCGCCATGCGTGGCCGTCTTCAGCGCAAACTCGACTATGCGCAGTGGAATACCCTCGTCGAACTGAGGGGACGGGATGCGAATGGATCCACCGGCCCCACTTACAATCCGTACCCGGGCTATTGGTCAAGCCGCCGGGATGAGCAAACCGGTCAGACGGTTCCGTTCTGGGTCGACTGGAACCCTGCGGAACTGAACTGGGAAGAACCGGTCACCGTCAGCGTTTATCACAATTTCGCCCTGCTACCGGGACCAGGTCGATTCCTGAGCCAATGGCTGGGAGGCAGTGGGGTCCCCGACCTCGTCAGTCGACACCTGCGTGACATGCGGCAGGCCAATCCCGGCGTGTACCAGAAAGGTCTCTACGTGGTTCCCCTCAAGGCCCACGCCACACTGCAGATTGAAGGCCTCAAGTCGGTGATCCCCCATGTCCAGTCTTACTGACCAACCGGCTGACTCGGGACGCCCCAGGCCGTGGCTGGGTGGTACCACCCGCGGCAACGCAGTGGCCTTCGGCCTGGTGCTGGCTGCCCGCTTGGCGCGCCTGCGCGGACTGCATCACGATGAGCGGGGTGTGCTCTCGGTGATGTCGCTGATCTTCATTCTGGCACTGGCCATGCTGCTGGGCATGATCATCAATGTGGGCCAGCATGTCGACGACAAACTGAAGATGCAAAACGCGGCGGATGCCGCCACATACTCTTCCACTGTCGTGCTGGCCCGCGGCATGAATGCCGTAGCGTTCTCGAATCATCTGCTGTGCGATACCTTCGCCCTGACGGCTTTCCTGCGGGAAGCGCGGGACCGAAACGCCGAATCGATGACTCCCGCCATTCTGCAGGCCTGGTCGAATGTGGGGGGCATTCTCGATCGGGCGGCCGCCCGGGGGGCCTTCCCCCTGCACCCCAAGTTCCAAACCGTGGGAGGTGCCATCACCGCCAAAGTCCCGCTGGAACAGGAGGCGGTTCGAACGTATGGCGAACTTGGGGCCGCGGTGGCCGCGGAGGTGCTTCCCCCCCTGGAGTATTCGCTGCGGGAACGACTCATTCCCGAGTACCAGCGGGCCCTCGTGCAAACCATGCCGCTGGTGGCCCAGTCGGTGGCGAACACCGTCTCACTGCGGCACGGCCAGCACCCTGACGGCAAACAGGACAAAGCCATCAACCGCCGCCGCGGAGTGCAGGTGGGGGTTTTGTGGCGGACCGCTGTAGGAATGTCGAATCAAGCCCAGCCGGCCGGCTTTCCCGATGAACGGGATCCGCTGCTGCGAACGCTGCCAGCGGTCGATCCGGCCCCCGGAGCCCTCACGGGACAACCCCCCCCGGTTCCCGATCCTACTCCGGATGGCCTGGAAGGACTTGATTTTGCGGCAATTCCCGGTGCGAGTTTGTATTTCCAGCGATCGTTTCTGCAGCGTGAGCAACGGGCCCGGGACTACCTGAATCAGTGGGTCAACGATCGGCTGCGATTCTTCGCATACGAAGGGAAGATGTCGCAGTATTTCCCGCTGTACCACGCCTTTGCCTGTGGGCAGTTGATGCGGCTGCTGAATGAGGAGTATCCGCAGTCCAATCTGCCGCACATGATCCGCCTGGCCCCGAATGGTCTCGATCCCAATCGCTTTCGCGACTGCACTGACTGCCTCGACGCTGCCCGAGACTACCTCGATCAGGGGTTCATGTTCGTCGGTGTGTCGTACCGCCGCCCGCTGCCGGAAATGCAACCGGGGCTTTACCGCTGGGCGCTGGGCCATGATCCCCTGGCGTTTGGACAGGCCCAACTCTTCATTCCCCAGGCACGCATGTGGTGGCACGACGGCAGCCCGGGGGGCAGTTCCAACTCGAACATTGGCGGCGGGGGATTCGGTGTCCCGATTGACATTCCTCTCGATCCGGTCACGAGTGGGCCCACTCCGCCTGGGTGGCATCACGACAATTGGTCGGCCGACTGGAGCCTGTGGAACCAGAATTGGACCGTACGTCTGGTTCCCGCCACCCATCCGAATGTCGTCACCATTCTGCAAACCCTCCCTCCGGCCGGGGCCCTGGCAACGGGACAACCACTGCAGGTGGTGTTGCCTGACTTCGGCGGGCTCGACATGTCGCGGGTGCGCGACCTCAACAATCATTAACGGAGGGGGACATGCACCAACACTCGAAACGTACCCCTCGCCGATCCGGCTGGCCAACGCGGATTCCGGCGCCGGCACACCGGGCTGGACTGGCCCCGCTGGAACTGGTGCTGGTCCTGCCCTTGCTGATGATGGTCATGGCGCTCATGATCAACTTCGCTCATCAGGTCGCCTGGAAGACGCAGGCCCAGATTGCGTCGCGGCAGGCTGTCTGGCGCCAGCGCCCCACTCATCTGGCTGGTTCGCGGGATCGCCCTCCCCGCAACTGGGAACCTCCGGCCACGATGTCCGTTGCGACAGCCCCCCCACCTCCTCTGTTTCCCCAGGACCCCTACGACAACTATTCGGCCCTCCGCGGACCGATCTTGCGCGATCCGCAAATCGGGGGCCCCACCGCCCAATTGCAGGTCGACCGGGGCCTGCTGCAGCTCAATGACGATCTGGTACAGGGCCAGGCCTCGATCAACCGCGAGGTCGTGCTGCTTCCCCGGCTCTACCAGATCTCATTCGATGTAAAGCACCCCCTGCTGCAGAGTGAATGGCGGTTCCATGACTTCGGCTATGGTGACAACCACGAGCGTCGGAGCCTGAAATTGTACTCGTATTTGCCAGGACCCGAGGTGATCCAAAGGGGCCTCGAGACACAACGGGCATTCCTCCAGATTGTGCAGGCCCCTTTTAGGCCCGCCCTCGCAATCCTCGACAAGGATCAGGAGCTGGCCGCCTGGTTCGGATCACCTCCCGACTTTCATCCGCAGTCCTCGCGTCCCTGCGTGCTCGACCGTGACCTCGTGTACCGCACGGTGGTGCAACCGCTGATCGACCGGATCCAGGGGCCCCAGGGCGGCGGCAGAGGAGGTGTTCCCGAGAACATGGCCCAGACTTTCATTCGCATGTACCGAGAACAGATTGCGCAATTGATGCTGCAAGACCCTCCTCCACAGGCCGAGATCCAGACGTTGCAGCGCAAAATCGACGAGCTCAGTCGATTCATCGGCACACTGAATTGACCCGTGGTGTATTTTCCGGCCCGCCTGACGTCCTTCCCGGGCCTGCGTTTCCAGAACATTCTTGCCCGACGGTCTCGCCCCTGTGACTGCCGTACCGGTTGTCCCACCACCACCGCCCGCAGCTCCCGGCGGGCCGACGCCGGGGCTCTGGAGACGCCTGACCGGAAGGGCAGTTGACCTGGTCGTGATTGGGATTGTTCTGGCCACCAGCCTGACAGTCGGACGTCAGTTGATCGAATGGTGGCACGACGACAGCGGCATTGAGGGTCCGCGATCTCCCCTCGGTGTGGACATTCCTGCGTGGGACGGCCGCGATGGACCACTGCTGGTGGAGTTTGGCCGCCTGCCCGTCCAGATGCGCCAGGAATTGATCCGAGGCTCCCTCGCCGACGCCCAGCAGGCACTCCGCGACTGGCTGGCCCGGTCCTTGGCCACCAGTTCCCCCGCGGCGGACCGCGGCGGGGAGAATGAAAAACGCATTCTCGAACTGGTCAGTCAATTGCCCCCTCCTGTCATCTGGACGCGCGCGGGACTGGTGACCGATTTCGAGGAACAGCTGCTGGGGTCCCTCGCCATTCGCCTGGGTCCTGGCAAGACGTTGCCCGAGCGGATTCTGGCCGGACGATTGACCGCCTGGGGCCTGCTTTGGCCGGCTCCCAACGGGGACTGGCGACTCTACGAATTCCAGCGGGTGGCCTCCCCTTCCGTCGACGACCCGCTACGTATCGATGGTCCACCCGAATCGGTCCGCCTGCTGGCGGTCGGCCATGCCGAGTCAGGTGCCCTGCTCGCCTTCCGCGGACCAGGAACGCTGGCGGGCTGGCAGTCCGCCTTTGACGAGGAACTGACTGCGCACGGTTGGCAGCGGCTGGGAAACTGGCAAGGTCCGGGAGGGTCCCGGGGAGTGCAGTTTTCCCGACCACACCGCCGGGGGCGTGAACTGGCAGATCTGCGGCTGGTTCGCGACAATTCGGGGACGCTGCTGGCGATGGTTCAGATTCTGCGGGAACCAACGACTGCTCCGCCAGACTTCACCCCAGGAACGCGCTGAAGGACGGAATTTCATGAGGGGGACTCCCGGATTTCTTCTGGCCGTGGGACTCGGCCTGATTGGAGCCGTCGTCAATTGGCTGTACCTGGCGCAGAAAGCCCGCCAACTGGATCATCTCGACTTTGTGGGAATCCGGGAGGATGTCACCATCAATCCCGGTGACCGTTTCCAGAAGGACCATTTCCTGCGGATCCCGGTTCCCCAGCACGCCGTGGGGGGACTTCAAAAGGCGGCCGTCACTTGGACAGCCCTCGAGACCGTCGTGGGCATGCCCGCCACCAAGAGCTACAGCCCGGGAGAGATCGTGCTGTGGCAGGATCTGAAGACCCCCGCCGTCACCGATCTGCTCGACACTCTCGGCCCGAATGACGTCGCGGTGGGCGTACCAATCGATACCCGCACGGTGGTGGTGCAAAACCTCAACCCGGGCGCGCAGGTTTCTTTCATCACCCCCCGGCTGGGCAGCCTGGGGCCGACTCCGGCGGGGAGCGAGAAAGTGCAGGTTCCAGAGTTCGTTGGGCCGTTTGAAATTCTCGCCCTGGGGACCCGCAAGGGACAGCTGCAGGTGCTCCAGAGTTCGGGAGGCTCTTCGACACAGGAGACCACCATGACCATCCGGGTGCGGAATGTGGATGGCAAACCGGAAGAAAAGTGGCGGCAACTGCTGGAGGTGATGCGAGCCAGCAACAGCGCACCGCTCGGAGTCATCCTGCATGGCAAGGAGGGAACCCGTGGCAAGGGAAGCGAGGGGAAAAAATAGGCTGCCTGCAATTGGCCGCACGAACCCAACTGCCCCTGATCGCGATGGATTCCTGAGATGAAAGTCTGGTTCAACAAGATCCACGACAGCCGACGCTCGATGATTGAGATCACCGACAGCGTGATCCACATTGGCCGTGATCCGGGCAACACCATCGTGCTCCAGAGTCCGCTGGTCTCGAAACGGCATGCCGTGGTGACCACAGCGGGGGGAAAACTGCGACTGGAAAACGTGGGGCTCAACGGCTGCCTGGTGGGGGAGCGGGAAGTGCTCGGCGGGGAGTCGGTCGACTTCGAACCGGGCCAGGCCGTTCGGATCTGGCCCTACTCGCTGCTGTTCGAGACCGAGACCCAGGCGGTCATCACCATGGCGCAGATGGCCTCGCACCTCCGCAGCCTGATGGCGAATCTGGAACTCAAGATCCACCGTCGGCTGCTGGAACGGCTCGACCTGTACGAACTGGAGAATCGCCGGGCCGGCTCCAACGACGCCATTCTTCTGCTCGAAAACCACATCGAAGACATTTGCCGGGAACTGCAACTGTTCGGTCCCGAGAACGCCCCGGTTCTGGAGGAAATCACCGGACTGACTCTGCACGACTACCTGATCAATCAGCTGATCCTTGAAGGGGGACGCTTCGCCACAACGGCCCCCGCCGGACTGACGCAGAACGAGTTCGACATTCCCGCGACGCTGATCGCGGAACGCGAATCGGAATTGCAGAACCTGCTGCGATTCACCCGCGACAAGTTGAAGCTGGACGGGGAACCCGATCTTTCGGCCCGCATCAGCCGGGTTGAGGCCCAGTTTCCCCAGGTGTTCCCACTGGTCCGTCCCCACCTGCACAATGAGCTCCGCCGCTACCTGATCCTGCGGACGCTGAAGAAAGACCTGAAAGACACGGTGTTTGGTTTCGGCCCCCTGCAGGACCTCATCCGGGCCCCCACCATCACCGAAATCATGGTGGTGAAAAGCGACTCGATCTATGTCGAACGGGACGGCGTGCTGGAACTGTCAGGACGACGCTTTATTTCGGACAAGGTGACCGAGTCGATCATCGAGCGGATCGTTGCGCAGGTGGGACGTCGGATCGACAAGAGCCAGCCCCTGGTCGACGCCCGCCTGCCCGATGGCTCCCGGGTCAACGCCATCATCCCTCCGCTCGCGATTCGTGGGCCCTGCCTGACGATCCGCAAGTTCCCCGCGCATCGCTACACCATGGACGATTTGGTCGAGCTCCGCAGCCTGACCCCTTCGGCGGCGATGTTCCTGCGAGCCTGTGTGATCGACCGGAAAAATGTCCTCGTCAGCGGCGGGACCGGAACAGGCAAGACCACGATGCTGAATGTGCTTTCGAGCTTCATTCCTGTCAAAGAACGCATCGTCACCATCGAAGACACCACCGAGTTGCAGCTGCACCAGGACCACGTGGTGACGCTCGAGACCAAGCAGGCCAACGTCGAAGGGGTGGGGGCCTACACCATTCGCGACCTGGTGAAGAACGCGCTGCGGATGCGTCCGGACCGGATCCTGGTGGGGGAATGCCGGGGTGCCGAGGCGGTCGATATGCTCCAGGCGATGAACACCGGTCACGATGGGTCGATGACCACGGTGCATGCGAATACCTCGGAGGAGGTCATCAAGCGGCTGGAGGTGCTGGTGCTGATGGCGGTTGATCTCCCCGTCGCGTCGATTCACCGCCAAATCGCCTCGGCTCTCAATGTGATCGTTCAGATCACCCGCATGCCGGGAGGCCGCCGGGCGGTCACCCAGATCTCCGAGGTGGCGGGGCTCGATCCCGACACCCACGAGCTGATCATCCACGACATCTACAACATGCGGGATGGAGAGACCCTGCGTCCTACCGGTTATCTTCCCACCTTCGTGGAATCTCTGATCCACAAAAAGCTGTTGCAGTTGGAGTTCCTCTACGGCCGCCAGCCAGGGGATGCCGGGGAAATCCCATCCCGGAGGCCAGCCGCCGGCCGCTCCTCTCCCGCATCGCTCCAGATCTCGGCAGGAAAGGAGTGAGCGATGGAGATTCCCCTGCTGACCTCGGTCTTGATCGGACTCTCCTGCGCGCTGATTCCGCTGACTGGCGGAGACCTGTTCCACTGGGCTCTGGGCTTTGTGGAGGATGACCTGCGCGAGAAACTGCGGCGGTTGCGGGTCGACACCCGACCGCTGCATGGATGGCTGATTGTCTGGCTGTTGGCGGTGGGGGTGGTCTTCCTGGGGTTTCTGCTTGTTCTCGACAGCGCGGTCTTCGCAATCCTGTTCTCGGTGCTGTTGATCGCCGTCCCGTGGTACGTGGTCCGGCGTCTGGCCGAGCAGCGCCGGCAAAAGATCGAAGACCAGTTGGCCGATGCCATGGTCACCCTGTCGAGCGCCATCAAGGCGGGCCTGTCGCTGGGGCAGTCACTCGAGATTCTCGCTGATCAGTGCCCGCATCCCATCAACCAGGAATTCCGGCAGATGGTGGGGGAGTACCAGATGGGCCAGCCGCTTGACCGGGTTCTGGAAGACACCCGCATCCGACTCAAGAGTGAGAATTTCGCCCTGTTTGCTGCCGCCATGCAGGCGAGCCGCGAGTCGGGCGGACGGCTCAATGAAACGGTCGACCGGATCGCGCACTCGGTCCTCGAGCTCCAACGGCTCGAGCGGAAGATCATGACCGAGACCGCGCAGGCCCGAACTTCGGGCCTGTACATGGCCCTCGCCCCCGTCGCTGTCCTGGCGATGTACTACTTCGTGCTGGACCCGGAGAACACCGAGAAACTGTTCACCACCGTGCCGGGCCAACTGATCCTCAGCCTCGCGATCGTGCTCGACATCGGCGCCTATGTCTGGTCGCAGTACCTTCTCAGCGCTGACATTTGACCCTGCATTTCCCACAGTTCCCGTTTTGAATCCCGATTCCCCGTTCCACCATGACGCCGGTTCCGCTCGCCGCCGATTTCTTAGCCGAACAGGGCCTGGCACTGGTCGGCAGCCTGCTGGTGGGAGCAGCGCTCACCCTGCTTGCCTGGCTGATCCAGCGGGCCCTCTCATCGGATGATCTCGAGCAGGATCTCGAGTGGAGGTACGACGTCAACCGCATCAACGAATTGCGGCGCAGCGAGCCTCTGTACCGGTTTTTCTTTCCCCTGGTGCAACTGCTGGCACGGTTCAATCGCGGCCTTTTCGCCGATTCCCTTCCCGAGATCCAGCGGGAAATTCAGGCGGCCGGCCTGTCACGTTTCTGGACCGCCCCAGAATACCTGGGCAAGCTGGAATTGATTGCCGTCCTGCTGTTGCCCGGATTGCTCTACGCCTGCATCGAACTGATGGGTCCACCGGGAACCATCATGGCGATTTCGCTGACCCTTTTTATGGCTTGGTTGCTGCGGATGCGACTGGCCAGTCGGGCCCGCCGCCGCCTCGTGCTGATCAAGCGCCGAATGCCCTTCCTGCTCGATCTGCTGACCCTGCTGATGGAGGCGGGCTCGACTTTTTTGCAGGCGCTGCAAAAAGCCGTGGAGCAATTTGGCGAACACCCGGTGGGTGTGGAATTCGGACGGATGCTCTCCGAAATCCAGATGGGCAAGGGGCGCACCCAGGCCTTGGAGGCGATGCGGGACCGCCTCCATGACGACGAGATCACCAGCATCATTGGTTCGATCATTCAGGGGGAACAACTGGGAACCCCGCTCGCCCGGATCTTCCGGACCCAGGCCGACGTGCTGCGGATCAAGCGTACCCAGCGTGCCGAGACCATCGCCAATGAGGCGGGGGTCCAGATGCTGTTGCCCACCGTTCTCGTGATGGCCTCCACCGTGCTGATCATCCTGGGGCCTTTTGTGCTCGGCTTCATGTACGCCGACTTCCTGGGGTAGACTGATCTCATGGACAAGACGGCACAACTCGTGATTCAGACAGGGCCCGACCAGGGACAGGTTTTCCCCCTGCGGAGTGAACTGGTGCGTCTGGGAAGCGGGGACGGTAACGACATTGTTCTTTCCGATCCCTCCCTTGCCGAGTTCCACGCCAGCATTGTCTACCGTGACGGCCGGTTCGCAATTGTCACCACGCATGCCGGGGGACTGCAAATCGATGAGACTCCCGTCCCTCCCGAGCGCTGGATCTGGCTTCCCGAACAGGCTTCGATTCGCCTTTCTGCGCAGACCCTGCTGCAATTTACGGTCATCACTGAAGCCCAACCTGCCGGCCCATCCCAAACTGACTCCGCTCTGCCCCCCGCGGAGGGAGTTCCCTCTGGTGCCGCCGCCTCAACCGACGCCCCCCCCAGCGTCAGGCCCCCACCCCGCGCGGGAACCTCCAGGCCACGCCGCGTTCCCACCGCCGTCAGCCCGGGGGCCGAGACCATCGACGAGTCGACCGAATCTCCCGTCAAGCCACGCAAGTCCACTGAGAAGAAGGGACGCCAGACCGCCCGCTTCATCACGGAGGGACCAGGAGAACCCCTGGTACGGCTTGGCGAAGATGGCCAGCTTCCGGAACTTTCATTGACCGAATCGGGAGTCGAGGGAAAAGCTGCTTCCCGAACTCGAGAGTCGAATCCCTATCTGCTGTTGGGCGTCGTGTTCATGAGCCTGCTGATGACCGGTGCGATGCTGTTCATGGAGGGAGAAGATTCGTATCTTCCTCCACAGAACCAGGCAGCCGCCCGTCAGGAACTGGCTGAATACCTGGGGTCCGATACCGACAGTCCGGCCCCGTATCAGCTGGCACTGCGAAGGTCGCGGCAGGCCTGGGCTCGAGGCGACCGGTCGGGAGAGAAGGAAGAACTGCGCCGCGTTCTGCATATGCTGCGGTCGGAAGCCAAGGAGCGCCTGCAGAAGTTCTCGGGACTCACCGGCCGGCTCGACTACGACTACGATGACTCCTCCAAGCGCAGCGATCGCCGCCTGGAGGAATTGATCGCCATCCTGCTGTCCGACGCCTGAAGGACCTGCTCCGTGGACACACATCCGCGATATCAACCTGTAGACAAGATTGCCTCCGGCAGTTTCGCGACCGTGTACCGGGGCAAAGATCTCGAACTTGGGCGCGAGGTGGCCATCAAGCAGATCCACGAGCAATATCTCTCCGACCCACAGCAGCTTGAACGCTATTGGGCCGAGGCGCAACTGCTCGCGAGCTTCCAGCACCCCAACATCGTGACGATCTACGACCTCGTGCGTGACCGGGGCTGGCTGATCATGGAATTGATGCAGTCGGACCTGTCGAAGGTCGCCGGCCGTCGTCCGATGGATGTCAACGCTCTCCGCACCGCCCTGGCGCACTGCCTGCGGGCATTGAAGTTTCTGCATGCCCACGGCATCGTGCATGGCGATGTCAAGCCCAGCAACATGATGATCGACCGGCGGCGCCGGGTGAAACTTGGCGATTTCGGATTGGCCCGCCGGGTCTCCGACGAGAAGGGGAGCCTGATTCGCGGTACGACCAAGTACATGGCCCCCGAGGTGGTCTCCGAGGAGTTTGGCGAAGTCGGCCCCGCCAGCGATCTGTACTCTCTGGGATTCGCCGCCTATGAGCTGTTGGCGGGAGAACATTTTGAAGAACTCTTCCCCGGTCTCAACGCCTCGGGCCGCGACCGCCAGATGGCCTGGATGATGTGGCACGCCGCTCCGGACCGGCGGCTGCCAGAAATCAGCCGCGTCCTGGCCGACGTTCCCGCCGACCTCGCCAAGACCATTCAGAGATTGTGTGCCAAGCCCCAGGCGGAACGCTACCGCAGCGCCGACGAGGCCCTTTCCGATCTCAACATCGATCTCAAGATTGTCAAAACTGGCGAGGAATCATCGGCGACCATCCAGCGTCCGGAAAAACCGGTGGAACCGGGCAGCGATCCCAAGCGACGACTGCTGCTGATCGGCGCGTTCTGCCTGAGTGCCCTGGCATCCCTGGCGATGCTCTTCATGAGCCCCGGAGGAGGAGGTTCGAACCAGGCCACCCAAGCCCCCCAGGCGGTCACCCGGGAAGGGATCGTGCATGATGTACGACGCGAATTGATGGAAATCGATCTGCTGACCTCCGAAGGTGCCGTGGTTCCCATCAAGCTGGGGAAAGAACCAAAAATTCGCCAAAAGGAGAATCAGCAGGAATACATGGCGGTGGCCGCCCTCAAGAAGGGAGATCGGGTCGAAATCACTTTTGGAGAAAGCAAGGGAGAGCCCCGGGCCACAGTTGAGGTCAGCCGCCCGGTCACCACCACCGGACAGATTCGCCAGGTCGACCCTCAGCGGGGAGTTGTGGGGATCGTCTACAGCCCCGAAGCGGGAGCCGAGGTCGTTGAGATGACCTGCGAACCAACCGCCAAGGTGCAGATCAACGGCCGCAATGCCGAGTTTGGCCAGATCGAACCGAACGATCGGGTTGAGGTGATTCACCTTCCCTCCAAGACCCCCGATGCGCCCCGCACAATCATTGAGATTTCCGCCCGACGAACACTGCACTCCAAGGGATATGTCGCGGGAGTCATCGATCAGAATGGCCGCCCCGCGCTGCGTCTCGACCGTTTCGGCAAAATCGAAACACTCCCATTCGCCGAGAAGTGCACGATTCATATCAAGGGAATCGATGAAAACTCTCCCCTGCAACCCGCCGACCTCAAGCCCGACGACAGGGTCGAAATCTCCCACGATGTCGAGGTGACCGAAGTGCAGGCGACCCGGCACACCCGTGCTGTGGGGACCGTGATGCAGGTGGAACTGCCAGCCCGCGAACTGGTGGTCCGCAGCAACGATGGCAAGGAAACCCGCTACGCTGTCTCTCGCGACTGTGTCATCGAGCTCGATGGTCGCCCTGCCCAACTCGACAAGTTGAAGAAGTTTTACCGGCTTGAACTCAGCTACGATCCCCCTCCGACCGGCCCCACGATCATTCACGTGATTGACGCCAAGTCGACACAGTAACGGCCGATCCCTTCGCCTCCGTCCCCGCCAGCATTGTTGGTGGCATGGCCCCATACGGAAGCCTCAGCAGTTGTTCGAAGGTGGTCAGCCGCATTCCCGCAGGAGTGCATAAAAAATCCGCCCTCCAGACCGGTGGGTCTGGAGGGCGGAGAGACTTCCAATCGCCGCTGAATATGCTCAGCGAGACGGGGTGTCCAGTTCCTTGATCGCCGGGTGGCCGAGCAGGAACTTCCGGCGTTGTTCCGCGAACTGCTTGAGAGTCAGCCGTCCCGGCCGGCCTTCGGTGGCCTCCGGCACCTGTTCGGAAACACTCCGCTGGAACTCCGCCAGCGATGAGAGCTTGCGGGTATCGCCAGACAACTCCGGCTCAATGAGTTTGGCATGAGTGGCCACGATCGGCCCCAGCTTGTTCCAGTCGAGCCATTCCTCGGCAATCGCCCTCACATGGGCCAGATACCGCCGGCGCAATTCCGGCACAGCCAACAGCCGGCTGCGGAGCGGCTTGCTGGCATCCTGCATGCCGACCAGCGGATCCAACTCCACCCCGCCTCCCATTCCTGGTCCGCCAAATCCGACGCCGGGGCCGCCAAATCCACCGCCGGGTCCACGCCTGCGCCCCTCGCCGCCGCGTCCCTCTCCATCTGCGCCACCTTCACGTCCGCCCCGTTCGCCAGCGCCAGAGGGGGCGTTCTCTTCCGGCCGACGAGGTCGCGGCGGTCGGACGGGATCAGCCCCTTCCGGTCCGCGCGGTTCGCGCCCCTCAGCCCCCGGACCTCCCTCAGGCCGGCGGGGACGATCTCCCCCCGGTCCGCCGCCAGGACCAAATCCCCCAGGCCCACCACCGGGACCACCCGGAAATCCGCCCTGACCGCCCGGAAACCCACCCGGCGGACCAAACCCGCCCCGGCCTCCGCGACCTCCCGGACCGCCCATCATTCCGGGGCCCATGGCGACCTGGAATGTTTCATTCATATCATGGGGCAGAATGTGGAATCGCCCATCCTCATCGAGGAAAAGGCTGTAATCGCTGGCTCGCACCCAGTAGCCATCCCCGTTGATCAGCGTTGCGTCCAGGGCCAGAAACCACAGGGCACCATCGACATCCAGAATCGGGTTGAGCGCCGCCTCCAACTGATCCAAAGGTGTCTCGGTCAGCACCTTGGTCAATCGGATGAGGGCTTTCCAGCTTTCCTCCCGGTCCTTGGTCTTGATCGAGAAGATCTGTTTGTAGCGCTCGATGTCATCGCCCATGTACTGGAGCCCCCCCCGACCACCGGGGCTGCCCGGAACTTTCCAGCGAGCCCCCTTGGAGTTACTGAAATGTCGCGCCAGAAAATCCTTGTTGAACTGCTCGACATTCACATAAAGTCCCCAGCTTTCACCATTGATCACCACCCTCACGTGGTTCGCCCTTGGGGCAGGAATGTACTGACCCGCGACATGCGAAAAGAGCACGGTGTGGAGGAAAGTGGGATCCTCATGTGAATTGAGAAGGTTGAGCGTTTTTGCTCCCAGCAGATTCTGGTCCTTGTCGACCAAATCGAACGTGACATTCAACGACCGCTTGTGGCCGGCTCCCACCATTCCAAACGACGACATGCCACGAAACTGGATCCCCACCATGGGATAGGTCTTGCCATCCACGGTCAGTGTCGCCGGGACATCCACATCGGTGCGGTGGAAGTCGGTCAGCTCTGCTTCCCACTGGTCATTTTCGAAATCGATGAAGATGGTCCGGATGACATCGCTGGCATACAGGTCCCCCTCCACCGGCTGAACGTCGGACTTGGCCACCTTCGGACCGGGAGACGCGGGTTCTTCTTCGCGACGGCCCGGAAAACCAAACCCTCCCCGACGGCCGCCCCGGCCGCCTCCCCCCTTGCGGGCCTCCGCTCGTTCTTCGGCATTCAGCCAACCGTTGTTGTCTTTGTCAAATTCAGCCAGCAGTTTGCGCTCGCCACCGCCGGGCGGACCAAACCCGCCGGGCCCGCCGGGACCACCTGGGCCGCCGGGAAAACCCCCGAACTGGGCAGCGGGAAACTCAAACGACTTCCCCTGGAGTTTTTTCCATTCGTCTTTCTGTGCGTCTTTCAAAACGGCCAGAGCCTGCTCGTCAATCTCCCGCCGCGCCTCGGGAGGCAGAAACGGGGGGGCCTGATCCAGAATCTCGTCGAGCCGCTCACGCTGCTCCTGGGTCAGGTTCAACCGCTCGGCCACGGGGGGCCGGCGGAGCGCACCACTCCCCGCGCGCTGCAAATCGAGCTCACTCAGCCGCGACCACTGCCGTGCATCAAGAACCTTGTTCAACTCCTTGAAGGCAGCCTGCCCCGCCTGTTCCTGACGGCCGCGCAGAGCGTTGACTTTCTTGTCACGTTCTTCTGGAGCGAGTTCAAAAATCTCACGAAAATCAAATCCCTCCATCGCCGAACGCAGGTCCACCTGCAGTTTTTCGACAATCGCCTGCGACTTCGGCTGCTGGTCCGCGCTCAACCCCAGCTCTTGCTGCACTTCAGGCAGGGCGACGAGGTTGACCAAATCGCTCTCCGGCAACGGACGCATGAAGGCCGGCATGCGCATGGCCCCCCCAAAACCGCCAGGAGGTCCCCCAAAACCACCTGGAGGCCCTCCGAAGCCACCCCCAGGGCCTCCACCCGGCCCCCCTCCAAGGCCTCCTCCACCGCGCTGGCCGAACCCCGCCTGGCCAAACCCTCCCGGACCGGGACGAACTTGCCCTGCCCCCGGCCCCTCCCGGGGTGGCACCTGTTCGGCCCCGCCATTGTCATCGGGTCGCCGCGGACGATTGGGACGCTCATCCTGCCCCACGGCGGGCCCCAGAGAAAGCCCCAAAAAAGCTACGACAAAGGAGGTGATTGCAATACGACGCATGACTGGTCCTCGCTTGGGTTCTGCTCTTACGATCGCTTCAGCTCGACGCCCAAAATCCCCTCGGTCTGACTCAGGTCCACGACCACCTGGGGAAGGTCCTCTGCATTTTTCAACCGCACCACATAAATCAGCTCCAATCCCGTCCCCTGCTTCCACAGACTGGTCTCATGGATGTGGTGTTGGTCGCAATAGCGGTTCAGCACCGGATCCACGAGGTCGCCTGGCTTCTGTCCCATGGCCACTCGCACCATCAGCTTCCCGGGAACTTCCCGGTCGACATCAGTGGTGGGCAGATCCCACAGGTGCGAGAGCGACACGGCCGCCACTCCGACCACCAGCAACCCCAGCGGAGCGACCCAGAACAGACCCGCCCCCGCTGCCATTCCCACCACGACGGTGAAGATGACAAACGCCGTGTCCCTTGTGTCCTCGACCACTGTCCGAAAGCGCACGATCGACAGTGCCCCCACCAGGCTGAACGCTCTTGCCACGCTGCTGCCGATCACGATCGACACCAGCGAAATCAACACCGACAACAACACCAAAGTCGTCACCAGCCCCGTCGTCGCCGCCCGGTCACGGCCATGTGAGAGACGGTAAATCACCGCCACGCACAGCCCGCACACCAGCGCCACCACGAGGCGGGCCAGCAGAGTCAAGACCGTCAGTTTTTCGGGGTCAGCAGCAGACGAATTCAGCCAGTCGGGCATGGGACTCAGAACAAAAGGGGCGTTGTCTCTTTCTTCCAGTCACCCCCACAGGGCCCAAACCGCCTCGCCGACAGGGATGAAACCCTCTGCTGGAACGAAAGTCGCTACGGGATGGACAAAATCCTGAAATCCGGGATCTCTCGCCGACGAATCGAACGGGTCGGTCAACTACTCGGCAGGGGCCGGAGGATCGAATTGCCAATCCTCGTTGAAATATCCCGCCCGCAGCACCACTCCACCAGTCCCCGACAGGAACTGGGCACCCTCCAAGGCCTGGTCCGCCACGGCGGGGTACCGGATCACCGCCCAGTCTCCCAAGCGGGGATACAGCAGATAGTTCAGCTTCGAGAACTCGGCCGCATGGAATGTGTGGCCACTGTTCACCACAAGGTACTTCCCGCCAGCCCCTCCCCAGGGACTGGGATGGATCAACACAGGCAGATGATTGGCAGCCGAATACCGCTCGCCATCGACGTCGAGCGTCTCGCGGGTCCATTTCAGGGGGAGCCCAGGCAGCGCCTCGGACAACAGCCGATGACTTCCGGGATCTCCAAACAGGATCAAGTGGTACTTCTGGCGGTCTGCCTCGGTGACTTCCGTATCGTCAACAATCCGCAGGTCCCCCCGCAGATATTGGCTCCAATCGCGGGCAAACTGGTCGAGAGTCGCGAGGGCCATCGCATGCATCTGCTGGTTCCACGGGACGCCCGTTCCCCTGACACACAGAAAGGGTGCACAGAAGGCATCGTCGATCGGTCCCTGCAACCCAGGGCGCTTCCCCACCGGGGAGGGAACGGTCTCGAGTTCCGCCAACTGCCACTTCCCCCCTTCCAACTCGAGAACAACCGGGCGTTCGCGAGGATGCTCCGCGAGATCAATCTCCAGTTCACCAAGCCGCACGCGGGGACGTTCACCCAGTACCACTTCCGGAGCCAGAGCGAACCGCCCAATGTTTGTGACCCGCGAGACCTGAATCAGTCCGTCCGGCAGACGCCGTGCCTCAAACTCAGCCCGTTCATAGTGCTTCCCCAACCGCAGCAACTCCACCCAATGACACCGGGGATACTTCAACGTCCAGGTAACAATCCGCACTTGGGCAGGCAACCGGTCGAGCCCCCGGTCGGCAAATGCACCAATCAAGCGCATTTGCTCCCGCATCGTCACCGGATCAATCGTGTGCCCTGTATCGGGTGAGATCAGATTGACCAACTGCAGTCCCTCGCGACGATAGGCCTGACCCATCAACACATGGGCATCGAAAAACACATCCTTCGCTCCCATGCAGGCGATGGCGGGAACCATGCTGCCATTGGCTGCATAGTCGATCGAGTCGAGCATGTGCAGCCCCAGCTCCTGGTGGTCTGGCAAGTCTCCGACTCGCACAAACGAATCCAACGGAGTCTCAGAAAACCGGTGGGTGTCCACATAACCACAATAGGGTCCCAATGCCACAAACCGATCGGGATGCTTCAGCCCCAGGTGCCACGTTCCCGAAGCTCCCATCGACATGCCCCTCAGGACGATCCGATCACGATCAATCGGGTACTGCCGACAGACGGCCTCAATTGCCTCAAATACATCGGTCTCTCCCGCCCAACGATAGCAATTCTCCACCCGACCGAGGGGATGCAGTTCGAGATAGGGCTCGTCCAGCGACGGTCCTCCCGCACCCCCGTCTTGAAAACGCCCCATGAACCGCAACTCGCTGATTCCCACCGGACGGGTGCTGCCATGCAGCACCACATCGAGACGCAAGGAACGGCCCGCCTGGAATGCCCGCGGCACCACCAGCCCAAACGGCTGCACCGAGCCATCGACCCGCGACCGATAGCCGCGCACGACCCGGCCCAACTGTCCACCCCACGGGAGTTCTCCCTGTTCGAGGGCGACCAGTCGCTCGGCCCCCTTGGCCAACGCCGACTTCATCAACTGCACATCCGCCGGCTCGAATCGCGTGTCGTAGCGTAGCGCCCACGCGACCCCCTTGGCATACACCGCAGCATCGGCGACGCGATCCTGCTCGGCCTCGCTGGATGCGGCGGCCCACATCGAACGCAGGGCCGTTTCCTGCCGGGCAACTTCCTCGCGCAATTGTTGGAATTGCTCGGGGGTGAGTCCCATGGGAATGGCGACTGGTTCCTGGGCCAATCCCAACACCGCCACACCCCAGAGCACCAGACCGAAGCCGACTTTTGTGAATCGCTGAAAGCGCCACCCGAGGCCGCTTCCGCCGGTCACTCTTCGAATCACCTTGGGTCCTCGCATCACCAATCCCCAAACCTGCCAGAACTTCATCCAAACTTCACAGAGACTACAAGCGTAGATGTGCAGGCGTCAACCATGGCGGGTCTGGATGATGTGATTGGATTTGCTGGCGATGGGTCAGACCACCCGGCCAACCCAACGCAACGGCGACGAAAGCCTACGTTTCCGGGATCCCTGGAAAAAAAGGAAATATGCACAATCTGCGCGGACCAAGAAGAATAGTCTTGGCGTTCCCGACCTAGCGGGGCTCGGGGGTGCGATCACGCGACTCCCCCCGATGATTCGATGGATTCTGCAGGGGATGTCGATCCGACAAAACTGTCAGCAAACCGGTCTGGCCGGTTTTGCCCTCTCGGTCTAAGATCCCAACCCCACAGTGGATCGTGGCCCTCGGGGTCACCTTCGGAAGGATGGATTCGATGAGTCGGAACGTGAATGGAATGGCCGCCTGCTTGGCGGCACTGGTCCTGATGGGCTGTGTCTCTTCCCAGCACACCCGGCTCCCCACGCTGGGTTACAACCGCCCGGATGTCGAACGAAAGTCCTACGAGTATTTCGATCCGGCACCGGATCGCAACGCCGGTCCGGCCATTGAACGTCCCCGCGGATTCGAAACCCAGCGTTCGGAACCGCGTCGGATTCGGGAAGCCGCTGGTAACCAGACCGCTTCGGGAGTCCGCTCGGGATTGCGTCCCTCAGCGGCGAAGTATCCCGACAGCGTTGTGCAATAAGCCGGGCGAGGTGAAACCTGAATTTGTGCAGTGATCGAACCGAGCAGGCCTTTCGCGTGTTCTGATCCCAGCCCAGGCTATCCCCCTCCTCCTTATCAGGGCTGGGAATTCGCTGGAGAGACAACTCCCGGGAGTCGTGCCGAATTCTCCATCCCGCCCCTGGCGAATCGCATCCGCAGGAGGAACCGGCACTGAGCAACCCCTCTTCCCCAGTCAGCGAGGGATGTGTCGGTGCTCATTCCGGGGCGATGGGCTATCTGACAATGGAATTGTTCCAAATCGGTTGAAGGGGCTGCGTCACATCACCCACAGCCCCAGACGGCCGACCGCAATCGAAATCAGTGTGCAATATCCGGTCTTCTGATCGGGATTTCTTCCTTGCAGCGCTGCATGTCTTCCGTTGCGGCAGGAGGGGATCCGCAAGCTCTCTCGGAAACCAGTGTAAAGCAACCTCAGCCTGACTTGGGTACTGTGGTTGCTAATCAACCCCGGCCGCAGATCGAAACTAGAATTCCCCCACAAGATCACGTCCGGCACGGGTCCCCAGAGCCTGCCAAACCCGAACATCGATATTATTGCTGAAGTTGCGGACCGAGCCGTCCATCAGGAGAGAATGCACCAACCCCACGTGGTAGCTGCGGGCAGGAATGATACCGAAAGTGGGATTGGCTGAAGTCCCCTCGCGGCTGGAACTGACATCAATGTCATAGGTGAAGCCGTCGGCGACGTGGGGAATGACGGTGTTGGGTCCGAACAACGTGGTAAAGCCAGTATGGATTGCACGACCACACACCCATTCCGTATGACCATTGAGTGGAGACCACTGCCCCCCCTGGGTGTAGCCCGAAGATACCGCCTGAGGAGAGAGGGGTTCCTGGGGAACGGGGGTCGTGTCGTGGAACCTGGGTGTATACGCCTTCACCTCAGCCAGGGCAATTGTGTTACTGGTTCCATCCAGAAAGTCAGCGGTTGAAATGCTGCTGTTGGGGGCGAACGCGCCGGAATTGGGAGTGCGGGTGACAGGATCAAACACGAGATACCGCCCAACATTCAGGGCGTAATTCAATGGGAAGTGCTCAGGAGTTCCAGTCGTTGCGTTATTGCGAGACCGGGCGTTGACCTCATTCGGACAGATCAGGACGGGCACCTTCATTGCCGCAGGACCAAACGGGGGGAAGGCCCCGGTGTTGGCTGGGTCGTGATAGCCTCGGGAGAAGTTGATGTTGTTGTAAATCGTCCCGCCGTCGAGAAAGGGAAGCAGCGCAGCCTGGGCGGACCAAGGGGGCTGTCCTGGAAACTGTGCCGAGACAGCTCCCGAAGAGGGGAGAAACCGATGGGCATCCATATAGTTGTGGATGGCCAGCCCCAGTTGCTTGAGGTTGTTCTTGCATTGGGTTCGGCGGGCCGCCTCGCGCGCCTGCTGGACGGCTGGCAGCAACAGGGCGACCAAAATCCCAATGATGGCGATAACCACCAGCAATTCAATGAGGGTGAACCCGGGACGGCGGTTGCGAGCGAGGCTGGGCATGGAACGGCAGAGGGTAGGTCGACGAAGAACTGAGAACCAGTCTCTTGTTGATACTGAGATTCAGTCTCAACAAAGAAATTTTAGTTGGTCCTGAGCGGAAAGCAAGGGAAATGGAACAAAAAAGTTGGTCTCCCTGGGAGCCGCGCGGGTTCCACAAAAAACCGTCTCAGGCTCAGCCCGGGACGGTGGGGAGAGGTTCACCATGCCGCCAGATGAACAATTTCACACCGAAACCGCATCCAGTGCCTGCACCAAGTCCGCAATCAAATCCTCGGGATCCTCCGTTCCGATCGACAACCGCAGGTAATCGGGCGTCACTCCCGTCGCCTGCTGCTCCTCCAGCGTCAACTGCTGGTGGGTTGTGGAATTCGGATGGATGATCAGGCTCTTGCTGTCTCCCACGTTCGCCAGATGGGAGAAGAGTTTCACATGGTTGATCAACTGACGGCCGTTCTCCCGCTGCTGCGTGGGGGTTGCCCCCCGGATGCCAAACCCCAGAATCGCTCCGCACCCATCCGGCAAATACTTCTTCGCCAGGTGGTGGCATCGATGATTCTCAAGGCCCGTGTAGTTCACCCACGAGACTTTCGGATGGGTCTGCAGAAACCGGGCCACCGCCAGCGCATTGCTGCTGTGGCGCTCCATCCGCAGATGCAGCGTCTCCAGACCCTGCAGGAACAGAAACGCGTTGAAGGGACTCATCGCGGGTCCCAGGTCACGCAACAACTGCGTACGAATCTTCAAAACATAGGCAATATTCATCGGACCGAATGTCTCGAAAAACTTCAGGCCGTGGTAGCTGGGATCCGGTTCGGTCAACTCCGGAAACCGCCCATTGTCCCAGGGAAAACCCCCTTTCTCGACAATGATCCCCCCAATGCTCGTTCCATGTCCGCCGATGAACTTCGTGGCACTGTGAATTACCACGTCGGCCCCATGCTCGAACGGCCGACACAAGGCGGGTGATGCCAGGGTGTTGTCGACAATCACCGGCAGTCCATGTTCATGGGCGATCTTTGAGATCGCCTCGAAATCGGGCACATCGAGCCGCGGATTGCCGATCGTCTCCATGTAAAATGCTCTGGTATTCCGGTCGATTGCACGACGATAGTTGTCAGGATCGCTGCCATCGACGAACCGGGTTTCGACGCCAAACTTTGGCAGGGTGTAATGAAACAAATTGTAAGTACCGCCATACAGACTGGACGACGCAACGATATTGTGTCCGGCATGGGCGATGTTCATGACCGCCAACGACTCTGCTGCCTGCCCAGAGGCGACCGCGAGGGCCCCCGAGCCCCCTTCGAGGGCGGCGACTCGCTGTTCGAGCACGTCGCAGGTCGGGTTCATCAGGCGCGAGTAGATGTTCCCGAACTCTTGCAGGCCGAACAGCCGAGCGGCGTGGTCACTGTCATGGAACACATACGAGGTCGTCTGGTAGATGGGAACCGCCCGGGCATTGGTCGTGGGGTCAGGCTGCTGCCCGGCATGCAGACATTTGGTCGCGAAACGCATGGGTGCTTGGCTCATTGGGTCAACTTCCAAAACGACGTATCAGGAGTCGGGACTGGCTTGCGGAATCAGACTTGAAGTTTATGGGACGTGGCGAGTCCTGCTTCCACCATGCCCCATGACGACCCCGGGGTTCAACCGACCTCCGCGGCTCGACTTCTCGAGAGTAATGCAGGCTCGCGATAAACTGAAGGTGTCGGGAATCCATTGATCTCACCGGTTCCCCTCCCCCACTAGAGCCCCCAATTCGTCATGCCGCTCAGATCTGCCACCCCCGCCGACGCGGCCTCTCTCGCGGCCATTTACCACGACACCATTCATCGGGTGAATTGCCGGGATTACACCATCGCCCAGTGCGAGGCCTGGGCTCCCCCAGAATCAAGGGAGCCGGAGGGCTGGATCCGGAAGCAGGGCAGTCGTCTCACCCTGGTGGCCGAGGAAGCGGGCCAGATCGTGGGCTTTTGCGAATTGGAGCCCGAGGGACACATCGACTGTTTCTACGTGCATCACGATTGGCAGCGGCGGGGCGTTGGGCGTCGGCTGCTTGCTCATCTGGAAGAGGCGGCCCGCAGCCAGGGCGTCGGTCGGCTCGTTCTGGAAGCCAGCATCACCGCCCAGCCGTTTTTCCTTGCACTGGGCTATCGTGTCGTACGGCACCAACAGGTCCAGCGCCGCGGCGAATGGCTGGCCAATGCCGTCATGGAGAAACGGCTTGATCAATAAGTCGGCCTGGATGCACCACGAGCCCCTACAGGCGGCGGGTACAGACGGCCCATTGACCGAAGTTCTCCTCGATCTCAACCTGCAACTCCGTCATGCGATCCAGGTCGGCGGCGGGAAGCCTCCGCATCAACTCTCCGGCGAACCAACCCGCGATAAGCTCTGCCGTCGTGTTGGTCACAGGCAGCAAACGACAATCTTCTCGTGGCAGAATCCAGCGACGGTCTTCGAACCGGACTTCGACCTCACGCGGACCAGCCTCGACCCGAATCTGTGGATGCTGCGTGGGCAGCAGCAGCGAGTGGTCGAGTTCCGCCACGATCGCTTGCGCTGTGTCGCGCAGGGCGATAAAGTCGAAGACGTATTGATTCTGATCGAGGGGCCCGGCCAACTCCACAGCGACGCGCCAATTGTGACCATGCAGACGCTCGCAG
Source organism: Planctomycetaceae bacterium (assembly GCA_046339535.1). Taxonomy (GTDB): domain Bacteria; phylum Planctomycetota; class Planctomycetia; order Planctomycetales; family Planctomycetaceae; genus UBA10511. Next base: position 41,906 of record JBKDUK010000048.1, on the reverse strand, counting down.
ATATTGCCTGCGAACGTGATGAAATGAGCCGCACTGAAAACCAGGTGGTCTTTGGTTACACGCACGCGATAGTGAGATGACGGCGACATGTCGAGAATGGGGGAACATCAGATGATGCGGCGATGGCAACACTTCGCTGGTAACCGTGAGCGGTCTACCATCGGGATCGCCCAGAGGACTGCCCGAATCTCTGCCGGAAATTACAGACCGACTCCCGAACCGAGAATTCGGCCGCCAATCGAGTGAGGCTCAATTCAGGAATTCGTCGACGAGTTTCTCACGATTCGAGAACTCCTCTTCCGAAGCGAACTCACCGGGAATGGTTTGTGATGGCGGGAATGGATCTTCCTCATCACCCTCCTCACCGCGCAGTTCCGAAAGGTAGTAGAGAATCAGATTGCGGTTGCCCGTCTCGGGATGGGACGCCAAGGCCTGTTCAAACTCCCGTTGGGCAGAGGCGAGATTCCCCTCTTCGAGATAGATCAGAGCCAGGTTGATGCGGGTTTCACAGATGGTTTCGGGACGGGTGAAGGAATACGTCGCCGCCGAATTGGTTGCCGCGAGGGGCCAGCCTGCCAATCCCTTGGGACGTGGCATAAGGCCGTACAAAAGGCCCGTAAGCGCCCCTTTGCTGGCCTGTTCGATCTTCTGCGACCACAGCGTTTGAGCACGGGGATAGTCGGAATTGGGGAGATTCGCAAATGCGACGGGATCTTCCCAACTCTGCAGACCGGCCTCCTGGGCCGGAGCGGCGAACCGCTCGGCGTTCTCGTGGGCCTCTTCCGCCTGTCCCGCTTCGATCTGCAGGATGATTCTCAACTGCTCAGCCGAAAGGTTGCCCGTTCGGGCCTCAGCTTCCCTGTCGAGAATGCCAATCGCCTGCAAGACAAACCCTTGCTGGGCCAATTCCATGGCCCGATCGTAGGCGGGCCGCTGTTGTTGCTGGAACTGCAGATCCGCTTCTTCGGCCTTCTCCACCCGCTTTTCAAGCTCCCGAATCCGGCTCTCGACAGACAACAGGATCTCGGTATCGATCTCAGGTTCGGCCTCGAAGAGACGCAGCAGACTTCTCTGATGCCGCAACTCGAGATCAGACCGATTCGCCTGGGCATACAGCGCCGACAATTGCTGGTGGGCGGGAGCGTCGTCGGGAGAAGAAACCAAAACCTGGTTGTAGGACGACATCGACTGGAAATACCGCAAGCCGCTGGTTTGGGTGCGGGTCGGATTCTGAGCAAGGGTGGCCTCCCATTTCGCCAGCACTCCGTACGCTTCCCCGAGCACCATGTAGCCCCAGTGGGAATCGGGGTCATCCTGCAATCCTTCCTGAGCTTTGCGAATCGCAAGAATCGCCAGCGCGGCACGGGAGTTCGCATATTTGTCCGGCAACGCCCAAAGACTGTTCGACTCGCTTTGGCCCGGCAAAGTCGCAAGCCGTGCGTATTGCAAAGCCTGTTGAATCGAGGGGGCGATGTCTCGGCGTTTCGACCAGAAGTACTGCTGATAGAAGGTGGGCTTGCGCACCCACCGGTCGCGGGCCGAAAGAAATGGCGCACTTCTCTGGAACGCGAGGTTGCGGAAATCCAGTTTCCGTTCCTCGAGGAACTTGCGAAGTTCCGAATTGTCGACCTCGGTGCGATAGAGTACCGCACAGCCCGCGCCCAGGTCGGTCAATTCCCAGGCCGGGGGATCGGCGTTCAACAGGTCGGTGAATGCCAAGACCTCCTGGGCAGCCCGTCCCGTGGTTGACAGCCTCAACAAGACATGGCTGATGTCGTACTGATCGAAGATCTTCTTCCAGTATTCGCGACGCTCCGACCGTTGCCGGGAAATCAAAGCGGCATCATTCGGACGCAGCGTACGACCCTGGGTGGGATCGGACGCTCGGGGGGCCCGCACCAGTTCGAGAGCCTGACGGACCCTCAAATTGGTCGCCAGCAGATTCCGTTCTTCATCGCGATCGTGGTAGACAAACAGTCTCGAATCGATGAACGGTTTTTGGCCAATCCAAACCAGCACATCGCCATGTGACACGGCGTAGTTGAAGGGACGATCGTCGAAGCTACGGCCTACTTTCGCGGAGGGGCCCGCGTTCCCGGGTTCAGCCGCATCCTGTGCTGTGGGCAGACCAACAAGGCGGGTTTCCAGGTCGCCAATCAGGCTCGCAAGGTTGTTGTCGAGGCCATAACCGCTCTGGGGGGCGGCCGCATCCCGCAACCGACCCGTGCCACCAAAAAAACCGATCACCGCGAGGGACAGCACTGTGGCGGCCCGCCCCGCCCGCGAGAACAACAATTCCAAAGCACGGGTCGTGTAGGCCTGCGAAAAGGTTGTCTGGTACCAAGCCTGTCCGTTCAAACCTGCAATTATGGCCGCAACCAAGGCGGCCGCTGGCAGTTCCCGCAGACACAGAACAGCAAATCCCAGCATTCCCAACAGCGCCAGGGTTTCGCCCCACGCCATTCGCTTCCAATTGAAGAGCACGAGCACAATCGAAGCCAGAATCACAACAATCGCCGCCAGCCCCGCGAAGTCGTATCCATCTCGGGCCATCCAAAGCCCCCCGCTGGAGAGGGGAAAATACGATGCCTCACTGACCGCGATCGGCCGTGGTTCACCAAGGTAGGCCTGAGTCACATACTCCCGGATAGCCGGATACTCAGTGCCGTACACCAACCCCGGTGCCCATCCGCTCTGCAGCGGGAACGGGTGTACAAACGAGGCCGCCACACAAGACAGCGCAACCGTCCAGAGGTGACGGCGGGTCTCTGCGGAAAGCACATTTTCCGACTTCACGATCGTGGCCAGGGATTCCCCTGCAGCGTAGAGCAACAGACACGCCAGACCGAGATAGGCCCGAGAGTCGAAATTGCACCACAGTACAAACATCGGAATCAGCAGCCACAAGCGGGGAGAGCCCTGCCGGGCGGGGTCAGCCAACCGTTGTCGGTATCGGGTCAGAATCAGGAACAGCACAGACAATCCGAGGAAGGTGATCAGTGTCGAATGGGGTGCGAATCGCAAGTGGCAGGCCAGCAAGGCGAGGGCGGCACAAATCGAAGACCACCACGTCGGCAGATTGGGGCGCACAATCTGGGCCACGATCGCAAAGGTCAGCATCACCAGCAGGGCCTTGAACACAGAGACCCCGGCGAATCCACCAACCGAGTACACCGCTCCCAGGACCAGATCAAACCCCCATGCCAGATTCGGCCACGCCCGATCGGTCGCGGTCGACGAAAAGACATCCGTCCGGGGAGGCAGAAATCCGTGGGTTGCCAGGTATTGCCCCGTCTTGATGCTCACCAGAGAAAGCGATTCCCCGACCTTGGTGCTGGCCAGCAGGAAAGCCAGCAACACCACCGCCCACTTGATCACAAAATCACCCCGAATCGCCTCGTCCTCCACGAGTTCCGGGGTCAATTCCTCGTATTCGTCGATTCCAGGATCACTGCTGTCAGTGACTGCGATGGAGGAACCCGCGACTGCCGAGGGATCGGCGCTGGTTGAGAGTTCCGAGCCACCAATGCCGGGACGATCCGCAGCGGGAGATGAGTCGGCCGGTGGAGAAGGAGGAGTCGGTGAGGTCGACACAGAGACTCTCTGGAGAAGTGACGACAGAAAACGGTGAACGCAGTAGACGCAGGGCAATTCCCCGCGGTTTTCTCACTACGTGCAGGCTCGCTCGAGGCGACGGAACCGAGTGGAAATTTCCCCAATCCCATGCTCCAGACGAGCAACTTTCGTACACTAGAGGCCCCGTGGTCGGGCGGTCAAGCGTGCGTTTCTCCGCCAACCATCCTGGATTGCCCCTCTCCAACGTTCACCTACGCTGTTCGCTGCCATCGTCAATTCCGACAAGCACCGATTTAGTGAACACAAGAACACTCCACCACAGATTCAGAACATGGCCGATGACCTTACCCTCCCCGATCCTACCCCTGTTCTCGACTTGGTGGAAGGATTCCGCCGCTCGAAGGTACTGTTTGCCGCCGTGGAACTTGGCGTATTCGATGTTCTCCGGGAAGGACCGGCTGACCTCGATCAATTGAGCAATCGTCTGGGGTGCCAGACCGACTCGCTCGAGCGGTTGCTTGATGCCTGCGTCCACTTTCAATTGCTGACGAAACAACAGGGGACCTATGCCAACACCCTGGTTTCGACCGCATATCTCTGTCAGGACAGTCCCCACCGGGTGACCGGCTACATCCGCTACTCGAACATGGTGTTGTGGAAACTCTGGGACCACCTGGAAAACGCCATCCGCGAGGGGACCCACCGCTGGCGCGAAGTCTATGGATGGGATGGACCCATTTTCGATGCGTTCTTCCGGACACCGGAAAGCCAGCGGGAGTTTCTGCTGGGAATGCACGGCTATGGCCTGATCAGTTCTCCGGTGGTGGTCTCCGCCCTTGACCTCTCTGGCTTCCAGACTTTTGTCGATCTCGGTGGGGCAACAGGTCATCTGGCGGTGGCAGCCTGCGCGAGGTATCCGCAGTTGAAGGGGATTGTGTTTGATTTGCCGACCGCGTGCCCATTGGCCGAGGAACTGGTCGCCCAATCGGCTGTGGCGGATCGGGTGCGGGTTCAGGCGGGGGATTTCTTCAAGGACTCGCTTCCCGAGGCCGACCTCTACGCCCTCGGACGAATCGTACACGACTGGAGTGAAGAAAAAATCTTTCAGTTGTTGCGGCGGGTGTATGCGCGGCTGCCGAGCGGGGGAGCAATTCTGCTGGCCGAAAAGCTCTTGTGGGAAGACAAGACCGGACCTCGTTGGGCCCAATTGCAGTCGTTGAACATGCTGGTCTGTACCGAAGGAAAAGAGCGGACCTTGGGGGAATACGAGGAATTGCTGAACCGGGTTGGCTTTGAGCGGGTGCAGGGAATGCGGACCAATTCCCCCTTGGATGTGGTCTGGGGCCGAAAGCGATGAACGGATCGCCCGAACGCACAAACAGGGGAATATGACAGTGCCACCCTCGAGCATCCCAGAGAGCGGAAAAACTCTGTTTTTCCAGAACCTCCAGCTTGGTCGGGAAACTTCTCGCCTGTGGCGGTGTTTGTTCTCTGTCGGTGACTAAACTTCTGGGTCTGGGCAGGACTGGGATTGAAGGGTCAGTGGCTCACAATTTCGATCCCTGGGACGACTGGCAGTCGGTCGCAACCGGTCAGGAACTGCGCAGGATTTACGCGCCGCTTTGGCGAAGAGGCAAAGGACTTGTGATGTTGGCGTACTTTGATCCCGGTTCGGGAAGCATGTTGGTTCAGGTGTTGGTCGGAGGTCTGGCCGGCTTGGCTGTTTTCGCCCGCTACCTGTGGGATCACTTTGCAGTGGGGGGTTTGCTGCGCCGTCGGAAACCCGAAGCTTCTGTGAGCACCCGGTAGATCTGACGTCGCACCACGGAGGGGGGCTTGGTTGACGGACGGTGACTCTTGGTTGGGATTGTGAATGCGGTCGACTCAAACAGGACGGGAAATACCCCGGTCAACTGTCTCGCGGAGGATCGCGAGTGAATACAGAAGAACCCATCCGACCTGACACCGGCTCTTATCGAGATCGTGCCGGTCGCGTGCTGACTGGCCCGAGTGGAAAAATCTATCGGGGGTTGTCTCACGACGCACTGGTGCAATGGCAACAGGTTGCCGAGTCGCCTTTTGCTCAGCGAGCCATGGCCGATGGGCGGCTCATTGCCACGGATCAGTTGGCTCCCGACCAGGTTGAGCAGGCGGGGTTGGCGGCACAGAAGGCGTTCGGTGGAATTCCGTGGGCTGGTTTTGTTCGCCATGAACGGATTCCTTTCGTCTCGTACCCCTACGAGTGGACCTGGAGCATGCTCCGCGACGCCGCGTTGTCCCAGCTCGACCTGCTGCGGGAGGCGTTCGACGCCGGGTTCACCCTCAAGGATGGCACTCTCTACAACACCCAATGGCGTGGGACGCTTCCGGTTTTCATCGACACCGTGTCTCTCGAACGCTGGACTCCCGGATTGCCCTGGATGGGCTATCGACAGTTCTGTCAGACCGGCCTCTTTCCCCTTTGGCGGCCATCGTTCTGGCAGTGTGCCTTTCATCCTTGGCTGCGGGGGCGATTGGATGGCATCACCCCGGGTGAGTTCAGCGCCCTCTGCGGCTGGCGCGACCTGCTCCGTCGGGGCGTTTTCGTACACGGCTGGCTGCATGCTCGCCTGCAAAAGTCGCGTCCCGTCACCGATCAGGACATTCGGGGTTCTCTTGAACGTCGGGGACTGCCGGCGGCGGCGGTACGAAATTCCCTGAACGCCCTCCACAAAGTGGTCGCGCGACTCTCTTGGTCACCACCCCGCTCGACCTGGTCCGATTACGCGCCGGCCTACTCATCCGCAGACTGGAAGGCCAAAGAGCAATTCGTTCGACAGGCCGTCGAATCCAATCGTCCGCACATGGTCTGGGACCTCGGCTGCAACACCGGGAACTTTTCTCGGATTGCCGCCGAAACCGCTCAGGTCGTTGTCGCTCTGGATGGCGACCACGCCGCCGTGGAGCATCTCTATCGCGCTCTGCGCAAGGAATCAGGTTCGACGGCCGCCCAGCGGATCCTGCCCCTCGTCGGAAATGTTTGCGATCCCTCCCCCAATCAGGGTTGGCTGGGCGCCGAGCGCCGCTCGTGGTCGCAACGAGGTCGTCCCGATCTCGTGCTGGCGCTGGCTCTGGTCCATCACCTTGTCTTGGGCGCAGGTATTCCTCTGGAGGAGTTCCTCGACTGGCTGCATTCGTTGGGTGGTGCGGTGGTGCTCGAGTTTGTCGACAAGAGCGACCCCCAGGCGCGGCGGGTTCTCCACAATCGCCGCGACGATGATCCTGGTTACTCCCTCGAAGCATGCGAGGCCGGACTGCGTAAGCGATTCGGCCGCTGCGAAAGGCACACTCTGCCCGACGGGGGACGCACTCTGTTCCATGCCCAGCCCCGTTGAAGACGGTTCTCCCCCTCGCGTCATGAGTTCCCCCACGCCCCCATCGTTTGCGGCGGCCGGCCGGCCTCTGCGATCCGAGATCTGGCACGCCGTCGTTCTGTTTTGCTTCGCGGCAGTTCAGCCAGCGTTTGACCTGTTGGGCAAACGTGACAGTTACGTCATCGACATCGGGGCCAGCCGTGGAGGACTGGTGGCGTTGGCCCTGGTTCTGATGGTGGCGCTCCCGGGATTACTCGCCCTGCTGCTGTGGGGGACCAATCGAATCTTCGTCCCACTGCGCGAAGGATTGCAGTTGGGACTGGTCTGGCTGTTCAGTGCGATGATCTGCTTCCCGCTTCTGCGGCACAACTCGCTGCTGACCGGTTGGCCGCTGGTGGCCACCTCGCTGGTCCTGGCCGTCGCCTTCGCCTGGGCCTACGCCGCCTGGGGAGGAGTGCGCCGGACCATCTCGCTGGCGGGAGTGGGCTGCCTGCTGTTCCCCGTGCTGTTCTTTACCACCACCAAAGCCAGCCGGGTGGTCTTCAGCGACCTCGGGAAGGGAACATTCACTGGTAAACCGACCCCCGTGGTATTCGTCGTTTTTGACGAATTTTGCGGCCTGTCATTGCAGACTCAAGACCGGGAAATCAATGCCGACCGGTTTCCCCGGTTCGCCGAACTTGCCCAACGCTCGACTTGGTACCGCAACGCGACCACGGTCAATGCCGAAACTGCCTGCGTGGTTCCCGCTATCCTGACCGGCCGCTACTACGATCCTTCGGGACGATTCTTTCCGACTCGGGGCGACCAGAACCTCTTCAACCTGGTGATGGGAGAAGGAGGTTATGAAATGATCGCCTTCGAGCCGGTCTCCCGACTGGCTTTCGAAGGTGAGGCTATGGCCGAATGGCAGAAGCCCGGCATCGTGACACAACTGCGATCCATGCTTCCCGAGGTCGGCAAGGCAATCCTCGCACACATTACCCCCGGAGAGATGCGGCTGAAGATTCCCCAGCAATCCCCGGAATGGTGGGGCTACCCCAAGACTGGCCCCACCGATGAAACCGTTCGCAGGGGCGTCGTCCGCTGGGGTTGGAGTTGCCTGAGGGTCCGTCAGTTCGAGCATTTTCTCAACTGCCTTCCCGAAGAGGGACATCCTGCTTTGCATTTTATGCATCTTGTCTTTCCCCATGTCCCCTGGATGTATCTCGACAACGCCGAACCGTATGCCGCTGAATGCGGCGACATGAGCCTGTTGAATTTCGAGACCGACGGTCTCGCACAGGATGTCTGGGGAAATGATCCTGATTTCGTAGTGCGGCAGCAGCAAAGATACATCTTACAGCTCCAGTTGGCCGATCGCCTGATCGGGCGGTTGATCGACCGCCTCGAAGAACTTGAATTGTGGAATGACTGTCTGCTGATTGTCACATCGGATCACGGGGTCTCATTCCGTGCGGGACAAAACCGTCGCTATTACAGCGGAGGGAATGCTGATGAAATCCTTTCCGTCCCCCTGTTTGTCAAACTGCCCGGTCAAACATCCGGAGGACTCAGCGACCGCAACGTGGAGTGTATCGACCTGCTTCCCACGATCGCCGATGTCCTGGACATTCCCCTGTGGGCTCCCGTGGATGGAGAATCACTGACGCGGGAATCGCGCCGTGATCCCAGCCAGAAGCAATTCGCACAGGATAACCGCATGATCCGGTTTCCGACGAAGACCGTGTCAGAAAGCCGTGTGGTCGCTGAGTGGGAAACCCTCCTTGGACGGACTCCCTCCGATCTGTTCCGGATCGGTCCCTACCCTGAGTTGATCGGCCGGGCGGTTGCCGACCTGAAGGTCGCGGCAGATGGAGCTCCGGGAGTCCTGGAACTGCACCGCAACTCTTCCGAACCTTTCGTATTGCCCGACGCTCCCATTCCGTGCTATTTCGAAGGGACCTATCGACCAGACCACCCGACAGCCGTTCTCCCCGTGATGGCCGTCGCGGTCAACGGCGTAATCGAATCGGTCGCCCGGGTATCCGCCGAACCCTCGGTCCGCGGGCGCTGGGAATCACTGGTTCCCCGACGGTGCCTGAAGAACGGACCGAATGCAGCCCGGTTCTACCTGATCGAACCGGACGGCGAGGGATGGCGACTGCGAGCTTGTCCCACCCGTCAGGTTGAACCGGTTGTGAAGCGGGGGGAATGATCCCCCAGACAAATCGGGAACACCTTGCGTTGGATTGCCTGCTGCGGCATCCCCGATGAACAACGGCCTGGCAGGGACTCGCGAAACAGTTCGGGGCCGCATAAAGTCTGGCTCTCACTCAGTCGTCCCACGCCCAGAGAGCCCGCCATGATTCGCCCCAACCCGGCCAAGCAGGTTTTGCGCGAGGGAGGTGTGGTTTACAGCAGTTCGGTCCGGCTCCCCGCTCCCGGGTTGTGTGAACTGCTCGGTTTCGCCGGTTTCGATTTTGTCCTGCTCGACTGCGAACATGGTGCCGCCGACGCTTCAAGCATCGACCACCTCGTGATGGGATGTCATTCGGGAGGTACGGTTCCCGTCGTCCGAGTACTCAGGAATGACGAAAGCGAGCCGATGATGCAGGTCCTCGACCTGGGAGCACAGGGAGTACTGATCCCCCATTGCCGGACCGCCGATGATGCCCGGCGTCTTCGCCAGGCGGTTGCCTATCCCCCTCATGGCCAGCGCGGCTTCGGCCCGGGACGGGGCTCGAAATGGGGCCTCATTTCAACTGCCCAATATCTCGCGGCCATGGATGAGACCATTTTGACCCTGGCACTCGTTGAAGATCCCGAAGGGGTCGAGCGGATTGATGAGATCGCCGCCGTGGGACTCGATGTGGTCTGGGTCGGCACGTCGGATCTGGCTTGTTCGCTTGGGGTTCCCGGGCAACCGGGGCATCCCCGGGTCATGGAGGCGGCAACCGCAATTCTGCAGGCCTGCCAGCAGGCTGGTGTCGCCTGCGGCTTCCCCGCCCGCGACCCCGCCCAGGCCCTGTGGGCCCGCGAACAGGGCTACCGCGCCATCGGGTACGGCTGTGCCGAGCAGTACGTCATGCATCTGGCACAGCAATTTTTGGGAGAAGTGCGCAGGCAGCACGGGTCATGATTCTGAGCAAACGCCCCCCCCCAGCCTGCGATGTCCCTCTCTTTGATCGAAAACCGCAAAGGACAATGAAATTGGCCCCAGCCAGCCTCGAGCACGCCGAAGCGGCCAAGGATCACCTTACCAGACGCAAACAATTCCCGGGTTGAACCCATCACGAGGTGCACTGAATTTCACCCAGATTCTCTCTGCAAAAGCTATAAGCCCAAGCTCACCCGAAAAACTCAAGTCCCGCGAGTACGGTGGCAACTGCCGTGTCGGATTTGCCAATAGTTGACGGTACCCGACGATTCACCAGACACGAAAAAACCCCGAAAAACACGATGTTTTCGGGGTTTGGAGGGGTGACGGAGTATCCTCGACAGGATTCGAACCTGAAACCTTCGGCTCCGGAGGCCGACGCTCTATCCAGTTGAGCTACGAGGACGCAATTCACAAGCACGCTGTGAGAAGGGAGTCTACCGTCCTTAAAGGCATGCTGTCAAACTAGGGGGAACGGGCGCCGTAACGGATCTGCCGGAGGGTTTGTGACAGGGATTTGCCCCTCGTGCATCTCTTCCAGGAGACAGCGGCAACCGTTGCCCCAAAGACACCGAGAGAGGTCTCTCCGAATCGAGAAGCTTTCTCCCCCTACATCACCCCCGAACCGAACCCCTCTTCGGTTGCCCCGTCGCCGGTCCGTTCCGCAGCAGCAGCGTGCCATCCGTTGCCACTGCGGTATTCTCCTGGAATTCCTGATCCAAAGTGCGGTCCCGAAAGGGGCGGATCCGCCGAGCCAACCGGCGACACGGCAGGGGTGTCCAGACGCAGTGTGCGTCCCTGAAACTCCCGCTCAACCACCGGCGTCAACAATTCCGACTCATCCAGCACCGCGAACCCGTCTTCACCATAGTCGTCGTAAGTGCAGATGTAGCCGGGCAGCGTTGCCTTGATCTGTTCCTCGGCAAACGCCTGCATCACCTTGGCCTGAATCAGCTCCCGGCATCGGGCGTTGATCGGATGGGCGATATCCGCATAAAGCCGAGAGCGGCCATCCGTGTCGCGGCTGGCCCGATCCTCCTTGAGCCGAGCCCCACACTGGCTGCAAAAGCAGGCCCGCAATTGGTTCTTCGTGCCGCAACGGGGGCATCGGTCAGTCAGCTTGCGGCTCGGCATCGCCACAAAAGAGCCCCGGGTCCCCTCGATGATCTTCAAATCGCGAATGACAAAGCAGTGATCGAAGGTGATGGAACAGAAGGCCTGCAGTCGTTCCTGCGGGTCATCCATCAGCTTGATGCGGACCTCGGTGATTTCCACGGCGATGCTCCTCCTGAACTGGTTCGACCGTGCCGGTGCGGTCAGGCACCGGGGACAAGTCCATCATGATGGGAAAATGTTCTGAAGACTCACAACCCGACCGGTCCGGACACAAAGCACACCCCCGCGGCGGACCTGGTCCGCAAGGGATGGATTCAAGCTGCACTCGCTCTCAGGCCACGGAGGTCACAACAACGCTTCCCAGCCGACGCGCTTCCAACCGGCCGGCCAGACGCCGGGCCTCCCCCAGATTGCGACACAGTCCGAAGTAGCACGAGCCACTCCCGCTCATCAGGTGTCCGACGGCCGAGAGCTGTTCAAACGCCTGCTTCAACCGGACCACCTCCGTACTGACCATCTCGGCGGCGGGCTGCAAGGTGTTGTGCAGTCGCGCGGCGGCTGCAGCAAGACAACCCCGCCGCAGGTCGGCAACCAGTTGTTCGACCCCGGGGCGATGCCCTTCGGGCCGACATTGGCGGAAGACCTGCGGAGTCGAGAGCCCCTCGGCAGGCTTGACCAGCACCAGCGCCAACCCCAGGGGAAGATCGAGCGGGGTGATCAGTTCGCCCCGTCCACGGCAAATCGCTGCCGGCCGCCCCGACAGAAAAAACGGAATGTCGCTCCCCAGACGTGCTCCCAGCTCACGTAGTTCCACCAGAGACAAACCGAGACTCCAGGCCCGGTTCAAACCCCGGAGGGCTGCGGCGGCATCCGTGGAGCCCCCCGCGAGACCGGCGGCGACGGGAATGCGTTTCCAGAGTTCCAGCCGTGCTCCGCGCCGAACCCCGGTCTGCTCCCTCAACAGTTGGGCGGCCTTCCAGACCAGATTGCCCGGGCCAGGGGGCAGGTCCAGAGGCCGGGCTCCGAAAGCCAGCCCGGCCACGCCCCGGGAGTCATGGCAGACGAGTTCGATTTCCTCACCGGGCAGAGCCTGGATTCGCAGCGTATCCTGCAATCCGAGCGAGACCATCAGGGTCTCCAGCTCGTGATATCCGTCGGCCCTTCGCGACTCCACATTCAAAAACAGGTTCACCTTGGCCGGTGCGGTCTCCCAGACCACATCGGTCCACCTGCCGGCTGTCGGGGAGGACAGCTGCTCCTGTGGTACATCGTTCGACAGCACGGGCATCACATCCTGCGAGTCCACCAAGGCTGACCGAGTCACGACCACGGGGGGGGAGCCCGAAGGCTACCGCACCGCAGCCGCATCACCTCGAAATCGCCGTAACTCCGGGCTATTTCGAGTGATTCTGCCACGTCAATTCGGCATTGATCGTGCTGTTATCTGAATCCCGGTTTTTTGTCAACCCGTGTCTCGATTTTTTCGGTTTTGGCGGGGTGTTGCCCCGCAATCTGTTTCTGCTGGGCCCTTTGCGGCAGGTGCTTGTCAGTGCGGGGGCGGATCTTCTATTCTCGCCATCGTGGCGGGCAGGCCCAGAGCGGCGCACATTTGTTGAACAGTGCCAGGGCTCGCCCAGGCGGTCTAGATGCCCCTTGGAAGGACGGTTCCCTTGTTACGGACCCATACGTGTGGTGAGTTGCGGAAAGCCCAGGTCGGAGAGACCGTGACGGTGTGCGGCTGGGTCGACAGCCGGCGCGATCATGGCGGGCTGGTGTTTGTCGACCTGCGCGACCGGTACGGGAAGGTGCAGGTGGTGTTCGACCCTTCGGAAGGGGCCGATCAGCATTCGGCGGCAGGGGACGTTCGCAACGAAGATGTGCTGCAGGTGACGGGGCGAGTCGTCGCCCGGTCCGCCAAGGACGTCAACGCCAAGATTCCCACGGGTGAAATCGACGTCCGCTCTCAAAGCCTGGTCGTGCTCAACAAGAGCCGCACCGTGCCGTTTGAACCCTCCACCAGCAATCCCCCCAATGAAGAATTCCGGCTGAAATACCGGTTTCTCGATCTGCGGCGTCCGCGGCTGCAGGAACTGGTGATGTTCCGTCACCGGCTGACCAAGCTGATCCGCGATTACTTCGACCGCGAGGGTTTCCTCGAGATCGAAACCCCCATGCTGGGGCGGAGCACTCCGGAAGGGGCCCGCGACTATCTCGTTCCCAGCCGGGTCCATCCCGGGTGTTTCTACGCCCTCCCCCAGTCGCCGCAGATCTACAAGCAAATCCTGATGGTCGCCGGATTCGACCGGTACATGCAAATCGCCCGTTGTTTCCGGGACGAAGACCTCCGGGCCGATCGCCAGCCGGAATTCACCCAGGTCGACATCGAGATGGCGTTCGTCGAGCGGGAAGACATCCTGCGGACGGTCGATGGCCTGGTTGGGTTTCTGATGCGGGAAGTCCGGGGGGAGGAGTTTCCTCTGCCGCTCCCCCGGCTCACCTACCGCGAGGCGATGGAGCGGTATGGGTCCGACAAGCCCGACCTGCGGTATGGCATGGAGTTGCACGACCTCGCGCCGTTGGTGAGGAACTGCGGTTTCAGCGTCTTCAGGAACACGCTCGAAGCAGGAGGACGGGTCCGGGGACTGTGCGCCCCCCAGGCGGCCGAGAAATACAGCCGGCGGCAGATCGACGACCTGACACTTTTCGTGAAGGACTTCAAGGCTCAGGGACTGGCATTCTTCCGCGTTACCGAGACCGGGCTCGATTCGCCCATCGCCAAGTTCTTCACCCCCGAAGAGCAGGCGGCCATCAAGGCCGAGTTCCAGGCGAAAACGGGCGACCTCATCTTCTGCGTGGCCGACAAGCCTTCGGTCACCTCCGCCGCCCTCGGTGCGCTGCGCAGCCGGCTGGGGAAAGAACTCAAGCTGTTCGATCCCAACCAGATGCACTTCGCCTGGATCCTCGACTTCCCCCTCTTCAGTTGGAACGAGGAAGAGAAGCGGTGGGATGCCGAGCATCACCCGTTCTGCAACCCGGTCCCCGAAGATGTTCCCTTCTTCGAAACCGAACCGGGCCAGATCCGCGCCACCTCGTACGACCTCGTGATCAACGGTTACGAGGGAGCCAGCGGCAGCGTGCGTATTCATGATTCAGCGGTCCAGCAGAAGGTCTTCGACCTGTTGGGGATCCCGGCCGAGCAGGCCGAAGAGCGGTTCTCCTTCCTCCTCGAGGCTCTGCGGTTCGGGGCTCCGCCGCACGCGGGGATTGCCCTGGGTCTCGACCGGTGGGTCATGCTCTTCACGGGCTGCGATAATATTCGTGACGTGATTGCGTTCCCCAAGACACAGAAGGCCTCCGACCTGCTGAGCGGGGCCCCCTCGACGGTCGATGCCCGGCAACTGAAGGAACTGAGCATCCGCGTCGAAGAGGCTCCCAAGTAACGTCGGGCACACCAGATCCTTCTCACGACCGGCCACCACCCTCTCCTCAGGATCCACCACCATGCGCCGCAGTCTGCTCCCCGGAGTTCCCCTGCTCGGTCTGCTCTGCACCGCTCTCCTCGCGGGGACGGCACTCCCGGTCCGCGCGGATGACAAAGCCCCCGCCACCAAGCCCGCCAAGGCAGGCGACCTTGAGATCGCCGTCCCAGATGGCTGGAAGAAGAAACAGCCGAAGTCCCAGATGCGGCTCGTTGAGTACGAAGTCCCGGCGAAGGAAGGAGACAAATCCTCCGGCGAATTTGTCATCTTCCACTTCGGCGGTCAGGGGGGCGGTCTCGAAGAGAACATCACCCGCTGGGTCGGCCAGACGGAACCCGAAGGACGCAAGGTCAAACTGACCACTGGCAAATCGCCCAAGGGTGAGTACACGCTCGTGGATGTCACCGGCACCTACAAGAAGTCGATCGGCCCCCCCATCCAGCAGAAGACCCAGCGGATGGAAGGCTGGCGGGTGATCAACGTCTATCTCAACTGCCCAGGGGGCCCCTACTTCTTCAAGATCGACGGTCCCGCCAAGACGGTCGAACAGGAACTCGCTGGCTTGCGGGCCACCTTCGGTGGTGACCCCAAGACCGAAAAGGAACGCCCTTACGAAGGGAAATAGGCGACAGACCGTCACCCAGCCGCCATCCGGAGGGGGACTTACTCTCCCGATCAGAGATCCTCCGCTCTTCGCGATTCATCTCGCGGAGAGCGTTTTTTTTGCAACAATCCTCACTCCCGCCCATTCTCACGCAGCCCGCATCTCAACCCGCACCAATCAATTCGCACTGGGCCCGGCGCGATCGGTCGCGGTCGACGACTGCCCCAGCAGATCGAGCCGTTCGAGAGCCTGCACCAGCTTGCGGGCGACAGGCCCGGCGGCATGTCCCCCCGGGCCCGCGTGTTCCAGAACCACCACAAACGCCACCCTTGGACGCTGTGCTGGAGCATACCCTGCGAACCACGCGTGATCAGGGCGCCCCCCCCCCGGCTCGGCGGTCCCCGTCTTTCCGGCAATCCGGGCTTCGCGGCACCGCACCGTCTTGAATCCCGTCCCCTGCGGATTCTCGACCACCTGCTCCAACCCCCGGCGGACGAACGCCAGAGTGCGGGTCGACAAGCCGGAAATCCGCTCGACCATCTCAGCGGGAGAGGTCTCCGACGGAGGCTTCCCGAGTAGCGAGTCATGGAAGTCACGCTGCTCGCGGGCGAACCGTGGAGTCACCAGCCGCCCCCCATTCGCCACCGCCGCCAGCAACCGGGCGACCTGCAGGGGAGTCGCCGTCACCCGCCCCTGCCCAATCGCCAACTGCAGTGCCTCGCCCGAACTGCGCGACCGGCCCCGTCCCCCGGCACGACGCTCTTCCCGGGGGAGTGAACCCGCCTGTTCCACCGGCAGGTCGACGCCCGTCGGACGCCCCAGTCCCAGGCGATCGGCCCAGTCGAGGATCGGCTCGGCCCCAATCCTTCGGGCCGCAGAGAAAAAGTACACATTGCACGAACGGGCCATCGCCGAGACCAGGTCGACGTCTCCATGTCCCACCCCATGATGCTTGAAGGTGTAACAGCGGTAGCGCTCGGGAGTGTCGAGATACCCCAGGCAGGTCAATTGCTCCTCGGGATCAAGCTGGCCGCTCTCAAGGAATCCAATCGAGCTGACGATCTTGAAGACTGATCCGGGAGGAAGGGTCATCTCGACCGCGCGGTGAAACAGCGGTCGGCGGGGATCGTCGAGAATGGCCCGCCAGCCCGCGGGATCATGGTTCACCAGCACCTCGGGATCAAATCGGGGGCCCGTGGCTGCCGCCAGCACCGCCCCCGTCCGCACATCCAGGGCCACAATCGCCCCCCCCGTCGGGGTCGGCAGCGGTTTGCGATTCGTCTCGTCCACCTGCGGTCCGGTCAAGGCGGCGTCGAGCAGTTCTTCGGCTGCGCGCTGCAGTTCCACAGAAAGCCCCAACTGCACATCCTGCCCCAATCGAGGTTCGCGCACCACCTGCGAGTCGAGTAGTTCCCCTCGGCGGTTGAACACCAGCCGCCGCGCACCACGCAGACCGCGCAGCCGATGTTCGTATTGCAGTTCGAGCCCGTTCAGCCCCGCCCGGTCTCCAGGCTGATAATCGAGCGGATCTCCCTGGGGAAAGCGGGCCCGCCGTTCGGCGAGGAACTCATCCGACACCGGCTGTCGAACTCCCAGCAGATGCGGGGCCAGATCACCCTGGGGATAAACCCGCTGCGGAATCGACTCGAGCCGGACCCCGGGAAACAGCTCGGGGTGTCCCTCGATCTCGACCGCCAGTTCCGGAGTGAGCTGCCCGAGCACCACGTGGTAGTCGAGCTGTTCCTGGATCACCACTGGTTCCCGCGCTTCGCGCCGCGGTGGGGTGGTGAGTGTGGTGACCACCAGCCGATGCCAGCGGGCCCACCACGTTTCTTGGGGATCCGGGGGGAATTCCAGGGCGAGGCGTTCCGCCGCCTCATGCTGCTCCCGTTGTGCAGCCACCCGCTGCTGCAGCCGTTCAACCCGCCGCTGAATCCGCTCCCGGCGTTGCCCCAGCTCCTGTTCCTCCAAACCGGAACGCTCGGCCAGTCTCCGCCAGAGCGCGTTCCGCTCGTCAAGCACCTCGGCCTCAGCCGCAGCAATCAGATCGGCATTCCGCCGGGCGCGACGATCCAGACGACGCAGCGCCAGCGAGCGCAGCCATCCCGGGTCGGCGGGTTCCTCCAGCCACCGGTAATGGACCTTCAGCCGAAAGAGATCCACATCTTCGGCCAACACGGTTCCTTCGGCCGCCAGCAGCCGCCCATCCCGACTGGGTATCGGCTCCCAGCGTTCGACGGTCTGTTCAAACTCGCCGCGGTACTCTTCTCCCAGCGTCAATTGCACCTGGGCGAAGCGCAGGCCAATCGCCGCCAGCGGCAACACCATCACCAGCCCCAGCCCCACGAGACGCAGCCCGGGCCGTTCGGACGAGGGCTCGTATCGCTCCGCCGACCAACCGGCCACCTCGCGCACTCGGGAATCCATCCAGGTACACCCGTCGAGACTGTCAACCAGAAGAATTCGCCGTGGAACGACGCGGCAGCAAGCCTGCCAGCAGCGCCAGAAACCCGCCCCCCCACAGTGTGGATGAGAGCGTGGCGTGAGTGACCACCTCCCGCCACGTTGGCCAGTTCAGCCCGGTCTCCGTCGCCATCAGCGACCCCACCACCGCACCACTCTCAATCACAATCCCCAGCCCCAGGGGCAGCAGCATCTGCGGCATCATCCAGATCCCGCGGCGGCGACACCAGGCGAAGGTTCCCGCCAAAGCCAGCGACACCCCCGTTTCAACCCCCGGCGGCCCCGCCCCCAACAGGTCGAATCCCATCCCGGCAATCAACCCCCAGACGACCGCCCCCCGGGGGGTCTGCGTCCAGACCAGCAGGGCCAGCGCCAGCGGCAGACAGCGCGGAGTAACCCCCGCCAGCGCCAGGTACGGAGCAACTGTCGTCTGCACCACCCAGGCTGCGTAACAGATGAATCCCGCCAGCAACCACCGCATTGGCTTGAGCCCCCAAAACCACTCCGACCGGAACGGGGGCAGGTTGTAGAGCATGACTTTTTCGCAGATCAAGCCGAAGTTCGCACCCAACCCTCCCAGCCTCCCACAACAATCCCCCAACCCCCCGGAATCCCCCGGACGTGCGTTCCGATGGAAGCTGCCACTCTCTGCGTCTGGATATTTCGTGAAACAAACCGCTTTTTTGTACGGCTGCAGCCGCGATCCGCCACCAATAGAAACAGAGAGTCCTGTCTGCCTCACCATGCCGGAGGGCACGGGACGAACAGGGGGTGGCCCGCTGCCGTGACCGCGCCCCCTGTGCTGCCCTTCGCTGTTGGAAACCCCACCATGCGTTTGACACTGCGAACCCTGCTGGCCTACATCGACGAGGTTCTTCCCCCGGCTCAGGCCGAGGAGATCGGCCGGAAACTGGAGGAGAGTCCCGTCGGGACCAGCCTGGTGCAGCGGATCCAGGATGTGCTGCGCCAGAAACGGCTGTCGAGTCCCACCCTGTCGGGATCGGGAATGGGAATCGACCCCAATGCGGTGGCCGAGTATCTCGACAACACCCTGGCCCCCGATGGCATCGCCGCCGTCGAGCGGATCTGTCTCGAATCGGACCTGCACCTGGCCGAAGTGGCGGGCTGCCATCAGATCCTGTCGCTGGCCGTGGCCGAACCGGCCGAGTTGCCCCCGAAGATTCGCGAGCGGATGATCGCCCTCGGGCCGAACACCCCGCGGCTGCAGGTTCCACAGACGCGTGACGGAACCGGGCTGACCAGTCCCGCAGCAACCGCGGGGGCTCTTTCCTCGGCGGGGGTGTCGTCCATCCTCGCCCAAGCCCCCAACGTCGGCACTCCCGACCGCTCTGCCGCCGTCCCCTCCCCCGAGGCATCCCGCAGTGGAGCGGCCATCCCCGCCCCCCCCCGCTCGTTTGAAGAGGGATTGCCGGAATACCTTCGCTCCGGCGAGAAGACCCGCTGGTGGCCCTACGCCCTCGCGGCAGTCGTCTTGGCGGGCTGGGGTTTCCTGACCTTCCAGTCCTCCCCCTTTGGATCGCGGGGGACACAGGCGACTGCTCCCGAGGTCACCGCTGCCGGAGCGAATGCCGACGGCAGGCTCTCCACCAACGCCGTCGCCGACCTTGCGGTCACAACCCCAGCCGAACTGACGGAGTCGGGAGAACCTCCCATGGCCAACCCGCCTGCGGCGACAGCTGGCCAGAGCACTCCTCCCACCGACACGCAGCTCCCCCCCGATGTCGAGAACGATCCCGATGTCGATGCACCTCCCTACCGCAAGCAAAACGGCCGGAACAGCAACCCCCCGGAAGGAACCAAGACCGCCGCGCGGGGCCCATCCCGGTCGGAAGAGAAACCGGCCAACCTGCTTTCGGCCAGGTACATTTCGACCGAAGGCGTGGCCATCGCCTACCTGGGAGACGAAGACTCGTGGCGGGTCCAGCCGGGTGGGTCGGTGATTCCCGTGGGACGCGAGTTCGCTTCCCCCGTCCCGTTCGAAGCCAATCTCGAACTCCCCGGCTGGCAATTCACACTGCAACCGGGAGGCTTGCTGGCGCTCACCTCTCCCGCCAAAGGGAACCTCCCGGCGGTCGAGCTGCGTTCCGGCCGGCTCATGGTGCAGCCCGCGTCCAACGGCCGCAGCGAGCCCACCACACTCGAACTCCACCTGACAAAGTCGCGGTGGCTGGTCACCCTCTCGGGGGATGCCGTGCTGGGCCTCGAATCCACCCCGCCGGTCGCCTCACGGTTCGAACAGCGCGCGGGAGTCGATCCGGGACGTGGCGCGTTGCACCTCGCCCGGGGCCGGGCGGACCTGGTCCGATTGGGGGACGACGAATTCGCGATCGAACTGCGGGGTCCGGCGTCGCTGGTTGTCCCGCTCGAACGCCTGGCCGATGAGTCCCCCAGGCCCCAGGTTGTCACCACCTGGCAAAACCCCGACTGGCTGAGTCCCACCAAACCCACGGCGGGCAGCCGGAACCCCGTCGCCCTGTTCACCCGCAGTTTCAAGCCCGATGAAGCGGTCGAGATGACGCTTCCCCCGCTCGCCAACGATGCCAACCCACGTCTGGCTGAATTCGCCACCCAATGCCTGGCACTCATTGGCAATGTTCCCGAGCTGGTGAAGATCCTGAAGACCAATCGCCATGAAGAGGCCCGCCGCACCGCCATTCTGGGACTGCGGACCTGGCTGGTCTCCGACGCCGGCGATCCCGGCCTGCTCCAGGAAGAACTACGGATCCGGTACACCGCCCGCGAAGCCGAGTTGGTCTACAAGCTGCTCTGGGGCTACTCCCCGGCCGACGCCCGCAGCAAGACCACCTCCAAATTCCTGGTGGATCTGTTGTCCGATCCCGAAGTGTCGCTCCGTGCACTGGCGATTCATCATCTGAAGGGACTGACGGGCCAGGATTTCAATTTCCAACCCAACGCCACCGAACTGCAGCGCCAATCCAACATCCGCCAGTGGCGCAACCTGCTGCGCACGAATGGCGAAACGCTCCTCAAACCCGACCCAAACGCTCCCGCCGACGAACCCGCGGAAGACTCGGCCGACCAGCTCTGAGATCCATACGACAACAACCGGGATGCGGGGAACGTCACCCACGACCCGTCACTCACCGCTCACGACCCGCTTCCCCCCACGCCCCCGCTCAGAAATCGCGGCGGGAGATGTAGAAGCAGGTGATCCCCAACACCACCGCCACAAACACCGCGCTGTGACGGATGGTGCCCCACGCATCCAGCTTCGTCCGCGCCTGCTGCAGGTCTCCCTCGTCGGGCCCCCCCATCGCCAGCGAGTCTTTCTCCGTCAACAGCCAGGTGCTCACGTTGTCGAGTTCCACCGGTTTGCGGAAGATCGAGTAGAGCGGCTTGACGGCGTAGTGATAAGCATATTCCAGCAATCCCGGAGCCGGAGCTGCGCGCGAAGCCTCCCGCCCCTCCTTCAGGTCATAGCGAATGACCCGCGCTCCCTGGTCGCACAGCATAAGCCGCCCCTCGGCGTCGAAGCCCACCGCCGACAGGTCGCCCCGTCCCGTCAGCCGTGGCCGGACCGGTTTTCTCTCCTCGGCGTCGTACAGCCAGACATCCCCGCCATGGTAAAGCACCGCACACCAGCGCCCGTCGGGAGACACCGCCGTGAACCGCGGATCGTCATACCGGAATGCCGTGTATTCCTCCTCGGTCTTCAGGTCTGAACCAGCGAGCTGCAATACCCGCCCATCCTCCAGGGCCAGCAGCACTTTGCCGCGCGAAACGAGGCAGAGCCCCTCAGCAGGATTGGGATCCCCCTCGAACTTCCGCTCGGCCTGAAGTTCGTATTTCCCCTCGGCGTTGGGAGCCAGCAGGCTCAACACCCCCTGGCCATAGGTCACCACCTGCCCCGTCACGCGGTCGAAGCCGGCTGTGCTGTCTTCATCGAGCTTCAGCCGCGGGTTCGGCCCGGCGAACACAAACTTCGCCGACTTGCGCGACAGCGGCTGCCCTTCGGCCACCTGCAGGCGGAACACCCCATCGGTCGCCACCGCCAGCAACTGGTTCTGCTCCGTCAGAAACAGCTGCCGCACTCCCGCCGGAGCCGCGGGGCCCTCCTGCCGGGCCCAGGCGTTCTCCGCCGTGGCAAACTGCAGGTTGACCGTGGGAGCCAGCAGCCGGAATCCACGTCGCCCCTGCGGAGGAGGCAACTGCACGGCGAACAGCCGCTGGTCCGCCGCGCTGTAGACTGGCCCCACCAGCCGGGGTGCCAGCGCGGCGACCGGCGGACGGCGTCGGTCCCCCGCCGCCTGGAAGACATCGTCCCATGCCGTTCCGCTCCACTCCCGCAGCTGTCCCCTCTCGGTATTCCCAAACCAGGTCTCCCCGGCGGGCACCAGGCTGACCACCCGGTTCGGGTTCAGAGCCACCCCTTCCATGACGGTCTTCACCAGCACCACCGTCCAACCGAACCCCCAGAAAACGATCGTCAGCACGATCGCCACGATGGTGTTCCGCGACAGCACCCCGGCCAGCGAACAGACCGAGTAGAACACCACGAACATGAACAGGAAGACCGGAATGCACCAGAAGAGCTTGGGAATCCACAGGTCAAACCGCCACCCCGCCACCAGGTACATCCCCGCCACGAAATAGGCGGCGTTCAGCCCGATGAAAATACAGCCTCCCGCGAACTTGGTCAGAAAAACCAGCGTCCGCGAGACCGGCTTGCTGAGCAGCAAATCGATCGATCCCGGCTCAAATTTATGGGTGATCATCGTGGCGGTCACGAGGATCGCCGCGAAACCTCCCAGGGCCCCCACCATGAAATTCACAATCTGATTGACCACCACCCGCAGCACGGGCATCAGTTGTGTCCGCGACAGCGGCAACCCTTCCGACAGTGTCCAGCCAAAATACTCGACCCGGGTGTCGGTCACCGAGTTGTGCGGCAGCTCCTGCGGAAACGCAGATTCCAACAGCAGCCGGTTGAACCGCGCCAGCTCCTCGGCCGACAGGTTGGTCACTCCACGGTCCCGCAACTCGCGGGCCTCGGCCGGCAAAGCCGAGTCGGGCCACGCCTCGGCCGAATACAGCGTCGGGCTCTTGAGCAGTTCGTTCAGGTCGCGCAGCAGGTTGTCGGCGGTCGGCCGGGGCAGCCCCTCCCCCGGCTCGCGGCTCAGCTCGCTCAATCCCTTCTGCAATTCGGGAGTCAACTGCCGCCAGACCCGGCGGGGAGCGGTGTCGGCCTGCGCGTCAGCCATCAGCGCCAGATCGG
The DNA here is from genome assembly GCA_046339535.1 of Planctomycetaceae bacterium. Classification (GTDB taxonomy): domain Bacteria; phylum Planctomycetota; class Planctomycetia; order Planctomycetales; family Planctomycetaceae; genus UBA10511. The sequence goes on along the minus strand of JBKDUK010000048.1, from coordinate 18,919 downwards.
CCGCCGGGGGATCGGCCGGGGCGGGATTCGCCGGCGCAGGCTCTTTCGTTGCAGCCGCTGGTGTGGTACCGGGGACCGCCGCCTCGGGCTGAGTCTGTGCGGCGGGATTGGCCGGGGGAGAGTCGGGGTTCACTCCGGGAGCCGGAGTCGTCCGCTCAGGCGCTGCTGGGGGAGCGGCTCCTTCCGACGGTTTCCCGGCCGGATCAGCAGACGGGCTTGCCGGAGGGGCCTGGGCGGCCAGCTTCAGCGCCAGTTCGTTCCACTTGACCACCGAGTTCCGCGCCAGCCGCGTCGGCTTGACGTCCCGGATACCAAACGGAGCAATCGCCGCCAGAAACAGCGTGGCGACCGCGAACAGAATCCACAGCACGCGCGAGGCCACCGCCTCCCGGAACGAGTCTCGCAAAATTCCCAGATAGGGTCGCATGGCCACATCACGATGAAGGTTGTTCGCAGACAATCCCCAGGAAGGCTTCCTCCAGGGTGTCCCGCCGACGGGTCATTTCCAACAGGCTGATCCCCTCACCCCGCAGGGCGTCGACCAAACGGTCGACGGCCCCCTGGTCGGCCAGCCGCACGGTCATTCGCAATTCCGACGCCTCGTGCGGCGACGCCACGAGCGTCTCGTCCGGGGGACAGGACAACCCCTGCCGGTCCAGCACCTGCCGCACCCGCTCCTGGTCCCCCCGCAACACCAGGCCGCACTCCATCTCGGACCGCTGCGTCAGCTCTTCAATCCGGCCGAACCTTTGCACCCGGCCCCGATTCATGATCGCCACTTTGTCACAGACCAGCTCGATCTCCTGCAGCAGGTGGCTGTTGATGAAGACGGTCTTTCCCTGGTCCTTCAGGTCCCTCAAGACTCGCCGCATCTCGCTGCGTCCCACCGGATCCACGCCATCGGTTGGCTCATCGAGAATCAGCAGTTCCGGATCATGCAGCATCGCCTGCGCCAGCCCCAGCCGCTGCTGCATCCCCTTCGAAAACTTCGCCACCGGGGTGTCCCCCCATTTCGCCAGCCCCACGGTCTCCAGCAGAGGCCCGCGCCGTTTCCGGATCTCCCGCAGCGTCAGCCCGCTCAACGCCCCGTAGTACTCCAGGGCCGAGTTCGCGGTATGGTGCCGGGGAATGCGGTGCGTCTCAGGGAGATACCCCACACTTCTCCGCCCCCGCCGGTCCCCCGCCGGGTAACCCAGCAACTCGGCTCCCCCCGCTGTCTTGCGGACAATCCCGATCAGCACCTTGATCAACGTCGTCTTGCCCGCCCCATTGGGCCCCAGCAGACCAAAAATGGTCCCCCGCTCGACCGCGAACGAGACCCCCCGCAACGCCTCGACCTGCCGCCGGAAGATCCAGCCATCCCGATATGTCTTTTTGAGCGAATCCACCACAATGGCCGGTGCACTCACAATGATCACCCCTGTCGCGGACCGCGGCCGGGTTCCCCGCCACGCGGGAAGACCCACCGGCCACCTTCCATCATACCCGCCTCCGCAGCCGTTGGCTTCGTCCCGGTCCCAAAAAGGGCGATCTTGAACAAAGGTCCCCCGGCAACAGGTGCGCGGGGAAAGTGGCACGCGGCGGTTGGCGCCCGGACCCAAGCCGCGACTGGCGCACGACTTTCTCAGACACCTCCCAGAGATCAGCCGAACAAAAAGGCCGCGGTCAGTCCCGAGGGTTGAGGGTTCCCCCCGGGACCGCCGCGGCCCACACGGCGGAGCCCGCAGCGCAGGCTCCCCGTCGCACTCACATCCCGCTCACGACTTCTTCACAACGATGAATGTGTTCACGCCGCGGGGATTCCGCACCAGAAACAACACCCCCTTCGCGAAGTCGGCATCCTTCAGCGCCTGCTGGAACTCCTCGACCGACGCGACCCGCTGCTGCCCCACCCGTTCAATCAGCAGGCCTTCTCGCAGTCCTGCCGTCGCCGCAGGGCCGTCGGGCTCAACCGAGGTCACCACCACTCCCTTTGTCCCGTCCTTGTAACCCAGCTCACGGGCCACATCAGCCGAAAGGCTGTCAACCTGCAGACCCAGCTGTGGCACTTTGCCGGGCACCGGCTTCTCGGGCTGGACGGGGCCCGCTCCCGGGCCTTCGTCCGCTCCCGACCGCCGCAACGAGAAGTTCTGGGGCATCTCCTTGAGAGTGATGCTCAGGGTCTTGTCCTTCCCTTCACGCACGATCTGCATCGGAACCGATTCCCCCGCCCGGCACCGCTCCACAATCGACTGCAGGTCACGGGTCCCCCGCACATCCCGGTCGTTGAACTTCAAGACCAGGTCACCCACCTCGACTCCCCCCTCCGCCGCCGGCGATCCAGGCAGAATCTCGGTCACCAGGGCTCCCTTCCCCACCGGCACTCCAAACTGACGGGCCAGCTTGTCGTCGAGTTGTTGGATCACCACCCCCAGATAGGCCCGGGTCACTTTCCCGGTCGTCGTCAACTGGTCCCCCACCCATCGGGCCAGATTGATCGGCACCGTGAAGCCCACACCGTCATTCCCCCCACCGCGGGTCGAGATCGCCGTGTTCACCCCCACCACCTCCCCCCGCAGGTTGACCAGCGGTCCACCGCTGTTCCCCGGGTTGATCGCGGCATCGGTCTGCAGAAAGTCTTCCCGCTCGGCAATCGACGGACCACGCCCCTTGGCGCTGATGATGCCAGCCGTCACGGTGGCATCCAGACCAAACGGGCTGCCAATCGCCAGCACCCAGTCGCCCACCTCCACCTCATCACTGTTCGCGAGGGGGAGCGAGGGGAGCGGACCTTCGGCTTCGATCTTCACAATCGCGATGTCAGTCTTGGGATCGGCCTTCACCTCGCTGGCGACATACTCGCGGCCATCATGCAGGCGGACCTTCACCTGGTCGGCATCCGCCACCACATGGGCCGCCGTCATGATCACCCCCCGGCTGTCGATCAGAAATCCCGAACCCATCCCCTGCGGACGGGGCATCGGGGCCGAGCCCCCCCCGCGGGGACCGAAGAACTCCTTGAACCGCGGATCCTGCTTGAACAGCTCTTCGAACGGCGACCCCTTGAACATGTCGGGGCTCAGCCCCTCGCCGCCGCGCATCGCCACCGGCTTCCCGCGGACTTCAATCGAGACAATCGCCGGCAACGAATTCTGCGACGCGCCGCGGAACGCCTGCGACAGACTGTTGGCGGCGGCGATCGCCTGGGGATCCACCGGAACCACTGGCGGCAGCGGCCCACGCTGGGCCCAGCTCCACGCCGACAGGGTCAGACTGGCCAGTCCCGCCACACCGACCACCCAAGGGGCCGACTTTTTGAACCGACTCATGACTTCCTCTCCTTAGAAAAACAGGACATCAGGCGTCCCGAAAGACACCTGTTGATGTTGGCACTCTCTCAACTACTACGACAGTAGTAGGACGACTGTTGGGGGGACTGCCAAACGATTTTCAAGAATCCTGTCATTCGAATCCTGCGCCCCGGACTGGGCTCCGCGAAGAACCGAAAACCAAGTTGGAACGGTCCTCCCTGAATGCACTCCCCTTTGGACCCGTTCTTGATCCGAACAGTTTCACCGCCGGCCCGATCATTCGTTGACCAGTGCCCCCGTCCGCCCCGGCCCCGTTTCCAGGGCGGCTCGTGGTTTTGGCAGAAGTCCTCCAAAACAGACCTCAAGTGGATGCAAGCAGCGTGCCAATCCTCTAGGTCCCCTGCCTCGGCCCCCCCCGCCACCCCGCTTCTCCCAGCCTCCCACCAGCTCTTCCCTGCGACCGGCAGCTCCACCGCACACTCCCCGCCCCTTTCCCAATTGGAACCGACTCCTGCGCCGATTGGTCTTGCCAAACCCTCCTCCGGATTGTAGCTTTGTTTTACAAAGTCACTACGACTTTCGCCCGGCGTGGCTTCTGCCGCAACCTCACCGACCCGGGGGTGATACTTTCCCGTGAAGTGCAGCCTCCGGTTGCACCGCCACCGACCATTCGGCCCGTACCCGACTGCCACCGCACTTTCCGAGACGTCTCCTGATGGATCTGCACGACGCACTCTCTCAGCTTGACCATATCCAGAAGCAACTGGCTCATTCGGCCACGTTTCGGGGTTACCGCTCGCTCCCCGCTGCGCTCTTCTCGGGAATCGCCCTGCTGGCCGCCACCGCCCAGACCCTCTGGCTGCCGACCGCCCCCCAGAACCCCCTGCAGTTTGTGCTGCTGTGGGTGTCGGTGGCGGTGGTCTGCGGCTTTCTGCAACTGCTCGAGATCGTGGTGCGGGCCTGGCGCGAAGGTCGCCAGGTCACCACCCGCCTCACCGTGCGGGCTCTCGAACTGCTGGTCCCCTGCGTGGTGGCCGGGGCCTGCCTCACCCTCGCCCTGGTCTGCGTCTCCCCCGAGTCGCTCTGGCTATTGCCTGGGCTCTGGTCGCTGCTGCTCAGCCTCGGCATCTTCGCATCGCTCCCCGTGCTCCCCCGCGCCATTTCGTTGGTCGCGTTCTATTACTTCCTCTGTGGCATTGGCTGCCTGGTGATCTTCCGCGGACCCTGGGCGTTCTCTCCCTGGTCGATGGCGATCACCTTCGGTGGAGGCCAACTGCTCGCCTCGCTGGTGCTTTACTTCACCCTGGAGCGTGGTCATGACTGACACTCCCGTCCCCCCTCCCGGTTCTGCTCCCTCCGGATCCGACGCCCCCACCGGCCGCTTCGCTTACGAAGGGCTCGAACGGGTCATCCACGAAAAAGCCCGGCTCGGGATCCTCACCTCGCTGCTGGCCCACCCCGCCGGGCTCGCCTTCACCGAACTGCGCGAGCTTTGCAGCCTGACCGACGGTAATCTCAACCGGCATCTCAAGGTGCTGGTCGAGGCGGGCCTCGTCGCCATCGAAAAGATGACCCAGGGGAACCGCCCCCAAACCACCTGCCGCGTGACCGCCGCCGGCCGCGAACGCTTCCAGGAATACCTCGCCGCCCTCGAAAAGGTCATTGCCGACGCGGCCTCCATCGCCCGCTCCCCCGCCAACCCGGGCCTCATCCCCCGCTGGCACTCCGGCTGACCCGCAGACCTCTTGACCCTGCGCACCGACCCCACTCCGGGTTTGTCCTACGACCAAAAACTTTGCACCACAAAGCATTTTCACCGTCACCGTGAACGGCCTGCCTCCGTTGCGGTTCTCACTTCAGTGTCGGGCCCCCCTCCCGGCCTCCCCGCTTCCCAGGATGTTCCGATGCGTGTACTGCGCGCTGCCCATCTCGGTTTCTGCTTTGGTGTTCGCGATGCTCTCAAGGTGGTGGCCCAAGTGGCCGATCCGGCCGACGTCACCATTCGGGGAGAGCTGGTCCATAACCCCTTGGTGCTGCACCAGCTCGACGATCGGGGGTTCCACCGCGAGCCCGAGACGCAGCGTCACAGCTTCCCCACCACCCGGCAGGTTATGATCACTGCTCACGGCATCAGTGATCGAGAACGGCACCGGCTGCTGGCGGCCGGGAAAGAGCTGATCGACACCACCTGCCCACTCGTCACCCGAGTCCATCGGGCCGCCCAGCAACTGGCCCAGGAGGGACGGCACGTCATCGTTATCGGCCGGCCCGGCCATGTCGAAGTGCAGGGAATCGTCGAAGATCTGCCGAACAGTACAGTCCTCGCCGGGCCCCATTCCCTCCCCGACCTCCCCAGCCGGTTTCTGGGGATCGTCTGCCAGTCGACCACGCCCCCCCGCCTCGCGGCCGAGGTTGTCGCAGCCCTCCGCGAGCGATTTCCCGAAGCCGACCTGCAGGTGGTCGACACCATCTGCCAGCCGACGCGCGACAGGCAGCAGGCGGTGCTCGACCTGCTTCCCCAGATCGACGCCCTGGTGGTCGTTGGGGGAAAGAACTCCAATAACACCCGCGAGCTGGCCCGCCTCGCCGAGGAACGGGGCGTCCGCACCCTCCATATCGAACACTTGGCCGAACTCGATCCGCGGTGGTTCCAGGGAGTCGAGACCTGCGGCCTGACCGCGGGAACCTCCACGCTCGACAACACCGTCGCCGAGGTCGAAGCGGTCCTGAGAAACCTCGTCCCTCACCCCACTCCTGAAGCCAGCATCTCTCCCGCCACCGTCACACGCTCGCCGGAAGAGTGCCACCCCATCGGTGCCGCCTGAGTTTTGCCGAAGACGGTCCCGCCCGTGGTGACAGATCTCCAGATTTGTCAGTTCACAACCGGGCCTGGGTGAATCTATCCAAACCCATTCGACGTGGCGTTGATCCCCGCGGATTTCACGGACAGGCTGAAAGCCTATTCCACGGCCGAGTCCCACTTCGCCACCAACCACAACCAACCGCTCTCCCGGGCCCATTCCCAGCGTCGCGGGAGGGCGGACCTCCGTGTCAGCTCAGCTGGGCCCGGATCAATGACTTCCCATCCGCTGGGCAGCCAAACACCGCGCGACTCCAGGTCTTTCACGAACAGGCTGAAAGCCCGTTCCACGGACTCGTCCAACTGAACAGCCGCCAACCGGCGGATACAGCGGGACCTCGAGAGCGCATTCCCGGCGGAGTCATCGGTCGCGGTCGGACCGGGCCGACCGACGGGGCTTCTTCGGGGTGTTGGGGAGATCGTCTTGCAACTCGTCAAGCATCCGGAGTTTCACCATGTTCCAGACGGCGATCGTGGGAGACTCGGCCTGCTGCAGCAACAGCGCGCCGAAGAAGTTGCCGGGGATCACGAACAGGTTGTAAAACAGCGCACCGCGACGCCACCAACCGAGCACCAGACAACTCAGGGTGGCGAGCAACAGGTTCTTGCGGCCGCACGAAACGCAGCACAGCACCGTTTTCAATTGGAACGGGTGAAAGTGGTCAAACCCCGCAGGCACGGTCGCAGAATAGAGATCGTTACCGGTGGTGGCCTCACACAAGGGGCAGGGGCCCGCAAACGCCTCTTCGACCTGCTCCTCCACCAACCTGGCATCCAGCAGCTGGTCGGCCAGATCCAGTTTGACCTGCCGTTCGCAATCGTCGCCGCACAGACGTTTTTCTTGATACGTCTTGCCGCCCGCCACGATTCGATGACCGCACCTGGCACATTTCTCAAACATGATCAGACTCCCGCCCAAGGGGCGGAATGCAGTTCTCCAGGACAAGGATCAGTGACAACTCACCGCCAACTTCAAAATCGCCTCACGCTGCCTCCCCCGGCGAAGGCCACCCTGGTCTCGCCGACCGATCCGTCATCGCACGACCACTCGGTGGGCCTCAGCGTTCCCGCTCTGTGACTTTTTGCCTCCGCCCGGGCCTCCGAGGGAACGCGTCGTCTTCTGACAGTAGCGCAAATTCCCGAATTCTGTGACAGCAAATTCCAGTTTTCCAGGAGAAAGCCGGTATCGTGGTGACAGACCTCCAGGTCTGTCAGTCAAAAACCGGGCTTCTGCGGATCGACCCAAACCACCATCCGTCGTGCCATTGGCCCCACTCATTTCACGAACAGGCTGAAAGCCTGTTCCACGGCCGCGTCCACTACGCCCCCAACCACAACCATCCGCTCGCCCGGGCCCATTCCGAGCGTCGCGGGGAGACGGACCTCCGTGTCCGCTCCGCTGGGCTGGGATCGAAAAACCTGCAAGCCACCGGGCAGATAACAACCATCGCTATTTCACACCATTCGAATCCCAGGAGTTTCTCAAAGAGACGGGAAGATGTCTCCTCGGCCAAGATGTCGCATTCGGGCGGCGAAGTCAGCAGTATCGGGAGCAGAATTACAGCTGGCTGGTCACGTGCGGCACGAGTTCGTGCGGAGTTTTCGAGGGATTCAACACGAGGTCGCAGCGCAGCAGTCCCCAAGCGCAAGAATTTCGAGACTGCAATCCCGAGTGATCGCCTCATGAAATGTCTCAGGACATCTTGTCCAGCCGGGATGCAACCGCAGAATCCGCTCGGCAGTCCTCAAACTGAACAGAACCGTTGACCTGTTCAATGGATTGAGTGTGATGAGTCGAGCCAGTACTTTGGAACCGAACAAGGGATAGTCCGTGTGTCTGCTTGAGTGGTTACTTCACGGGATTCTCTACGAATGTCCTCTCCGTTCCTGCAATTGAACCCTGAGGACTGGATCGCCTCCAATTCGCTCGCGTTCGCCATCTTCGACCGGTTCCCCGTTACCCGGGGGCATACACTCGTCATTACCAAACGACTGGTCGCCACCTGGTTCGACGCCTCGGCCGCGGAACAGGAGGCATTGATGGCACTCGTCAATACTGTGAAATCGAAGCTCGACCTGCAGTTGGATCCCCAGCCCGATGGCTACAACGTTGGATTCAATTCCGGGGACGCTGCGGGACAGACCGTTCCACATGTCCACATTCATGTCATTCCCCGGTACAAGGGTGACATGCCAGATCCCAGGGGAGGTGTGCGCCATGTGATTCCCGCCAAGGGAAATTATCTCCGGGACGCTGCCATTCCGATGGACTCTTGCGAGCCAACCCTGAGCACCGGGTACCCCGACTCCCCTTTGTGGGACCATCTGTCGTGGCGCATCGTGGGGGCTCGGTTTGTGGATCTGCTGGCGTCATTCATCCAACTCTCAGGTCTTGATGTCATCGAAGAGAGCCTGTTTGAAGCAATCCGCAATCAGGCACGCATCCGTATTCTGGTCAGCGATTACCTTTACATCTCCGACCCGCGTGCACTCCGTCGACTGCTCGGGTGGTGTGACCTGGCGCTTGAGGAGTCCGCCGCGGCGTTGCTGGACGTCCGGCTGATCGAAATCGCCGAAATTCCATCCGCGCCCGAATCGTTTCACCCCAAGGCGTGGCGAATTGCGGATGACCAGAACGGTTTCATCGCTGTGGGCAGCAGTAATCTCTCGCGACCCGCCTTGCAGACCGGAATCGAATGGAATTTGCTGTCGACCCGCAGTTCCGCCCCGGAAACCCATTCACAGGTCACCGCGAGATTCGATTCGCTCTGGCGGATCGCCTCGCCACTTACGCCCGAACTGATTGATACTTACGCGCGGAATGCTGGGATATACCGGCAAACCCACTTCGAGCCGGAAGTCCAGGACGAACGCGAACCGCCGCTGGAACCGCGGCCATGGCAGACGGCGGCACTGGCCGAATTGCAAACACTCAGGGCAGCTGGTTACTCCCGGGCGCTGGTGGCCGTGGCCACAGGAATGGGCAAGACCTGGCTGGCCGCCTTCGACGCCAGCCAGGTGGGAAGAAATCTGGGCCGACGGCCGCGAGTGCTGGTCATCGCCCATCGCACACACATCCTTGCCCAATCGGAAAGCGCACTTTCAAGGGTCCTGGACCGACTGTTTGGAGAGGGGCTCACGGCGTGGTATTTGGCCCAAAGCAGTGAGTTCCGTGGCGATCTGGTCATCGCTTCGATTCAGAAACTCTGCCGTGCGGAGGGATTGGAACGGCTGGCGCAAGAGCACTTCGACTATGTGATCATGGACGAGGTCCACCATGCTCATGCGCCGAGTTATCGCCGGGTTCTGGCCAGGATCCGCGGTGACTTCGTCCTCGGCCTGACGGCGACGCCCGAACGGACGGATGGGATCGATGTCGCCTCGATATTCGATGACAATCTCGCCTATCACGCCTCCATCGGCGACGGCATTACCGACGAGTCGCTGGTTCCGTTTCAATACATCGGCATCAAGGACACCGTCGACTTTCACCAGGTTCCCTGGCGGAATGGCCGGTTCGATCCCGGAGAACTCGAAGCCCGGGTCATTCGCAGTGAGCGCATGGACCGACTCTGGTCGGCGATGGAGGCACATCCGGCGCAACGCCGGCTGGTTTTCTGCTGCTCGCGTCGCCACGCGGTCTTCACCCGCGACTGGCTGAAGGCCCGGGGCATCACCGCTGCCGCGGTCTTTTCGGGCCCTGGAGGAGACAATTACAGTGAATCGCTGCGGCAATTGCGCTCGGGGGCCCTCCAGGCCTTGTGCGTTGTCGACATGTTCAACGAAGGGCTCGACATCCCTGCGGTGGATGGCGTGGTGATGCTGCGTCCGACGGAATCCAAAGTCATCTTCCTGCAGCAGTTGGGCCGCGGCCTGCGGGCCGCCGAGGGGAAGTCGCGGTTGGTCGTCATCGATTTCGTCGGCAACCACCGCCTGTTCGCCCAAAGACTGATCCACCTCTTGTCGCTCGGAGGGGCCTCGGCGACATGGCACACACTGAAAGACTGGCTGCAGGGTGGCGTGCCCGAACTGCCTGTTGGCTGTCTGCTCGATGTGGAACTCGCCGCGAAGGACATGCTCAAGCAGTTCCTGCCTCAGGGACGGAACGCGGGGATCGAGGGCTATCGCGCTCTGCGCGACGAACTTGGCCGACGGCCAACCCTGACGGAGGTGTTTCGGAGAGGTTACCTGCCAAGAACAATCGCCGTCGAACAGGGCCACTGGTTTGCATTCGCCGCACACGAGGGCGATCTCTCCTCCAGCGAGCGGAGCATTGTTGACCAATTCCCCGATTGGCTCCGCATGCTCGAAACGACCAGCCTGACAAAGTCGTACAAGATGGTTGTCTTGCGGGTTCTGCTCGACGAGGGTGCGCTCTTCCGGGGAATGGATCTGAACCGCCTGTGTCAGGCCTGTCGTCGGTATCTGCAAAACCATGAAGTGTTGCGCCGCGATCTGCAGGGTGAGCACCATGCCGTCGATCACATCCATGCCGACCCGACCGAATGGGCCAAGTGGTGGATCAAGTGGCCAATCAACCGCTGGCTCGCTGAACAGGCCGGAAAACGCTGGTTCACCCGGGAGGGAGACAGGTTTCAGCTCAGGATCGACTGTCCGGAACATGGGAAGCCAAGTCTGGAGGCATTGACCGAAGAGATTGTCGACTGGCGCCTCGCGGCGTATTCCCAGAGTCGTCGGCTTGATCCAGCGGCGCGTGAAGGCTGGGTATTCGAAGGGAAGGTATCGCATGCCCAGGGGCGTGCCATCCTGTTTCTTCCCGACAGGATCCAACAGCCGGGCCGACCTCTGGGAGTCACGGATGTTGAACTTCCCGATGGCAGCATCTGGAGATTCAAATTCGTCCAGATTGCCTGCAAGGTCGCGACCCCCAAAGGGGAGACGAAGAATCAGCTCAGCAACCTCCTGCGAGACTGGTTCGGCCCGAATGCCGGACTTCCCGGGACGAACTTCTCCGTCCTGTTTGCAATGATGAACGGGATCTGGCACGCAACACCATCGCAGGTCAGCGACGACGGGAGGGCCCGACCCTTGCCAAAAACTCCCGAGGCAACGATCCGAATTCTGCCTCAAGTCAATCGCTCGGCCGAGTACACCACACATGTGCCCGTCTACGACATTTCCGCCTCGGCCGGCCAGTGGGGTCCGGAAGGAAGTCCGGCAACCATCGGTTGGATGGCGGTCAATTCTCAGCGATTGAACCCGGGGATGTACGCGGCGCAGGTCATTGGTCATTCGATGGAGCCGAGGATTCCCCATGGTTCCTGGTGTCTCTTCCGCCCGTGCCCTCCCGGTTCCCGCGAGGGGCGGCTGTTGTTGGTTCAGTTGAATACCGGAATTGAGGCTGAGGGGGGCGGACTCTACACCGTCAAGCGATACCACTCAACAAAAACTCCAACGGAGGATGGTTGGCAACACGAGACCATCGAGCTCCAGCCACTCAATCGGGCTTATTCAGCGATCTCACTTGCAGCGAACGACGCTCAGGATCTGCGTGTGGTGGGCGAATTTGTCGCGGTCATTGAACAACCACCCCCACCAGCAGAACTCCAGCGATAAAACAGCAAGCGGAGATCAACATCGTGTCCGTGACAGAAAGGCGTGACAGAAAAGGGGACAGGTCCATTTTCGTGCAAGGACAGGTCGGTGCCGCAGCTTACAGTGGCATGTGCTCTGCAATCGACATGGGTTTGGACAGGGATTTGTTGCAACGAAGGCTTCGCGTCAGCGATTGTGGCGGGATCGCGAACCTTGCCTGGAGGCAATGGCGGCCACAGCCCAATAGATTCGACCGGGTGAAACGAGGTCCGCGGGGTGTTCTCCAGCGAATCGGACGCGGAGGGACGCAGGGTGACATCGGGAGGGGTGTGTGGGGATTTCGTTTGGGCCGGGCGGGTGAGTGGGCCCTGCGCATGGTCTCTGGCCGATGCAGGCCCAGCGGAGCGGACAAGGAGGTCCGCCCCCCCGCCACCCGGTGAGTGAGCCCTGCGGATGGTGTTCGACCGATGCACATCCAGCGGTGGCTCGGACGGAGCCTCGCTCTCCCGGATTTTCCGTTTCAGGGACGGGTGTGGTGGGCGGAGGGACCTGTAGGGAATTTGTTCGGGCCTGGCGGGCGGGCCCTGCGCACGGTGTGGGGCCGATGCAGGCCCAGCGGAGCGGACACGGAGGTCCGCCCCCCCGCCACCCGGTGAGTGAGCCCTGCGGACGGTGTCTTTGGGTTGGGTGTGCAGCGGCGGTCGCTGGCCGCTCCGGCTGTCCAGGGGGGGGTTCCCGGGAGCATCCAGCGGGGACAGGTCGAAAACTGATCCTACGACTCGGGGGCTTCGATCTGGATGAGCGGGGGATAGGTGCCCGGCTTGGTGATGCGGGCAAGGACCAGTTCGAACCAGGTGTGCATCCCCAGCACCGCCCGGGCCAGGTCGGGGGCGCGCAGCGAGCGGTAGCAGAGCAGGTGCTCTGAGCCGCACTGCCACCGCGCTGCCACCGCCGTCGCCGGAGAGACGATCTTCCGCTGCTCCGACACCGTCACCGGTTTGGTCACCGCCGGCTTCTTCGCCCGCAGCGGATGCCAGTCAATCAACAGCGGGGCAAACCCATTCCCCTCGCTGCAGGGCTGCCGGACGCGCAACGTGCCGTCGGTCACCGAGAAGACCACCCCTTCGGCCGTGGTTGCGGTGGCCGAGAGGGAGTGCACCCGGGCCTGGAAGCCGCGGGTCTTCAACTGCCATTCCCGCCCCCCCGCCACGGCACTGGGCTGCAACTTGGGATTGAGCGGGATCGTGCTCTCGAGGGCCACCACATCGGGGGCTCCCGGCAACGAGATGACCGTCTCGGAGAGAAACACCAGGCCCGCGTCGCGCGCCAGAAACAGGCTGCGGTCAATGCGCAGTTCGTCGGTGAGGTGCAGTTGCAGTTCGAGGTAGTCGCCGTCCGAGTCGGCCAGCCAGACGGCGGGATCCCAGGCACCCGCCACCGGCAGCTCGCGTCCATCGGCCAGGATCAGCCGGGTCTGCCAGTCCCCCGCCAGCACCGCCGTCCCGGCGGCAGAGAGGGCCAAGTGCACCTTGTCGCCGGTGTAGTCGATCTCGAACAGATCGGCCCGCTGGCGGTACGCAGCCCGCAGTTGGGCCCGCTTGTTGGCCGCCGCATGCCGGCCGCGCAGCCGGCGGGCCGCCGGGGTCGCACGGGGGGTCGACGTTTTCTTTTTCGATCGGGAAGAACGGGATCCGGAAGCAGGCGTACGGGCCATGGAAGCCAATCAATCTGGGAACAACGTCGCGACAGCGCCACGTCCGTGGCGGGCATAAATTAGCAAACCGGGGCAATCCGGGAAAATGATGCGGGGGGGCAATCTGGCACAAACTGCGTCTGGACGGCAGTCGGGCCCAGTACGACTAGAACCCCATCCGTCCACCCCGTCTGCGGCCACCCCCCCGGCCTCCCCAGCCCGGCTGCGGAACGAAGCCGGCGGAGGTTCCCGAGAACTGGTCCAGCACCGACGCAGTCCGCAGTTCGATGAACTGCGCGGGAGGCATGCCCGACCGGCCCCACATGCCGAAGACTCCCTCCGCCGACTCGCCCCGCTGATCGCGGGCGGCGTTCTCGCGCTGCTTCGCCGGAGTAACGCACTCGTCCCAGGCGGCGGCGAGGGCGCCCAGGCCTGCGGGGTGAAAGACCTGCGACACGAGATCGCGCACATGGTTGAGGTACACCTCGCGCCGGGCGGGGTTCTGCAGCAGCCGGTCGATCAGCCGGTTGTTCCCCTGGTGGGGATGTTGCAGCGAGAGGTCGGCCTGCTCCTCCACCGAGCCCGCCATGAAGAAGCCGCCGAACGAGAGGTCGAGATCCCACGGCAGGAAGACGAAGCGGTCGGTGGCGTCGTCGAGGTAGAGGTAGTAGTTGTGCCCGGTCCCCAGGAAGCTGTCGAGGTTCCCCAGCAGCGCGTGGCAGGCGAGGAACCGCAGAAACCGGTCGACATCGAGAATGGTGTCGATCGCCAGTTCAAACTCGGCATCTTCCGTGCGGTTGACCACGCGGGCGAACTCGATGACCCGTTCCCACTGCCGGTCGGTCCCCCGCCACTTGGCGTTGTAGGGCTGTTCGTAGCGGTAGATATCGGTGCCGAACCAGGGAATTCCCTTGATCCCTTCGGGTTTGAGCAGCAGACCGCTGGTGGAGCCGAGGTGCTGGCGAAGGAACCGGCGGTCGACCTGCGCGACCACCGTGTAGAGGCCGAGCAGGTCGGGGGGCTGTGAGTCGAGCTGCACAAAGACCTCGGCGAACCGGGTCTGGGGGGCGGGCAGCCCGGCAGCGGCGAACAGGCGGTAGCCCAAGGCGTCGCGCAACTGGGTGGGATCGAGACCGTTGCCGTTGAGGTTGAGCTTCGACGCCCCCTCGAACTTCTGTTTGGGGACGAAATGATCGAACTCGAGCTTGAACGACCGTTTGCGTCCGGAGCGGGCGGTCTGGTACGAGCCGTTCCCCTTGTAGCGGACGCCGACATCGCGGAGCAGGGTCGGTCCCAACTGCACGTCGGCTTTCACCATGGGGAAGTCGAAACCGAAGGTCCCCGCGCCGCTGTCTTCCCCGAAGTTGAAGAAGCCGACGGCGGGTTGCGGACGTTCTCCCCGGGCGCGGGCCTCGGGGGTGTGCGGGGGGGCAGCCGGGGCGTTGCCCCCCTGAAAGAACAATCCACCGCGGGTCGGCTCGAGTTGCCGGTAGGCCTCGGCGGTGAGCCGCACTTCGATGTGCCACAGCTCCGGCGGGGCTTCGGACACCACCGGCTGCGGCGGGAGCGGAGCGATCCGAATGGACGGGAGGCCACCGGCGGGGACCGCAGCCGGAGTGGTGGCCGAGTCGGCCGAAGTGGCGGAGGGATCCGAACGGCCGCACCCGGTGCAGAGACCACACAGAACGCAGGCCAGCGCCGCAGTGAACCTCAGCCAGTGGCGGGATCCGCGACGGAGCCAGCCACCACAGGCCTCGGCAGAGAGCGGGCCGGTGACGTGGGGGCCGGTGCCGGAGTGACGACGGCGCGGGATGTGGGAGTACGGCGGCATGGTCGAACCTCGACGGAGTGGACGGCGAAGATGACGGTGCGACCAGCCTCGTGCGGATCGGTCTCGCGCGCGGATCGATCAGGGAGCGGGGGTCAGATCGACCGCCAGCTCGGCCGGAAACATCAGGTCTTTGTCACCCCGTCCCACGAGGGTGCGGACGAGGGTGGCGACGGTTCGGCGGGGGCGAGCCTGCAGCAGCAGCTTTTCCCCCCGGCGAATGACCACCTCTTCATCGAGGTTGGCCATGCGGTCGTCGAGGCGGACGAGAAGTGTGTCGATCTGTTCTGCGGTTTCGATCTCGATCGATTGCCGATCGCGGCGGGCGGTGACCAGCGAGCCGACCTTGGCCTGGTCTTTGGGGACCGCCAGCCAGTACATCCGCTCGTGGGGCTGCCCAGTCTGTTTCCAGACGACCCGTTCGGGGATGGGATTGCGGGTGAAGCCGGCCATCCAGGGGAGCGCGGCGGCATCAGCGAGATCCATCCAGTGCCCTTTCCCCTCATGGATCTTGATGTAGGTCTCGTAACCCTTGGGGTCTTCTTCATGCAGCTTGAGCAGCTGGTCTCCCCAACTACGGGCCACCGTGTTGCGGTTGTAGGCCGAGTCGTTCCCGCCCACCTGCAGGGCGAAGGGGACGTTGCGGAGCGACAGCGGAGAGGCGTCGTTGGGGTGACCGGCCATCATGGCGGCGGCCGCCCAGCGATCGGCGAGCCGGGGACCGATCTGATAGACCCCATCCCCCCCCGCCGAGTAGCCCAGTACGTAGACCTTGTTGGGATCGACCTCTTCGAACACGACCAGGTCTTCGATGAGCCGGGTGAACAGTCGATCGATGTGTCCCTCGTGCCAGAGGTTCCAGGTGTTGGTGGGGGCGCGGGGGGCGAGGTAGAGCCCTTCCTTCACCTTGTAGAGGCGTTTCTGGTTTTCCCACTGCTGGTCATTCACCCGGGGAGGAGCCCCACCGCCGCCATGCAGCGAGATCCACAGGCTGCGTCCCGTGGCGGGCTTGTCTCCCGTCACGGTGTAGGCAAAGGACATCGACAGCTCCCCGTCTTTCAGCACGCGGCTCTGCACTTCCTCGGCCCGTTCCTGGCGAATGCGGGCGACATGCGCCTGCCAGAGGGCGTCGCGGGCCGCGGCGGCGTCGGCTTTGGTGAGGGGGACCCCGGCGAAGGCTCCCTCGGTCAACGCCTGCCAGTTGGGGGTCTCGGCCTGCAGCGCCTGATTCAGGGCGGCCAGCGTCTGGGCCGAAGCCTGCGGCTCGGGTGCCTGTCCCCACGCCCTGGGAATCGACGCAGCTTGTCCCGAGAACGCCACCACCAACACCAGCCACGCAACCAGGCGCTTCATTTCCAATCCTGTCTCTGAACGATGAGGTCTCTTGAACGATGGGCGCCGTTCTGAAACACGGCAAGACGTTGTCATGACGGGGGCCACAGTGCCACAGAGTATGAACCGGCCGGGTGGGGATTCGTCAGGGGAGAACCATCTCGACGAGAAATTCGCCGGTGTCGGTCACCACGCGGACTTTGCGTTCGATCTTGCCGACTTTCACGACGTAGTCGGCCCCGGGCTGGACTTCGAACCGGAGGATGTCGTTGAGGTCGGCGGTTTCACCGCGGGAGTCTCCCGACAGTTCGGCTTTCCCATCGGTTTGCGCGATGACCTGCACGGGCTGCACGACGCGCTGGCGTTCGCCATTGAGCACCCGCACCAGCAGCCGCACGGTGGACTTGTTGGACTCATCGGGACGGGCGTAGCGATCGGTCACGTTTTCGGCGGGGACGCTCTTGTTCCGCATCGCCCAGACGAGGGGGAAATGCTGCCTGGTCTTGGCGAAGCTGGCGGCGTAGATCGCGTGTTCGAACGAGTCTTTCTTCGCCTGGGCGGCATCGCCGATGAACCAGCCGCGGTTGAGGCCGTTTTTGTCGGGCTCGCAGGCTCCGGTGAAGTGCCAGTCTCCGTCCCAGATTTCGACCCAGGTGTGATTGCCCCGTTTGTTCGCCCAGAGGGGAGTTCCCACGAGGCGGGCGGGGATACAGACCGAACGGCAGGCGTCGCTGAGCACAATCGACAGGCCGGTGCACGACGCCTTCCCCTGCTCGATCGACTCTTTGGGGCTCTGGTTGGGGGCCTTGCGCTGGGTCGAATAGCCGAGCTTCAGCTTGGGAAAGACCTCGGTATTCAACCGGTTGGCCGCCTCGGACGGGGTCTGGCACTCTTTGGCGATGGGGAGGCAAAGTTCGAGCAGCTCTTTGCGCCACGGGTCCCGTTTCTCGTCGACGTTGGCGTAGGGCAGCACATTGTTGAAGAAGATCGCCTCGGGAATCTGCTTGCCCCAGGGCAACTCACGGCGGGCCTGCCAGGCGAGGCGGGAGTTTTCGAGCAGGAAGTCGGCCGACAGAGACTGCAGGTCACTCTCGGGCATATTGGCGATGAGAAATTCCATCCCCCGACGTTCGTCTCCCGAGGTCTCGGCCAGGGCCCGGTCGAGCTGGGGGCGATTGTCGCGCGCGGTCTGCAGTGCCTGGGCAACGTCGGCGGGAGTCGCTTCCTGGGCATGACACAGGGAGACCCTCCGGGGCCCCATCAGCCCGAGTGCTCCGACTCCCACCGTCAGCAGCAGCACCAGCGTGCGCATCGATCTGGTCTTCATGTCACAGTTCCTGTCGCAGAACGAACAGCCAGCGACCACCGGGGGCAGCAGCGTTTGGCCCCATGATTCCCCGGGAGCCGATCGGGAGCAGGCCGCAGGCGAGGCCTCAGGCATTCCCCGATGAATGTCCACAGTCTAGAGCTGCGCCCCGTCAAAAAGCCACTGCGGGCAAGCCCTCGGGAGCGACTTCGCGCGGGGGGAGCGGTGGGCCGGATGTCTGGGGGGAACGGGCCGGGACTGGCCGGGGGGTCAGCCCAGCACGGCCCGCAGGCGTTCGCGGGTTTCGGGGGAGCGCAGCGAGCTTTTGCCGAAACCGGGGAGGGCCCCGGCGGTCTCGGCCTGCTGCTGGGCGTCGGCGTAATTCGAGACCAGCATCACCGGGGGGGCGTTGTCGAGCCCGAGAATCGCCTCGATGACCAGTTGGCCCGGGCTGCCGTCGGCATCGAGCACGCGGTTGACCAGCACGAGGTGGTACGGCTGCCGTTCGAGCGCCTGCAGCGCCTCGAACCGGGAATCGGCCGCGTCGACCGTGGCCGAGAATTCCGTGGCCAGAAACCCGGAAATCGACGAATGGTCAAATCCACACTGACCCACGCTCAACACCCGCCTGGAACCCGACATAACGCTCTGCTGCTCCTGAGGCAGCCCCCGCGGGGGCTGTTTCGACGACACGGAAAAACGAAAGACCCGGAATACACCGCCGCGCGACGCGATGTAGAAGCCGGTGAGTTACTCGGGGGCGGGGCGCTGGCGATTGGACCAGTGACCGCTGGGGTCGCTGCCCGAGACGATGACCCCCTTTTGGTTCCAGTCCATGTGGGCGCGGACGTCGGCGGCACAGTAGCGCAGTGTCAGACCGCACCGGCGGCGATCGCTGTTGGTCGCTTCCGAGCCATGCAGCAGCAGGTCGCTGTGGATCGAGATTTCCCCCGCCCGCAGGATGTCATCCACGGGGGTTCCGTATTGCTCGGGATTGTCAATCGACTGGTTGAGCACATTGTGCTCGCCCGGGTTGCTGGGCCGATACGTAAGG
>JBKDUK010000047.1:0-3025 GCA_046339535.1 Planctomycetaceae bacterium | reverse complement strand
TGCAGGTATTGCTTTCCCAGCAAGAGCTGTTGTAGCTAGATAAAATTAAAAATTATATTGACAAATACACTGGTAGACCTTAAAATCTACCAGTGTTAAAGTCAAAGAAAAATTAAAATAAATAAAATGGCTTGTAGTTGTGTATTAGATGAATACTTGTTATCGTGTAGAGATAACACAGGTGGTATACAAAGAGTTTTTATAGGTTGCTATGATACAGACCAGGTTTTTGGTTTTGCAACACCTAGTAACATTATAGATGAAGTTACTGGTACTGCTATAGATTACTATAAATTTGAACAGGAAATTGAAACTGGTTCTTTCAATCAGAATGGACAGTTCTCAACTGAAAATGGTACAACTTTCTTTGAGCAAGTGTTAGAAATAACACTTCAGAAGATGGATGCTACTAATAGAAATAGAATTTCAACACTTTCACAAGGTGCTTGGAGAATTATTGTATTAGACCAGAGAGGTAACTATTGGTTGATGGGTTATCAGAATCCTGTTAGAGTTAGTTCTGCAACACCACAGTTAGGTAAATTGTATGGCGATTTGAATGGAGCAGTCCTTACGTTCACTGGTAAGGAACCTGAACCAGCTTATCTCATGGATTCTACTGTGGCTTTATCACTAATTGTTTAATAATTAGTGCATATTTTCATATATATTTTTTGTTTAAAAAACCTGATGTAATAGTCAGGTTTTTTTATTTTTATTTAGAAAAACTTTACAGATTTTATATATTCACTTATAAAAGAAATTATATAGAATGTTATACCTAAATAATACAGGTGATTCACGAGTAGTTGTTACCTTGTATGAAAACTGTTCAAATATTACTAATCCATATTTTACTTGGAAATTAGTTAATAAAGATACTTTGGCTCAGAAAATCTTTTATCAAAATGATTTTTCACCAATGCCTTATTATTTTAACTATTTTACTATATCAATTGCAACACCCGAAGGCTTAACTGCTGGTGTAATCGATATACCTAGTGGACAATATCAGTATTATGTTTACGAAATGTCTAATCCTTATGATTTAGATTTAACAAATGCAGTAGGTCTAGTAGAAAATGGAATATTAAATGTTGATGCAGTTTTTTCAACTCAAAGTGTATTTACAGCTTCAAACTTAAATACGATTACAACTTTCATGGGTGGTTTATAAAAATTAAAAATTAAAATGGAGAAAAACGATAAGATTAAAATCAAGGTTATGAATATGAGCTCTGAGTATTATACACCTTTTTTCGAAGAAAGAAAGATTAAAGACTCTTGGATTACTTGGGGCGTTGATAACCTATTTCCTGATAGACTTTTACAACTAATGAATAAGTCTTCAAAACATAATGCCATTTTAAAAACTAAAGCTGCAATGATTGGTGGTAATGGTTTTAAAAAAGATGGACTTTCATTAACAACATTACAATTTTTGAAAAACGTATATAACAAATACGACCTTGATGAAATACTTGCTAGAGTGTCTTATGACCTTGAAATATACGGTTCTTTTTGTTTAAACATTGTTTGGTCTAAAGACAGAAAGTCAATTGCTCAAATCAACTATATGGACCCTAGAAAGGTAAGAATTGCTACTTATCGTGAAGAATTTCAAGTTGACCACTATTGGGTCAGTGATGATTGGTCTTCTATTAGAAAAAATACACCTGTTTTATATCCAGGTTTTTCAATTAAAGATAGGAGTAAAGCTTCACAAATACTTTATGTTAAAGAATATAGACCAGGTTGTGAATGGTACGGAATTCCAGAATATATTTCAGCTGCAAATTGGATTGAACTTGAATGGGAGATTGCAATGTTTCACCTTTCATCTATTAGACAAGGTTTTCACCCATCTATGGTTATAAACTTTGCTAATGCAGTACCTTCAGAAGAAGAAATGGATTCTGTAATACGTAGATTACGTGACGAATATGAAGGTGCAAGTAGAGGTGGTAAAGTTATATTCACTTTCTCTGATTCTAAAGATACAGCACCAGTTATTACACCAATTGACTTAAACAATTCTGATGAAAGATTTATTGAATTAAATAAAAATGTAACTGAAGGAATATTTGTTGGTCACAGGGCTACTAATCCAAATCTTTTTGGTGTTAGAGTTAGTGGCGAATTAGGTAATAAAAACGACCTTATTGAATCTTTGCAAGTTTTCCAAGCTCAATATGTTGATTCTAAACAACAACTATTAGAACAAACGTTTAATCGTTTATCAAAGATTAATGGAATTACTGAAAAATTAGAAATTAATAAGTTTAAATTAGAAATGACTTGGCAACCAGTTGTACAAGATATGTTAAATATATTGCAGTCTCCACTAGCAGATGAACAAAAGATTAATATGTTAATATTAGTTGGTTATAGTGAAGATGAAGCAACAAAATTGGTAAAAAATAAATAAAATACTATGGCTTTCGCTAAATTTATATCTACTGAATATTTATTCAAATACACAGTTATAGATGATAACGTAGACCCAGACCTACTTAATAAATATATTATTCAAGCTCAAGACTTGAACATTCAACAGGTTATAGGTAATACACTATATGTTAGATTAATGAATGATATAGTTAATAGTGGTAGTCCAACAGGTTACTATTTAACTCTATTAACTGATTATATACAACGTTGTCAAGCAGAATGGGTTGTATATCATGCAATGCCTTTTTTAAACTTTAGAATGACTAATAAGGCAGTTAGTGAAAAGAATAGTGATAATTCTAATCCAACAGCTTTAGAGAATATTATTTGGTTACGCGAACAAGTAAGAAATTCAGCTGAGTTCTATTCAACTAGAATCAGAGAATATATCGTAAATAATCAATTAGAGTTTCCTGAGTATTTTAATCCATCACAAAACTTACTTTCAATTAAACCAAAGTGGGATAATTATTTTGGTGGAATATATCTAGGTAGACGTGGTGGTTGCTCTTGTTTTTGTGGTAAAGGAATTCGTTGCAATTGTTGTAATAGAATAAACATCTATGGTTGTTAA
>JBKDUK010000046.1:0-4248 GCA_046339535.1 Planctomycetaceae bacterium | reverse complement strand
GGCCGACGAACTGGAGGCCCGGGTCGCCGAAGTCCAGCGGCTGTTGCCGCCGACGCTCCCCACGCTCGGTGGTGTGCGCAATCGCGAAGCCGACCGGACCGAGGTCCACATCCTCAAGCGCGGCCAGACCGATCTGAAGGGAGACCAGGTCGGTCCCCGGTTCCTGTCGCTCATTCCCATCGCCCACACCCGCGAGAATCTCCCCCCGGAGATCGACCAGCCCCGCACCCGGCTCGCCGACCAGTTGCTCGACCCGGTCAACCCCCTCCCCGCCCGGGTGCTCGCCAACCGGGTCTGGCAGTGGCACTTCGGTTTGGGCCTGGTTCGCACCCCCAACGACTTCGGCCGGAATGGACAAGAGCCATCACATCCCGAACTGCTCGACTGGCTGGCGCATTCCCTCGTGACCAACGGCTGGCAGCTCAAGCCTTTGCACCGGCAGATTGTCCTCTCGGCCACCTACCGCCAAACTAGCGGCCGGCCCGACCCCCGCGATCCGCAGAACCGTCTGCTGGCGCAGTTTCCCCGCAGAAGACTGGCGGCGGGTGAGGTGCGCGATGCGCTGCTGCAGGTCGCCGGCCGGTTGAATCGGGCGGTCGGTGGGCCGAGCGTGATGACTCCCGTCGACGCCGATCAGGTCGCCCTGCTCTACGCCCCCAGCCAGTGGGTCGTGAACCCCGACCCGGCGGAACATCACCGCCGGTCGATCTACCTCATCGCCAAGCGCAACCTCCGGCTGCCGTTTCTCGAAACCTTCGACCTCCCCGACGCCCAGCTCAGTTGTGCCCGCCGAGAGTCGAGCACCCACGCTCTGCAGAGCCTCGAACTGCTCAACGGCAGCCTCGCGAACGAGTTGGCGCAACAGTTGGCCGACCGGCTGCGAGGCGAAATTCCAGGGGAAGGAACAGCGACAGACGGCCCGCACGATGTCGAGGCCCGCATCGACCGGGCCTGGCGACTGATCACGGGCCGGCCTCCCACCGCACCCGAACAGCTGCGGTCCCAAGAGTTCCTCGCCGCTCAGCCGCTGGAGGAATTCTGCCTGGCGCTGTTCAACCTGAATGCGTTTCTGTACGTGGAGTGATCCACCCGCGATTGGTCTCAGCTCTCTCCCCCCCTGCCCCCCGCCTCGCCTTCCCCCTTCGTCATGAATCTCCCCGGTTCACATTCCTGGAAACGCCGCGAGTTCCTGTCGACCGCCTACTGCGGTTTCGGGGGCCTCGCGGCGGCGGCGCTCGACACGGGTGTCGCCCAGGGGGCGGGCCACTCCCCGCTGCAGGCCCGCCCGGCCCATTTCGAGCCCCCGGCCCGCGCGGTCATTTTTCTGTTCATGTCGGGAGGGCCCAGCCATGTCGACACGTTCGATCCCAAGCCGCTTTTGACCGAACTGAACGGCCAGGTCCGTCCCGCGGAATTCGGCGAGGCGAAGTACCAGCAGATTCAACAGGGGGCCAAGCTGCTGGCTAGCACCCGCACCTTCCGGAAGTGCGGACAGAGCGGCATCGAGGTCTCGGACCTGTTTCCGCATCTGTCGCGGGTGGTGGATGACATTGCCGTGGTGCGGTCGTGCTTCGGCGAACGGGTCGTGCACTCCGCCGCCCAGTACGAGCTCTTCAGCGGGCGGGTCATCCCCGGTGCCCCCAGCATGGGAAGCTGGCTGGCGTATGGACTGGGGTCCGAAAGCGAGTCTCTGCCGGCCTACATCGTTCATCCAGATCCGAAGGGAGCGCTCGAAGGGGGACAGCCGATGTACGCCAACGGCTTTCTCCCCGCCGTCTACCAGCCCACGATGCTGCGTTCGGGACCGCGCCCGGTCCGCAACCTCGACCTGCCTCCCGGGGTGAACCCCCAGACCCGCCGGGAGACAATCCGGCTGATCCAGGATCTGAATGGTCCCACCGCCGATCTCGATCCCGAATTCTCGGCCCGCCTGGGCACCTACGAGCTGGCCTTCCGGATGCAGACCGAGGCTCCCGAGGTGTTCGACCTGTCGGGGGAGACCGCCGAGACGCTGCAGTTTGATGGCGTGGGACAGGAACGGACCGACGACTACGCCCGCCGGTGCCTGTTGGCCCGCCGGCTGCTGGAGCGGGGCGTGCGGTTCCAGGTGGTGGTCTCGGGAGGTGGACCGGGGAACCTGCAATGGGACGCCCATTCCGACGTGAATGAAAACCACGAGCGGATGGCGGGACATACCGATCAGCCGGTCGCCGCCCTGCTGACCGATCTCAAACGGCGCGGGCTGCTCGACCAGACCCTGGTGCTGTGGGGGGGCGAGTTTGGCCGGTCTCCCGAAGCGCAGTCGGGCAGCGGCCGCGATCACCACAACCTGGGATTCAGCATGTGGCTGGCGGGGGGAGGCGTGCAGGGAGGCCGGGTGGTCGGCGCCACCGACGCCATCGGCCTGCGGGCGGTCGAACGCCCCTGTCACTTCCGCGATCTCCACGCGACCATCCTGCAGCAACTGGGACTCGACCAGGAACTGCTGACCTGGCCCCATCAGGGACGGCGCGAACGACTGACCTTCCTCAGTGGGACGCCGCTGGACGAGATTCTTTAGCAGTTGCCCACCCGCCGGGATAAAGTGCCCGGTGCGTTCGTCTTCGTGGCCACTCGCGAAGAACCGGCTTCCTCAAACCGCGTTCGCCTGGCGGGAAACGGGGTAGCGCTCGGGTGTCCTTCTCGACCGGCGCGGCAACCGCTAGACTCTTGACCACTCTTCCACCTGGCCTGCCATGGGTCGCGTTCGACGGCATGGCTGGCTTGGGATTGGGCCACGAGGTCCGGTTCGAAAGCGAACCGTTGTGAGATGGACCCCGAGTCCCCTGCCCAGTACCGGTGGCTGAGGCGGATGATTCATTCACTCTTGGAAGGTTCACACGGCACATGGAAGCCGGGATTGTCGGATTGCCCAACGTGGGCAAAAGCACGCTGTTCAACGCCCTCACCAGCTCGAAGCAGGCCCAGAGCGCGAATTACCCCTTTTGCACGATCGAGCCCAATGAGGGGGTGGTCAGTGTGCCGGACGCCCGCCTCGAACGGATCACCAAGCTCATCCCGCCGCAAAAGGTCGTTCCCGCCGCCATCAAGCTGGTCGACATCGCCGGCATTGTGAAGGGGGCCAGCGAAGGCCAGGGACTGGGGAACAAGTTCCTCAGCCACATCCGCGAAGTCGACGCCATCCTGCAGGTGGTCCGCTGCTTTGAAGACCCCGATGTGATCCACGTGACGGGGAAGGTGAACCCGGTCTCCGACATCGAAACCATCGAACTCGAGCTGATGCTGGCCGACCTGCAGGGGATGGAAAACGCCCTGCCCAAGGCCGAACGGGCGGCCAAGGGGGGCGACAAAGAAGCGCTGCACCGCGCGGAGGTGATGCGCCGCTGCCTGGAACACCTCAACGCCGGTCAGCCCCTGCGGAAACTGCAGTGGGATCCGATCGACGCCAAGGCGGTCAAGAGCTTCGGTCTGATGACCGCCAAGCCCATTCTGTACGTGGCCAACGTCGACGAGACCGATCTGGAGGGGAAAGGTCCCCTCGTGCAGGAAGTGCGTGAATTCGCGGCGAAAACCGGTGCCGAGGTGGTCCCTGTCTGCGCCAAGCTCGAGGCCGAGATCGCCGAACTCGACGAAGCCGACCGGAACGAGATGCTCTCTTCGGTCGGTCTGGCCGAGCCCGCCCTGGGCGTGCTGGCCCGGGCCGCGTACCGCGTGCTGGGGCTGCAGAGCTTCTTCACCGCGGGCGAGAAAGAAGTGCGGGCCTGGACGGTTCCGGTGGGGGCGACCGCCCCCCAGGCGGCGGGGGTCATCCACACCGACTTCGAAAAGGGCTTCATCCGGGCCGAAATCTACAGCCTGCCCGACCTCGAGCACTACAAGTCGGAAAAGGACATTCGCTCGGCCGGAAAACTGCGGGTCGAAGGGAAAGACTACGTGATGCAGGATGGCGATATCTGCCACTTCCTGGTGAAAACCTAGACCGGCCGAACCCGACGAACTCCGACCGGGGCCACGCTCGTGAGGCCCCGGTCTTGGATGCAGGGGCTGATGTCTGCCGACGATTACTTCGCCTTGGCTTTCACGAGGCGATCGAGGGTGGGGTAGAACTGCACGAAGACGTTGTCGATCGAACCGTGCTCGATATGGCACTGGTAGCACGCCTTGTCTTCGAACGCCTTGGCGGTTTTGGTTCCCGCAGGAAAGTCGTAGTAGGCCCAGTTGGTCTTTGAGCCATCGGGGCGACGGCTG
>JBKDUK010000045.1:0-27651 GCA_046339535.1 Planctomycetaceae bacterium | reverse complement strand
GTTCTACGCCTCGGCCACACATCCTCCGCTGGTGAGCCGCATCGCCCGCCTGCAGTCTCTCGCCGGGGAAACATTGTCGTCGGCTGAGGAATCTCAGGTTCGTCGGATCCGATGTCTGGGGTGGCTGATGTTCGCCCTCTGGCTCGGTTCTCTGACATGGGGCGGGTGGCAGCTGCAAAGTTCGCCGCAGAGTATCCACGTGGTGGTGATTGTCTGGTGTGCCTTGGCCACGGGGCCGCTGCTGCTGACGCTTGTCGCGACTTACCAACTGCGGCGTCAGGCAGCCCGTCGTTTGCAGGCCCGACGTTACTCCATCAACCCCGTCCACTGGATCAGAAAAATCGGCTGGGCACTCTGGCTGCCGGCGGTGGCCATCTTTCTGATTCGGCTTCCAGACTGGTTGAGTCATCCCGCCAGCGACATGGCAGCCCCGCTGGGGATCTGCCTGCTGGGCGTTTGGATGGGAACCTGGCGCATTCAGTGGTTGCGAAAAGCGCGGTTGCAACACCGGATCAACATGCTGTTCATTCGGGGGGACTACGCTGCGGTCGTCCAGGAGTTTGATGCGGCCCCGGCAAGACAGCAGAGCAACCCCGCGCTGCAAAATGCGGCGGCGCTGGCACTCGCCCTTTCAGGGCAACGACAACAGGCGGTGGAACGATTGGAGTCTCTGACGCAGTCGGTACCGGACTTCCCAGCGGCCTGGATGTCGCTGGCCGCCTTGCAGTTCGATGCGGGAAGCCATTCACTCTCCGAGCAATCCGGTGCCCGACTGACTGAACTGCTGCCGCTCGATCCCATCGGCCCCTTCCGTCAGGTGATTGCCCTGGTGCGAATGCGCAAGCGAGCGGCGGCCCGTGAGGTGCTCGAGGCGGCCAAGTCTCGCATGCCGCCCACCGGCCTGCTGGAGATTGCGGATGCGGCGGTGGCTGTCGAGGACGGAAGCCCCAATGCGGCACTCCCGTTGCTGGAGGCGGCCGAGAGACATCTGCCAGGGGACTGCCACCTCGCGATTTTATGGATTGAATGGCACCTTGGGCGGGGCAATACCGCACAAGCGCACACCCTCCTCAAGGAATTGGAGTCGCGACTGAAGTCGAACCGGCTGGCGTTCCTGGATGGTGCCGTGCGCGACCTGAGGTCCCGGTTGGAAGCCTGCGAGAAGTTGACGGCTGATGCGACGCGCTCGGCGGACACAGATCTTTGACAATTCGGCGAGCCCTTTGGGGGGGCAATTCTGGGGCGAGGCAGTGTGACCCAATCACCATCCGGTTTTCCAGCCTGAGTGCGGAGAAGGTCTGTCTGAGCGCACACACCTTTCGCGATTCCGACGGGGAGATCCGCTCGGTCGTTGCCTGACAGTCAGTCAAACTTTGACGGCTACGCGGCCCTTGCGTCGGGTACCGGATCCACCGGGACCCGGGTTCACTCTGTGACGATTGGTGGAACTGATTCTGCACCGGGATCCCCTCGACCTGTCAGCTCGCGAGAGCGGGGTTCGGCCAACTCCAGTTCAATCCGGAATTCCAACTGCTTTTGCCCCGGTCGATCGAGGGGTTTCACCACACAACCCGCACATCCCGAATCACGTTCGCTCTGGGCAAGCTGTGCACGAACCGGCCCGGTGTTTCAAGCGTTTTCCGAGGGGCTGACGATCTCAGCAGGCGAACCGCTGCAACCGCGCAGTGTGGTTCTGTGGAGAAGGATTCGATTCACACCAAGGCTGCCAGGGATGGGCCTGCACTCGGCCGTCCCCGGGAGACGTGAAAGAGCCCGGAATGTTGACCGCCGTTCACAAGTTCCGCCTGCTGCCCCTGACTCTGTCCCTCGTGCTGGCCATTCCTGTGGCCCGAGCCTCGGACATCCGACAGACCCCCATCGTTCGCGCGGTCGAACGTGCCCAGTCGTCGGTGGTCAATATCCACAGCGAGCGGACCCAGCACAGCCGGGACTCCCATTTCGAGACCGGAACCGAAAAGAAGCTCAACGGAATGGGGACTGGCATCATCATCGATGAGCGCGGTTTCATTCTGACGAACCACCATGTCGTGGCTCGGGTTGAGACCTTGCGGGCGACCCTCCACGACGGGGCCAGCTACGACGCCTCGATCGTTGATGTCGATCCCGTGCATGATCTGGCGATCGTCAAGATTGACGCCCCCCAACCCCTCCCCGTGTCACCGCTGGGAACCTCTTCGGATCTCCGCCTCGGCGAGACGGTCATCGCGATCGGGAATGCGCTGGGATACGAACACACCGTGACCGTCGGAATCGTCAGCTCGCTTGTCCGGGATGTCGAGGCCGAGAATCAGTCGTATCGCAATCTCCTGCAGACGGATGCCGCAATCAATCCGGGGAACAGCGGGGGGCCTTTGATCAATCTGGACGGCGAGGTGATTGCCATCAATGTCGCGATTCGCGCCAATGCCCAGAAGATCGGTTTTGCGATCAAGATTGACGACGCCCGAAACTACGCTGCCCAGTTGCTTGACATCCGACGCCGCAGCCAGACCTGGCATGGCGTGCTGACACGGGACATCAAGACGCCCCGCCAGCGGTACCTGCAGGTGGTTGGCTGCGAATCGGGGAGTCCGGCGGCGACAGCGGGGCTGCAGGAAAACGACATCGTCCTACAGGTTGGCAGCCTGCGGATCGAAGATGGCGTCGATCTCGAACGGAGCCTGCTTCAGGTCCCCGCAGGCAAACCAGTCCCTGTGGTTGTCACTCGAGGTGGGTCCCCGCTGACCCTCACTCTGTCTCCCGCCCGCTTCGAGGGACGCACCGCTTCAATCGCCCGCCGGCCCAACAATTCGGGCAAGACCCGGGCCGTGAATCCGGAAGACTCGATTTCCGGTCGCAGTTGGCGGCTGTTGGGGCTGAAGCTGGCCCCCACGACCGACGTCGAATCCCGTCTGGTCCGCGAGCGCTACAATGGCGGAATGCGGATCGTGGATGTGCGGGGCAACAGCCCGGCCTATCAAAACGGAATCCGGAAGGGAGACATCCTGGTGGGGCTTCACGAGTTCGAAACCAAGTCCCTGAAGGATCTCGAATACATCCTCAACAAAGCCTCGAATGATTCTGCCCAACTGCGGTTTCGGGTCTTGCGGGGCCGTGATGAGGTGTTTGGAAGTCTCGACATGCGGGCCTCGGCCGCCAGCGAAGAGACGTCGGCCACGCGGTAACTTCTCCGCGCTACTGCGCTGCGGCAATCTCGAGTCGTCGCTGGATGTCAAACTGCAGTGCCAGGATCAACAGAACCAGAATGGCGTCAATTACGGCACAAGCCGCCTCACGCCCAACGATGCTCTCTCCTGAAGTGCCCATCACAGTCGTGAAGGCCGGCACAAAGCAGCAGCCGGCAAAAGTCGAGGCAAACAGCATCACCGCGAACGCGAGCGGAAGGGCGCCCCATCGTACGACCAGCGAAAAGAACATCGTGAGCGTCAGCATGAGGACAAAGAGAATCAAAAACATCCAGTGACTGGGGAGAAACAGGGTATCCCACAGGTATTCCAATCCCTCCTCCCAAAAGCAGAGTGAAATGACCAGGCAGGAGATTCCTGGAAGCAGCGCAGGAACACATCCTGCCAGCTTTGTCAGCAGGATGCGGTGCACGGGAATCGGCAACATCAGCAGCATGGGCAGGGTGTGCTCCCGCCATTCGTCGTGCAACAGTCGGGAGGCATAAAAACAGGCTTCGATGATGACCAGCGCCAGGACGATCACCGAGATCACCTGAGCGGTTTCGTCCAATCTGGTTTGAGCCCAGAAGATGCCTGCGAGCAGCCCCAGAATCATAAACAGCATGTAACAACAGAACCTCGCGATCAGGAATCGGGAACCGCCCGTCACAAACTGGTATTCCTTCCACATCACCGGATGGCTGCGGGGTCGGGGCCGCTTGCTGCCAAACAGCCGCAGCAGGTGGTCCGCCAGGTTTGGTGTGGCAGCTCCCATCCGTCGCGGATTCGTGAAATAGTTGAAGCTGCCCCACGCGACGAGGAACGTCACCACCGCCAGACCGCAGTTCGACCAGAACTGCAGTCCCAGGATGGGACCGGCGAAGCCCGTCGAAAAGATCTCCTGAAGACGGGTCCAGACGGAACTCTGCCCCACCGCCTTGATGATCTGGTCCGCCTGGCTGCCGGGCGGCGCGGAAATCCACTGCGTTTGGGTCAGACCGTCCAGCAGGGGCCGGGCCAAAAAGTAGATGAGAAAAAACAATGACACGGCCCAGGAGGCGGTCCCGCCTCGACGCAAAGCCACAGAGGCCAGCAGTCCCACATTCGCTGTCAGAACCAGAAAGGCTGCAAGAGCCGCATAACCCGCGAGAATCTGGGTGGCCGTTGCCCCCCCCAGGGTCACAGCCAGCAGAGTGAACGGAAACTGCACCCCCAGCAGCAGCAGCGTGTTGATCAGCCGGCTGGTCGACTTGCCCAGCAGCAACCCCAGCGGGTTGAGGCCCGCCATCTTCAACAAACCCAGAGTCTCTTCCTCTTTCTCTTCGGTGATGGCGGTGGCAAAGAAACTGATCCCAGCCAATATGATGAGAATGACATTCAGCGTCATCATGGACTCGAAGAGTCTCAGACCGGGCGCGGAGGCCAAACCATAACTCTGCATCTGGGCGATGATCAGGCTGAAATACATCAGCAAGGCAAAGCCGAATCGAAAGAGATGCGCCGACAAGAGCCGCGAGTCGAGACGCAGGGCCCGATGGAGCAGGGCCAGGGTGCCGGTCAACATCAGCCAACCCCTCCGGTTGTCAGGTCCATAAAGGCCTCATTGAGGTGCCGTCGATCCTCACCGAACGAACTCACAACGACCCCCTGACCAATCAATCCCTGCAGCAGTCGGTTCCCGGAATCCGGTCGCGCCTCCATCTCGACCCGATATTCGTTGCCGGAGTCGATCCGCGTCGCCTGCAGCACGCCGGGCAGAGACGAGATCCGTTCCGTCAGATCGGGAGACCCGGCAGCAACTCCCACGCGGAATCCGGCATGCTCGGTCGGTCGCTTCAGCAACCCGGAAATCGAGCCGCTGTACTTGATCCGCCCAGCGTCGATGATCGTTACCGAGTCACAAAGCTCGGCCAGCTCGCTCAGAATGTGAGAACTGATGAAGATGGTCTTCCCCATCCGTTTGAGCTCACGAAGAATCTCCATCAGTTCGATCCGGGCCCGTGGATCCAGTCCGCTGGCAGGCTCATCCAGCAGCAGAACATCCGGATCACTCACCAGCACCCTCGACAGTGCCACCCGCTGCTGCATCCCTCGGGACAGCCCTCCCACGAGTTCCTCCCGGCGTCCCTCCATGTCGGTCAGGGTCAGTACCTCGTCAATCACCTTGTCTCGCTGCGTCATGGGAATGCCATACGCCGCCGCGAAGAAGTCGAGATACTCGAACACGGTCATCCGGCGGTACATGCTGAAATGATCCGGCATGAATCCCAACCGGCGGCGGACCTCATTCGTCTGGGCAACGACATCCAACCCCAGTACCCGGATGGTTCCTGAATGCGGAATCAGCAACGTACAGATCGACTTGAGCGTCGTGGTCTTCCCCGCACCGTTCGGCCCTACAAACCCATGCAGCGCTCCCTGGTGGACTTCGAAACTCGCATTTCGTACCGCCCACCGCGATCCAAACGCATGACTGAGATTCACCACCTCGATGGCCGCCGGTTCCGACTGGCTCACTGTTTCAACTCCAAAGGAATATCCAAACGGAACAGGCACCGCCCCTGCTGCTTCGGAAGCCGCTCACCCTGCAGCCAAAACTGCCGGGGCAACTCGGTCTCGATGAACACACGGATGCGATCCGTTGGCAACTCGAACTCGAGCACATCCCGAGTTGTCTGGAACTCGAGAGCAGCCTGCATCATCATCCGGACACCGTCGGTATAAACCGCTCTGCGATCCATCTCGGCCGCGTATCCGTAAGATCCAAAATTCGGCAGCGTCCCCATGAATCCATCCTCAACCCTGAAGAATTGCGGCAGCGGCTGTCCTCCCGAGCGGCAACTGGCGACGGATACAGCCGCCGCCTCCCGGGAATCAGAGAGATTGAGCGCATAGACCTGCTGGTGAAACACTGCCCAAGCCGCCAACGGTTTCATTCCCCCATCTGCGACTGGCAGTTCCAGCTCAAGGTTCTGAAGAATTGGCACCATCTGCACCTTTTTGTTCACGACGCGGTCCGATTTAAACTCATACCGTGTCGCCTGTCCGGCTCCAATCTGGACCTGACGGATCCGGGCATCGACATCGGGGGCGGTCGCCTCGATGCGGGACAGCAGCGTCCGGGAAGAAAATGGGGGCATATCGGCGATCAAGGCAGCCTCAGCCCCACTCCGGATAATCCCGCGCATCCCTTCTGAAGACTGACCCGAGGAGTACATGCGCCCCGAACCCTCATGCCTGAGTTCATAATCGCCACCCGTCGTGGCAAATACATTCGACCAGCCCGAGATGCGAAATCGCCCCGCCTCGCTGCGTTCGGCCAACACGAGTGAATCCACCAGCGTCGCCTCTCCCGCTCCCCGCCTTCCCACCCACAGGAAGGTCAGGCTGAACAAGGCGATTGTCGCCAGCAACGTCCCAAACACCAACCGGTAATCGCCGCGACGCGACTGGCCCAACCACCACACTCCAGGAAACACCAGCACGAGAAAGAGGAGCGAAAGGGAGTGTATCAAAACCCAACTGTGCTGAGCGCGAGTCAACTGCTTCAAATTGCGAAGCACTGGATCGTCAACCTCCAGATTCTGATTGCTGAACAGGTTGCCTCCGGCGTCTGGAATTGGCTCGGAGCCAGTCGCCGATTGGTCTTGGAATTCAAACCGCTCACGTTTCCAGCGGCTGGTCTGCAGAATCCTGTCACGAATGGTCTCCCGATCGAACCCCGAGAGCGGCAGATCATGCTGCTGGATACGCCCTGCCCCAAAAGATTCACTTCCACTTCGTCGGTCAAGAACCGCAAGCAGGCCGGTCAGAACTGGAAAGCGGCCAGCGGCCCCCTGGGTGAGATGCACTTCACCTCCGAGCCGAATCCAGTCGATGAAAGCCTGTTGTTGAGACTCACTCCAGCGGGGCTCATGATCCAGAATGACCCCGCCCAATCCGAAACAGCCTGTGACACTTCGGGGAAACAATTCCTCCCCAAATCCACCAGTGCCCACATTTGGCCGAACGATCTGCCCCGACTGCTCCAAGACCACAAGAGCGGGTCGATCCTTGGTGCCCCGCGGACTGGCAAGAAGACCACGCTCCTTCGCCCCCGTCCCCCAGACCAGTCTCCAGGTTGTGAAACCAACTTCGTCAATCCATGGATAGAACTGAATCCACCGCGAAGTCCCCGGAGCCAGATAGATCGTCTCGACGATCGGCGCATCCACCAGGTCAAATCCCTGGATCCGTTCCAGCCGAATCTCGCCGTCGAAAGGAATCGTCCCCGGATTCGACAGCTGAACCGACAGCAGGTTGAACTGCCCGGACCTGACCTGTCCATCGAAGCCCCACTTCTGCTGGGCGATCTCCAGCCCCCAGATGGCAGGAGTCCCCCACCATCCCAATAGCCACACGATCAGGGAAACCCATAATCGACTTCGACGGGTAACGAGGCGGCACCGGCGCTGAGAAGTGGATATCATCCGATCTCCCGATGCCTCACATCAGAAATATGGCAGCACCCGCCCTGTTCGGTGATTCCCAGACATGAGTCCAGTCCGCCGCGGCACTTCATTGGGCCAGCATCAGCCGGCTGGCAATCGACAAGCCCCGGCCTAAGGGAGAGGCTCGGTAATGACAGCATTGTCATGCGGTCTTGCCCTCAGTGAGCTTCATGAATGCGGTCTCCATATCCATGGCCTCGGGCTGAAACATCCTCAATCTCGCTCCGAATTGGACCAGGTATCCGTGCAGTTCCTCAATCGAGGTCTGGTCCTCATGCAGTCGAATGGCGAGACGGTCCAATTGAACCTCAGCCGACTCAACCCCCCGCACTTGCCGGAGTTTCTCGGCAAGCGGCTCCAGAGGATCAGCCGCCTGGACGTGCACGATCCTCAGCAAGCCGAGCTGACGATAGATGTCATTCACCGATCCCTCGGCCACCAGTTTACCCGCTTCAATAATGCCAATCCGGGTACACAACTGGGCCAACTCATGCAGGATATGGCTGGAGATGAGGATAGTCTTGCCCATTTCCTTGAGAGCTTTCAGGAGTTCCCGCATCTCGATGCGCGCCCGGGGGTCAAGACCGCTGGCCGGCTCGTCGAGCAACAGAAGATCGGGATCGTGCAACAACACTCTTGCCAGAGACAGTCTCTGCTTCATTCCTCGGGACAACCCATCGACAGGGGCGTCGAGCTTATGACGAAGGTCGGTCAAATCGAGGACATCACCGATGATCGATTTTCGCCGGGATCTTTCGATTTGGTATGCAGCCGAAAAAAACTGCAGATACTCCTCAACGGTCAGGTCTTCATAGACACCAAAAAAATCCGGGACATAACCAATCCGCTCTCTGACCTGCTGTGGCTTGGTCAAGACATCCAAACCGTTGACTCGCACCCTCCCTACGAAATCCCTCAGGAGGGTCGCCAACACCTTGATGGTCGACGACTTCCCGGCTCCATTCGGGCCAATAAACCCAAACACCTCACCTTGGGGAATCGTGAGATTGATTCCCCGCACCGCCACCAGGTTGCCGTACCGTACCCAGAGGTTTCTGACATCCACAACCAGCATCGCTATCTCCCCTGTCCACTACCGGCCTGCCGCTGAAAATTCATCCTCTGATGACCAAGACCCTCACCACAGTCATCCCTGGCAACCATGGGGGCCAACCCCAGCCGGTCCAATTCGGGCAGATCCTGACATCTCTTGACTCCGGAACTTCTCGGGAGATTGCTCACGCAGGAGCCCTCATTCCCGCGGGCCGTTTCTGGAACAGCAACCATTCGAGCAACAGGATCGAAAGTCCCAGCAGTGCCAACCAATGCCACAATGGCCGATCGGTCTGCAACCGGGCCGTGGCCGCCGCCACCCGAACCTCCTTCACCCGCAGTGCGTCGACCCCTTCCAGTTGTGTCTCCGTCACCGACTGCAAACTGACCCCAACCGTTTCCGGGTCGCCTTGGCCACTGTCGAGCAGATATCGCCCAATGACCGGCACGGCAACTCCTGCCAGTTCTCCCTCGGCCGAAGATCGATGAACGCTCCGGCTTCCATCCGGGCCCGTGACCGTGAAGCTGCTGTCGGGAGCAACGCGTCTCGGCTCGAGAACACCCGTAGGCTGACTGCGGGCTTCAGACAATCCTGCAATACGCCGGGCCTCCTCCAGTGCATTCTTGACCAGGATGGGAAATCCAATCCGGTAAACCAAGGTCGAGCGGTCGGTGTGAAACAAAATCACATAGTCATCGCGCGACGGACGAATTCGGTGCAACACGAGTGGAGCACGTTTTCCCTGGGCCAGGATCTCATAACCCGCCATTTCGAACGACTTGTCCTCGACTCCCTCGAGTTTGCGGGGCTCGTCTCCCAGTTGCACATCACGCAGTTGCACATACTGCAACAGCGGCGAACTGCGCTGCCAATCGACAATCTCAGCCACCTGGGTGGTGGTATCCATCAGGCCTTTCAAATCATCGGGAATGATACCGATCGAAAGTGCCATCCTCGCGTTCAGCGACAGATCCGCCGGCTGGTCGGTAATCACCAGATCGTATTCCGTCGCACTTCCCTTCCCGTCATCATCCGGATACAGCACCAAGGCATCCTGTTCGGGCATCGCCTGACGATAGGTTGCAAGGCTGAGTGGGCAATACACACGAAGGTTGCGCTGCCGAGGCAAATCGAGAAAAGACTGATTGTCAAGGCTCAGCGAATCGAAACCATCCGGCTTCAGTCGAACCTCCAGCGATGCGGCCCCCTCATCAGGCACAGAGAACACGACCCGCTGGGATCCAGACCCATCGACTGTCACCAGCTCACTGGCCTCCAACCTGCCCGAATTCAAAAACTCGACGGTGCTGGTCTGGGCCGAATTCCTGGTCGAATCAACCCGCACAAACACATCCCAGCGGTCACGGTTCCGTTGGGCATTGACTGCGGTGATTCCAACATTCGCCCCCCCCGAGGGGAGCTTCTGATATGAAAGCTCAAAAGGCAGATCAAAACTGACCACAGTTGGCAGATTTCCGTCTGTATACAACAACACGGTTTCGACCGGATTTGTCAGAGCGAGGGCCTGCGCCATCCGGAGACCATCTTCCAGACGACTGGGGGCATGCTGAACGGTCAGCTTGTCGAGTGCCGCCCGCAAGATCCTCGGATTGTCGGAGAAATCACACAGGCTGCGTGCCGTGTTGGCGACAGCGATTAACGCCAGCCGCTGACCGGGCAAGAGGTTGTCGATCAATCGTCCAACCTCCTGTTTCGCCAGGTCCAGTCGCGATTCTCCGCCCGGCTTGTCAAGTGCCGCCATGCTCGCCGAACAATCAATCAACACCGGCAGGTACTGCGCCTGATCGGCGGTTCCACGCCAAAACGGCCTCATCGCCGCCAGAACCAGACAACTCAGAAGCGCCAACTGCAAGAGTAAAAGCAGATTTCGTTTGAACTTCTGAAATGGGGAATTCACACGACTGTCATTGATCACCGAACGCCACAAGACCAGGGACGGAACCTCCAATTGGGGCCGTCGCAGCTTGAGGAAATACAGGATCACGAGAGGGCCGACCAGCAGGAACCAAAGGCCAGCTGCTGGATTCAGAAATCCACCCCAGTTCATCGGATCCATCCTTTCCGCCGCAACAGGTCAAACAGGACCGACTCCAATGGCGACTGGGAGGAAATCGAAAGGACACGTCCGGAACGCTGGCGGCAAATCGTGGCCACCTCCTCCTCGAGGGCCCGCCGATGAGCGTGATAAACCGACAACAGGTCGCCAACATTCGAGACATCGAGAGTCTGTCCCGACTCACTGTCAACAAAGCGCAGATTGCCAGTCAGTTCCGGATTGATCTCTGTCGGGCCCAGAATCTGGATTGCCGAGACTTCCAATCCAGCGCTATACAGCATGTTGAAAGGCTTCTGGAGATCTCCAAATGTCAGAAAGTCGGACAGCAGGATCACCACGCCGCGTCCCCGATGCCTCGCCAACATGCCATCGATTGCCGATTCGAATGGGCAGTCTCCTTTGACTTCCAGTCGTTCCAGAAAATCGAACAACCGTCCCCTGCTGACACGGCCCGTGCAGGGAGGCAGGAATAACGGTTCCTCACCCCGTGCCGGACAGGTATAGACGCTGACGCGCTCCACATTCATCAGCCCCAGAGTGCCCAGGGCTGCCGCCAGTTGCTTCGCCCGATCGAATTTCCCTTCGAATCTCATGGAAGCTGACGAATCGAGAAGCAGGACGACGTGGAGATCCTCCTCATGTCGATACAGCTTGACATAAGGGCGTTCGAGTCTGGCAAAGATGTTCCAGTCCACATTCTTGACATCGTCCCCCGGAACATAGTCGCGATAGTCTGCGAAATCGTTGCTGGCCCCCCCCTTGCCCGACTGATGTTCGCCACGGGTCCGATTCGTAAGTCTCCGCAGCGGATTCAGACGCATCTTCTCCAGACGCGACAACACCTTGTTTTCCAACAGGCTGGTGAAGCGGGAGCTCGCCGGGGACATGTCGTGGTTCCATCAGGGTTGTCAACAGGCGAATCAAACCGGCGTTTCGGGGAGTGCTGCGAGGGCCTCCGAGACCAAGTCTGCAACACGGATGTTTTCAGCCTGTCCATCATAGTTGAGCAGCATCCGGTGCTGCAGCACCTCTGGTGCAAAGTGCCGGATGTCCTCGAAGGCCACATGCACACGCCCCACCGCCAAGGCCCTCACCCGGGCGGCCCGGATCAGAGCCTGTGCGGCCCGCGGGCTGGCTCCCCAGCGGACGAAGCTCTTGACGCGCTCTCCGGCGAATTCACTGGTTGGGTGGGTCGACAGCACCAATCGACACGCATAATCCCGCATCGGGTCAGCCACCACGACCTTCTCAAGAGTCGATCTCAACTCCAGAATCCTGCCCCCCGTCAGCAATTGGGGCAGTTCAACATGCTTCCGCAAGATGGTTCTACTGACGACTTCATTCAGTTCGGCACGATTGAGAAATGGGACTTCAACCTTGAACATAAACCGATCCAACTGGGCTTCCGGAAGTGGATATGTTCCCTCCTGTTCAATCGGGTTCTGCGTCGCCAGCACAAAGAACGGCTGTACCAGCTGATAGCAGGTTCCCCCCGTGGTCACCGATCCTTCCTGCATGGTTTCCAGCAGGGCCGACTGCGTTTTGGGAGAAGCCCGATTGATCTCGTCGGCCAGCAGCAGTTGGGTGAAAATCGGTCCGCGACGGAACTCAAAGCGATAGCGTCCCCCTTCGTCGCTGGTCATGATGTTGGTCCCGATAATGTCGGCGGGCATCAAATCGGGAGTGAACTGGATGCGGCGAAACTCCAGCTCCAGAACCCGGGACAATGCCTTGACCAGTTCGGTCTTGCCCAGGCCAGGGACACCCTCCAACAGCACGTTGCCACCACAAAAAACCGCGGTGAGGACCGCCTCGACAACCCGCTGCTGGCCAACAATTACGCGGCCAATTGCCTCGCGAGCCTCGGCAAACTGTTGCTTGAAACGGGCCGCCTCGACCTCCGGTGGCGGGGATTCCAGTGTCGTCGGGATCGCGCTCATGCTGTCTGCAGTCTCCGGGTACTCGCTGTTGACCATGACCAACCCGTTGCGGGCTGCATCACTCACGTGTTCTGCCGTCTCACTTGTTCTGCTGTCGACGACGCTTCAACTCGAGGAGACGTCCCGTCGTCGAGCCGCCATCATGACCAGTCTCAACTCCAGTCGGGGGCGTCGGGGAGGATTTGCCCGGAGGAGTGTCGAAGGTCGAACGAGGACTGTCACCGACCATTGGAGCCGGGTCACGACGAGTCCCGGTTTGTGAAAAAGGCCGATCCCCAGACATCCCGGACAAGAGACTGCCGACCTCTCTTTTCCTTTCCAGGAGAGCCCCCATCGTTTGTCCCGACGGTTGCGTACGACCGGCCAATCCCAACCACGACAGGACCTGGCGGAAATCAACCTGCACCCGTCGGATTCCGACATCCAGAGGGACAAGGCAGGCCAGGGCAATCAGGAACCAATCGTCGATTGGTTGGGAACTGCGTCGCGGAACCCGTTGTTCTTCCGGAGGAAACACCTGCGCGGCCACAGCTTCGGCAGACATGTCGCCTGCCAGATCGAGAGACTTTCCGGAGGTTTTGTTCTTCAATTCGTCGAGCACCAACGGATTCGAACGGAAACGCAGGTACTCGGGGGAATACGGGATGATAAACCCTCCAAAAGCACGGTCGTTTGCTGTCCCCTGGCCGACAGGTTCGGCGACAACGTGATACCGCCCCTTGCCCCACAAGGGCACGGTCGCCTGATAACGGCGAGGGCCAATCTGCCGCAGACCGACCTCCTGACGACGTCCCTGGGGTCCCGAGATCAGTGCCCGAAGCTCTCGGAACGACTCTGTCTCAGCGAAGTCCTCGACACCGATGATTCCCTCGGAGCCATTCAGATAAGTCCACATTCGCAACGTCGATTTTTCCCGAGAGCGCGATACCTCAGTCACCAACTGCTGGACGAACGCATCGTATCTCTCCCAGGCAGTCCATTTTGCGCTCCAGTTCGAAGACAGGTCGGCCGTGAAGGCTGCGGTTTTTCCCAAGCCATACTGCCAGATCGCGAGGAGCGGATCGTACTCGGGTCCCTCAGTTTCCGTGTTTGATTCGCCGGGAACCTGGAGGATCAACTGCTCCTTCTCCTGTCGGGGACTGGTCAGGACATAGCCATCGACGGCAGGCAGCGCCTCGATCCCCTTCAGCACACTGCTGGGCATGAGCATTTCAGGAAACACGGTCTTGCGCTGAATCATCGTTCGTTTGAGAGTCTTCGCCTCCTTGATGAAGATCCGAGGCAACTCATTCGAATCCGATGGGTAGTAATACCGTCCTCCAGTCGCCTTGGCGACTTCTCTCAGCAACCCGATTTCCATGCCTCCATGGGGAAAAATCGCCACTGTGGAGACGGAAATCTGGTTGTCGACAAATTTCTGAATCACGGCCGGAGGAGGAGGCTGCGGGTCGCCGTCCGAGATGATAATGACATGCTTTGTGGCGGCATCACTCTTGCCAAGTTCCGCGAGCGCCATTTGCATCGTGCGATCAAACGAGGGCATGTCCCCCGGTTGGGCCTGTTCGATCAGCTTCGAAAGTTTCTCATACTGTGCCGCGGGAGTGAGTTTGAAGATCCAGTTCTCACTCGCCTCATAATCGATGGCAGCCACCTCATCCTGGGCTCCCAAAACCTTGATTGCCTCGCGGGTGATTCGCTTGGCCCAGGTGTTACCTTCCGGGAATTCGCAGGTATGCAGTACGAGAACCAGCGCCCCCTTGGGGAGAACCTTCTTCTGATCAATATCCATCGTCACAGGGAGGGCATCTTCAATCAGGGTCCGGTGATATCCCCCGGGACCAAAACTGTTATTCCCCCCCACCATGATAAAGCCCACTCCGTTGGTGAATACGGCGTCGTGGACGGCACTCATCTGCGGAACATCCAACGCATCGGCGGGAACATTGCAGAAGAGGATGCAGTCGAATTCCAGCAGTCCCAGAGGATCCCGGGACAGTTCATAGGCAGACTGAATCTGAACGATCCGCTGGCCATCCTGAAGTGCCCGAACAATTTCCTGTCGATCGCGGGGGTCTCCGGCCGGATCATGCACCACCAGCACCTTACCCTGTCCCTCAAGAAACAGGGAATTCAACACGCGGTTGTTTTGAGAAAGGGTATCGCGTCCCACGGGAACCACAATTTCGGCTGAGTACTCGTAATATCCCGCGTTCCGCAAATAGATCGGAAAGGAGACCCGGGTCTTGCCCGACTCGAATTCAACCTCTTTCTCCGCAATCAGTTTGCCATTCTCCTGCAGGCGGATCGTCCCCTTTCCCGCCGACAGGGCAGACAACAACACGGACGCCTCATAGGTCTCTCCCTGTTTGACGAATTGAGGAAGTTCCAGACGCTCCAGCCAGACCTCATTCCGGATGTCATATTCCACAGGCAAAACATCGATCGAAATGCCCCTCGACTGGAGGTCGTCAATGACCGGAGCCAGGTTTCCTTCGGTTTCGATTCCATCACTGATCAGGACAATCCGTCCCAGCTTGTCCTCCGGTAACATCGCGGATGCCAGCGAGAGCCCCTGCTCGATATTGGTGGCATCACGGTCCACCAGAGAGTTGAGCGTGATCGAACTTCCCTCGAACACCAGGGGCTTGCGGGCGGGGAACTCGACCGCGGCGTTTTTGCCGAAAATCACCAATCCTGCCAAATCCTGCCTCGGCTTTCGCGAGGCTGTTTCCGCGATGAACCGCAGGGCCTGATTCACCTGTCGATCACCGGTCGAATCGGAGATATCGAGCAGATACATCACCGCCAATTCCGTGCTGCTTTTTACAGACCTTGGCTCGGCCAACAAGATCGCGAACAAACCCACCAGAGACATGCGAATCCATAAAGACAGTGTTCGCCGCCAACCGATGAGTCCCGCGTAGCCCTGCAGCCATTGCCACCAGATCCAGGGAATGGCCAAGATCGGCAAAAACCCCCAGGGATTGGCAAAGAGGACCCGTTGTGCCCTATCCAGAAACAGACACAACGCCCCGAAGCCAAGCAAAAACAGCACGCACTGAGCCGCATCCCGCCAGGTCACAACCTGTCGCGCACGGGGGAAGACCATGAACCAGAGACGGCGGAGAGCATCCACCCAATCTGGTTCTCCGGTATCCTTGGCTCCACTGCGGCTCACAACAGCTCCCCTCAGAACTTCAACTGCACAATCCGGCGATTCCCGGTATCCGCGACATAAACCACACCACGTGCATCCACCGTCAGGCCCCACGGAGTCTTGAAACGCCCCACCGAACCTCCGTCTGACCCCGACTGCCCCAAAAGTCTGCCTGCCAGGTCGAGCCGGGTCACCCGCCCGGCACCATACTCAACGACGTACAAGTCAGACTGGGGCCCCAGGGCCACATCGTAAGGGTAGACAAGATCCGGGGGATTCGACAGCTGCTCCCCCAAGACCTCCAAAAACTCCCCCGCACAAGAAAAAACCTGAATGCGGTTGTTGAAGGCATCGACGACATACAACCGTTCGCCCGAAATCACCATTCCGCTTGGCCTCTGGAACTGCCCCCGCCCGGTCCCTGCGCCGCCCATGCTGACCAAAAACCGGCCCTCGGGTGAGAATTTCTGGATCCGGTCATTCCCCCCATACTCGCAAACATACAGATTGCCTTCCGCATCACAGGCAGTTGCCACAGGGAAAATGAACTGCCCGGGCTCCAGTCCATATCCCCCCAGCATTCCCTCGAGGCTGCCATCACTGCGAAACAACACCACTCGGTGATAGTGAGTGTCCGCAACCGCCAATCGGCCATCGGGCAATTCGCAGATCTTTTCGGGCCGCCCTACGGAATACTCAGGCATCCACCACTGGCTTTGCAAGGTTCCGTCAAACCCGTACGCCAGAACCCTGCCAACATTGTCCAGCACCAACAATCGCTCCCGGGTCGCATGCAGGGCCCTGGGGCCCGGAACCCGGATCCCCTCGGCGGGCAGAACCCATTCTCCAATCTCGGTACCCACCAGGGTCGGATTGGCAGGTGTCCGCACACACCCGGACAAACAAAGCAGCCAGGCAATCAACAATGCGTGCCAACAACGCCTCAGGTTCACCCACGCTCCGCTCTGCAGGCGGCTGAGAGCGCCGGAAACCAGCCATCGTCGAGACTGCCCGGAAGAGCGATTGACCAGTTCCACAGCCGACATCCCGCCTAGTATCTCGACGGTTTTCACCAAGGCATTCCCGTCTTCCTCAGTGGTCACCGTGACTTCCTGAGGACGGACCGCACGGGCCTGGGGAAATGATTCGCCCAACCACTGGCGGGCAGCGTCCTCAGTAACCCAATTCGCTGGCCCCAGGTACCAAGCCAAGGCCTCGCTCGGGGGGGAGTGATACAGATCCTGAACCGGTCCGGAGAACTCGACCTGCCCGCCTGCCAAACAGATCGCATGCTGAGCACCTGCCAGGACCAGGTCTGGTTCATGTGTTGAAAACACGGTCGTCAGATTCCCCGGGCGAATGCGCAGGACAGTCCGCCACAACTCCCGAAGCAACAGCGGTTCCAGGTGTACCAAGGGCTCGTCCAAAACGAGAAACTCCGCATCGCTGGCAACAGCTCGACACACCGCCAGCCGTGACTGTTCCCCTCGGGAAAGGAGATCCGGGTAGCAATCCGATTTGTCTAACAGACCAAAACATCCGAGCAGTTCCTCGATCTCCGCTTTACGGCCGGTCGCCCCCGTGTCTCCCAAACGGGAATGGGAGATGCCTGCGGAGGGCACGACACGCTCCAGGTGATCGCGCACCGTACAATCGGACCAGAGCCCGAAATCCGGAGGACACCAGAACGTCGTCAAACGGGCAGGATCAACGGACCGGTCTCGATGTACCTGCCCGGATGATGGTCTCGAGAAACCAGTCAACAAATTCAGGAGGGTCGTCTTACCGGCCCCCGACGGCCCCAGGACGGCTGTTACTCCCCGCGGCACAGTCAGGTTGAGCGGACCGAGCAGTCGCCGCCCCGAGGCGTCTACCTCGACCGACTCCAGCCGCCAGGCGGAATCGAGCGGCCGCGTCGCCAAATTGTCACGCGCGGCAGCACCAACAATATGAAAAGAGCGAGCGTCCAAGGAATGGCCACCGCCAACAGGGTCATCGCAGTCAGAAGCGAGTTTCGTCCGTAGTGCATTTGAGTGTACAGCGTCACAGGTGCCGACGCCAGACCCGCAGGAGCCAAAAGTTGGCCGGTGGGCAAGTCGAAATAGGCCGTCATCGCCAGAAACAGACCGGCCATCACAGGATTCCGCCAGTTGTCACGCCACCACAACTGATCGGCGGAATGTCGTCGATCTGCCTCCGGAGCACTCGCCAGCAATTCTCCCAGGTAGGCAGGCTGGGGTTGGCGCCAGACTTGAA
The DNA here is from genome assembly GCA_046339535.1 of Planctomycetaceae bacterium. Lineage (GTDB taxonomy): Bacteria > Planctomycetota > Planctomycetia > Planctomycetales > Planctomycetaceae > UBA10511. Next base: position 9,492 of record JBKDUK010000045.1, on the reverse strand, counting down.
CAAGGGACATCAGACAAACGGCCCTGGGAAACAACCAAATCGATTGCACAACACACCAGGGGATCAAAGACTGGCCAAGCGATGCCAGTCCGACCGGCGCCAGACTGCCCAGGGTCAGCAGGCACAATGGAACCGCCCCCCAGGCCCCGAGCCAGAACAGGAACCAGTTTCCCGAGACACGGACAGCCCCCAGCCAGCCACGACTTGGGAAGGGGGAGGCATGACTGATGGCCGAAGGCGATTCAACCTGGCCCGGAGCTGTTTGCAGAAATCGGGCGATCAGGATTGCGAGTGTGGCTGCAATCGTTGCGACGGCGCCCCCGACACTCACCTCCCTCACCAACCGCAGCAAGACCGAAGTTCGGTCAGCCAGTGCCGAGACGCCCTGGAGAAACCCCGCCGCCAGACTCAGACTGGGGATGACGACGGCAGCGCCCGCCCCCGCGACCAACAGGCCAAGTACCAGGATTCGCAGCCACGTGCCGTGATTCACTTCATTACGGCCGCCGCGTCCGGGAGTGAACAATCCCTGACGGACGGGCAAGACCGCGCCCACCAAGAGTGTCTGCAATCCCGCGGCAACAGTCGCCCGGAACAGCAATCCCGACACCGCCACGCCTGTCGCATGGGCATCAATAAGCCAGACAGTCCAGCTCGGTCGGCCCAATCGAGCCACCAGTTCAAACTCTTGAAAACAGGTGATAAATGCCAGCCCAACGGCGGGAGCCAATCGCTGCGATTCCCTGCGGAGTCGTCGGAACAGGGTCCAAGGTCTCCGTCCCCTGCCGACTCGAGCAACGCCGTCCGCCAACCCGCGCAGAAACCAACTGCTTTCACTTTCCTCGCCGCTTACCCCCCAGCGGAGCATCACCGTCGCCCAAGGCAAACATCGCGAAAACAACAGACAACACAAAGCGAGTTCGTTGCAGATCCGATCGTGATTCAGCAACAGATTTGCGATGCGGGTCAGACCGGAAAGGTCTCGGCTAACCGCCCATCCATGAATTGCGAATACCCAACCATTCCAGGCGTATCCCAACAACAACCCTGGAATGAGCCAAGGAATCAGCAGCAAGATCCAGCAAACCGTAAGAACGGCACCCCGCGCCTCCATCAGAACCCGGCTTACGGAACGTCCGGCAACGGCCGCCGCGACTGCGACCAAGGCGGACCTGCCGAGTGACCATGCCAACGCAACCGAGAAACTCAAGAGGCGTATTCCTGCCGCAGCCAGTCGAGGACCTCGCTGCGAATGGCCAACAGGGACGCAACATCAATCGAATCCTGGGCCGCAGTCCAGAGAGCGCGCACATCATCAGACAGCAACTCTGGATACACATGACCCAGGGGAATCTGACGCGAAGTCGACCTGGAAAGTCTCAGCTCGACCTCGGCTGAACCCAGGTAGGACACAAGTTGCTGTGCCAAAACATCTCGCGACGTTCCGCGGATCACGGCGGCTGTATTCGGAATGCAGATGGTCTTACCGCCGACCCTCACCGGTTCAAAACGCAGTGGCGAACCCGAATCACGGGCGACAAACAGGTCATCAGAATCCGTGAAACCGAGATCGCACACCCCGGCAGCGACCAAATCCTTGACCTGCGCGTTCCCCTCTGCGACCCGCAAGCCCTTGCGAACCCAGGAACGATGCAACTCGATGAGAGTTGGCAGCCCCCAGGCCAACGCCCAGCAGCAGTATTGAGTCAATGTCGTACCGAACATCGGCTTTGCGATCGAGCATGTACTCAGCACATTCCGGTCCAGTAACGTATTAACCGAACTCTCATCCAAGCACAGGTCGCCAGATGAAATAACGCACCGCAAACGACCGCCAAATGAAACCCATCTTTTCGCACGATCTCGGTCAACCTGAGACGGCTCCTCCAGCTCAGTCAGAAGATTCTCCGAATCGAGCGCAAGGGTACCGAGCAACTCGTTGTTCCAGAACACATCGCACTGGGGATGACTCCTCTCGGCGAACAGGCGAGAGACCAAACCCAGGGACTTGCTGGCCTCAGTATCATATCTCACATAAATCGAACACTGGTGACGGCGTGAAAACTCATCGAGGATTGGTGCCGCAAACAGAGAGTCGTGGGCACAAAACACAACCAGAGAACGCTCTGGACGTCGACTGCATCCTCCCAAGAGGCCGCCAACCGCGGCCCCGGCCAGAAAACCACGCCTGTCAAAAGTCATAGTTCAATCAGGCCAAGAGTCACCAAACCCCGATGACCTGATTTAAGACAGATCACTTCAGAGAATTCCTCTTCCGCAGAAACAGCAAACCCACAAGCCCAATGGACAGCAAGCCGATCGTGCCCGGTTCGGGTACGATTTGCACCAACAGATCTTGCGTCGGTTGGCCGGAAGACTCCGGCAGAGTCAGTGCGGCGAGATTCGATGCCTTCCGTCCGGTACCGTCCAATGCGTCAAGGTATGTTTGAGCCAGATCAACGACCCCATTTGAAGCATAATTGAAGAAAATGTCACCGGAATTCACGTCAAGGTCTGAGTACGTCAAGTTCTGAATTGTGCAATTGGAATCGACTTTTTCACGCAGAATTTCCCAAGTGGCAATCTGAATGGCGGCCGCCTGTTCCTGTGAAATCGACTTGCTGAAGTCAGGATAGAACCGTCCAAACAGTTCCTGAATCATCGAAGCCCTCTGATTCCCCATCCCACCATAGTCGGTTCCTCCAGTGCTCAGACTGCCAAGAGTGTACGTTTCGTTGACAAACGACACCTGCTGCAGCGGCTCCAGACAGAACGCGGCAAAACGATTGGCCTTATTTCCAATGAGTGGCCCCTGGTAAGTTCCGCCTGTACGTTGGACGTGAAACTGGGCGGGAGTTGACCCCAGAGTCAGAATTCCAGAAGGAGGATATCCCGGCTGCCCGGGACCCGGAATATCCAGAGGACACCAATGCCGCAGGTTCATACTCACCTGGGGGGCGGTGACCGGGTCCACAATGGCCGCCACAGTGTCGGCAAAAGCAGAATTGCCGATGGCCGTCACGAGCAGACCGAGCAGTAGAACTCTGATGTAGAAACTGTGGCGAGTCATGCAGATCCCTTCCGGAGTGTGTTGACAGAGACTCCATCCCTTGTCATGGCAGAAAGCCTTTTTGAAGGGATATTGCTTGACGGCACCTCTGTCAACCCCTCTTTCGTGAAATGCGGGCGGTTGACTTAAGGAATGTTTTACAAACTTGTTCAGGCAGTCGGGCTGATTCGTTGTCACCCCCTTCAATTGGAAATCGTCGCACGACGGTTAAGATTGTCAAGACCCCAACCTGCTTGAGCTTTCCCGGAATAGTTCCCCCTGGAGACTCTAGCGAGGACAGGAAAGTGACGATCTTCCAGATGTTCCGGGGCCCCAGCGTGTTTGGGCAATTTGTCCACTTGGCCCCGCCTGAAGTTTGCCAGCCCCATCGGAGTGAATCACTGATGTTCAGGTTCTCCAAGCTGTTTGGTCGCTCCCAGAGCCGCAGTGCACGATCTCGGCGTGCTGTCATCGAGGCACTCGAGACACGAGTGCTGTTGGCGAACCTCACAAGCTCGGTGCGCGGTGCGAAGTTTATCGATAACAACGGCAACGGAGCGCTCGATTCTGGAGAGGGTGCTTCTCCGACCGAGCGATTCACGATCAAGGCAACCATTGTCGACGCCAATGGTACTTCGACACTGACCACACAGACCTGGCTTCCCGGAGATGCACAGCCTGCCGGCGTGACCCTGACGACGGGGGAATTCTATATTCCCATTTCAGTCGTTACGAGCTCGACTGTCCCGACGCCGACAATCACCATTCAGGAGGTGCTTTCCACCGGCTGGATGCAAACGACGCCTGCTGTCCCCCAACTGTTTGTCGTCGCGAATGGTCAGCAGTTCACACCGACCGGGGTGAAAGAACTCAATATTGGAAACTTCCAGAACGCCTCGATCGGCGGCCGGAAGTTCAATGATGTGAACGGGAATGGTGTTGACAATTCCGATCCGGGAATTGCCGGTTGGGAGGTATTCCTCGACACCAACGCAAACAACACGTGGGACACGGGAGAGGTCAAGACGACGACTGATTCTTCCGGAAACTATGCATTTACCAATCTTGCGCCTGGCACCTACACGGTTCGAGAAGTCCAGAACCCCGCCTGGATCCAAACCACCACCAATCCTGGCTCAGTGACGGTCTCTTCGGGAGTCACTTCGAATGGTGGAAGCTTCGGCAACTTCAGGTTGCAGTCGATTTCCGGCCAGAAGTTTGAAGATAAGAATGGAAATGGATTGAAAGACAGTGGTGACGCTGGGCTGACCGGTTGGACCATTTTCAACGATCGCAATAATAATGGGGCGGTCGATATCGGTGAGGAGTCGACCACAACAGGGGCCAATGGAAACTATTCTCTGACCGTTGGGCCCGGCACCGTCCGCATTCGCGAGCTCCTGCAGACCAGCTGGGTGCAGACTACGACCAATCCGACAGCGTTCACGGGCACATCAGGCACGGTGCTTGCCAATGTTGACTTCGGAAACTTCAAAAAGTACACGGTCACGGGAACCAAATTTGAAGACCTCAACGGCAATGGCATGAAGGATCCGGGTGAGCCAGGCCTGTCCGGGTGGACCATCTTCAATGATGCCAACAACAATTCCATCCCCGATGCGGGGGAGTCGACCACAACCGGTGCCAATGGCGTCTACACGCTGGAATTGGGCCCCGGCACTTATCGAATTCGGGAGGTGTTGCAAACCGGGTGGACCCAGACGCTCGGCGTCGCCGACGGCACTGGTCAGTCGGGGACCAATCTGGTCAACAGGAACATCGGCAATTTCAAGCTGGTGACCATCAGTGGTTTGAAATTCAACGACATCAATGGAGACCAGAATCCCGCCGGGGATCCGGGACTTGGGGGCTGGACAATCTTCGATGATGTCAACAACAACGGTCAACTCGATTCGGGCGAGCAGTCGACCGTAACGGCCGCGAACGGAACCTGGTCGTTTACCGGCGTCGGCCCCCGTCAGCTTCGCATTCGCGAGGTTCAGCAAACCGGATGGGAACAGACGACCACCAACCCCTTGGTTTTCTCGACCGTCTCGGGCCAAAATGTGGCTAACATCAACTTCGGAAATCGCCTCCCTCCCGAACGAGGTTCAATCAGCGGCCTCAAGTTCAACGACTTGAACGGCAACGGGGTGCAGGATACCGGCGAGCCCGGCATCGAAAACTGGACGATTTATCTTGATCAGAACCAAAATGGACAACTGGATTCTGGAGAGATGTCGGTCAAGACAACTTCGAACGGCAACTTCCAGTTCAACCAATTGGCCGCGGGGACCTACCGGGTGCGGGAAGTCTTGCAAACGGGATGGCAGCAAACCACGACCAATCCGGCCGATGTCGTTCTCGCCACTGGAGGGATCAGGGAAAACGTGCTGTTCGGCAACTTCCAGCAGGTCACGATCTCGGGTGCCAAGTTCAATGACCTGAACGCGAATGGGATTCGGGACACGGGTGAAGCCGGGTTGTCTGGCTGGACCATCTTCCTCGATACGGACAACAACGGCGTTCTCGATCCCGGCGAGCGACAGCAGGTGACGGATTCGAATGGGAACTACTCATTTACAAATGTCGGTCCGGGAACATTCCGCCTGCGGGAGCAAGCCAAGTTCAACTGGATCCAGATGACTGCCAATCCCATCGTGACGACGACGAGTGGCGTCACCGTGGGGGGCCAGCTGTTCGGCAACATCCAGTTGAATGACATCGTCAAGCTGGGAAAACTGGCGCTGACCAGCAGCAATCTGACCAATTTCCAGAATGGGACGATGGCCAGCCAGGCCCAGTTCATCGCCAATCTGTACCTGAGCTACAAGAAACCTTCGAGCCTGACGGGAATGAGCAACTACCTCAAGTTGTTCATGGCGGGCTACAACTCGACGTTTGTCGAGAACAAGTTCAAGCAGGATTTCGGAATTGTGTGATCTGAGAGATTGCTGCTGGACCGAATAACCACCGGGCCTGTCGAAGACCACTTCGACAGGCCCGGTCTTTTTTCCCAAATCCGGAAACATCGCCTCAAGCGACGTTTCACAACCATCCGGTCCTAGAACCGCAGTTGGGCCCCCACATTGATTCCCTGGACCCACATGCCGGTATCCTGCCATTCGAATGCGGGACGGGCCGGGCCGGTCAGAGTTCCAGGCCCGGTGTAGTCGGGCAATTGCGTCGTGTTGACGGTTGTGTCGATCTGGTCGCCCGGACGGACCACGTTGCTCATGTAAAGGAAGGTGTAACCCACGAACAACCGCAGGCTGTCAGTCACCTGACGGCCGACATTGAGGTTGAATTCAGGCACCACCGTGAAGACGTTTCGGCTGTAGCTGCCCATATTGGTGGGCAGTGCGTAGAAGCCACCGGGCTGCGTCACGGAAGGCTGTCCGACAGGCGAGAAGGTGGAGGAACCTGAGATGTCGACTGTCTGATGATTCACCCCCAGGGCGATCAAACCAGCTCCGTTCACAAACCAGCGACCGCGGAAATACTCCCCGCGGATCCCGAGTTGCGGCCCATAAAAGTCGTTCGTGGTGCCAAACTGGTCTCGCAGCCGGATCGAATCACCGGCAAACAGCGGCGCCGAGTCGATGAAACGCAGATTTTCGTCGATCGACAGATCTTCGGCCAACCGCAAGTAGCGGAACCCGGCCACGTAGCCGTAAGTGTATCCATAAGGGGTTCCTCCTGGCGGACAGCAGGGGGTCTCGCAACAGGGATTCGTCACCAGGTTGAGGGACGCCCCCATGAACGTACTGCTGGAGTTGATCGAGGTAGTACCTCCAACCCAACCTGGCTCAGAAATGATCTGTCGATCTTGCTGTCCTGTGATGGGGTTGAAAAAGGGACGCGACAGGATTTGCGATCCCTGCTCCCCGGAAGAGCTGGCTGTGTAGTTGTCATCACCATTCCCGAGGAAAAAGAAGCTGCCCTCGAGGCCGATGGTCTGGTCCTGGTTCAGCCAGGTTCCGGCGGTGAACCGTCCGCCGTTGCGCGGGCCGCCGTCAATACCCTGGAACAGCACGCGGGTTCCGGGTTGGCCGAGCGCTCCGGGAAAGGCGTCGCTGGCCGACCCGGTCGTCAGCAAGGGGGGGGTGTCGGCCCCCTGCATCCACCACAGCAAGTACTCCGCGCTGGCCCAAACCTGTCCGGCGGGAGCGGCACTGACTTCATCGAAAATGGTGCCCGCCCCCGTCGACTCCAGAACAGCCGAGTCGTACTGCGGGGCACACGCCTGGGCGGCTGGCCCAATCGGAACGTGTTGGGCCTGAACCTGAACAGTTGAACCGACCGCCAACCCCGCTGCCACACAGGCCAAGCGAAACCGACGAAGAATCGGAGATTTCATGAGCGGAATCCCTTCCTAGAGAAAACGTTTGGCGACCATCCAGCGTCCAGAGATTCCACTCCGAACCACCACCGGACAGCAATCTACCCCTCAATTCGGTTTGATACTTTCAGCTGTTTGAGTCGTTTCAATCTGGAAACGCCCTATCCTCGCGCCGTTTCGCAAATCATGTACTTTGTCTTCCGCAGTTTACCTGACTGGAACAATCGGAGTTGGTGGAGTTTAGCGGTGCCCCCGGACCAGGATCACATGATCGCCTCATGAATCCCTGTGGATTCGAAGTTCCATCAGTCGTCCCGGGGCGTGGCCCCCTCGATCGTCGCGCACTGTTGACCGCAGAGCGTTGAGTCCCCGGATGAACCAGCGCCGATCGATCGGCCTCTCCCTCCCGGAGACTGTTTCTGGTGAGCCCAACTGAAATCGAATACACTATGATTCCTGCTGAACCTCACCATGACTGCCGCCATGCCTTCCTCAGACACACGCCCCAAAACCAGCCGAATTGCGTCCGATTTTCTCCGTGAATTAGAGACGATCGTCGGCCCAGAAGGGCTCTTGAGTGCCCGGGAAGAGCTGCTGGTGTATGAATGTGACGGATATACAATCGAGAAGAACTCCCCGGATGTGGTGGTCTTTCCGACCGATACCACACAAGTTGTTCAAATCGTTCAGCTCTGCCAGCGACATCAAGTTCCGTTTGTTCCCCGGGGAGCGGGAACGAGTCTGGCAGGGGGCTGCCTCCCCGTCGGGGGCGGAGTTTTGATCGCGTTGACCCGGATGCGGCGAATTCTTGAGGTGAACCTCAGAGACCGCTACGCCGTTGTGGAGCCCGGACTGGTCAATGTGCATTTGACCAACCATTTGAAGGGGTCTGGCTTTCACTACGCCCCCGATCCCAGCAGTCAGGGGGCCTGTACCGTCGGGGGCAACTTCGCAACGAATTCCGGTGGCCCGCACACCCTCAAGTATGGCGTGACGGTGAATCATGTTCTGGGGGCACAGGTTGTGCTGCCCGATGGATCTGTTGTCCAGCTGGGGGGGCCGTGTGAAGACTTCCCCGGTTGTGACCTGACCGGCCTGTTCGTCGGCAACGAGGGAACATTCGGAATCTGCACCCAGATTACCGTCCGCCTGACCCGGGACCCTGCTGCCTACCGGACCATGCTCGCTGTGTTCAACAGCGTACGTGATGCGACCCAGGCCATCAGCGAGATCATTGGTGCTGGCATCATCCCTGCTGCTCTGGAACTGATGGATCAGGGCATCATCGAAGCCGTTGAGGCGGCCTTTCATTTCGGATTCCCGCTGGATGCCGCTGCCGTACTCTTGATTGAAGTCGATGGCCTCGAAGTTGCGGTTGACGACGAAGCCACCCAGATTCGCGACTTGTGCCAAAGGGTGGGAGCCCGCGAAGTTCGCTCAGCCAATTCGCCTCAGGAGCGAACCCTGCTCTGGAAGTGCCGCAAGCAGGCCTTCGGGGCGATCGGGCGGCTGAGCCCCAGCTACTGCACCCAGGATGGTGTCGTTCCGCGCACCCGCTTGCCGGAGATTCTTGACTTCATTCTCGCGACGAGCCAGAAGCATCAAATCCGGATCGTCAATGTCTTTCATGCCGGAGACGGCAACATCCACCCGATTCTGCTGTTCGATGAGCGGGACGCCGATCAGGTCAACCGAGTCCTGGCTGCCAGTGATGAGATCCTGGAAAAGTGCATTGAGCTGGGGGGAAGCGTGACCGGCGAACACGGGATCGGCGTCGAGAAGATCAGCCTGATGAACCGTCTGTTCTCCGAGGTGGATTTGGAGGTCATGAGAGAAGTGCGTGACGCCATCAACCCCAGTGGACTCTGCAGCCCCCGCAAAATGTTGCCGACCGCAGGGGGATGCGGCATGGAACACGTCGAAAAGACAACCCCGGGCCGAAGAGCCGCCCTCTAATCCTCCACCTGGCACATCCACCTGTTCCCGCCAACAGCCCCCCCATGCCCCCCCCCACCCCCGAAGGTTTTCCAGAAACCCCAGCGGAACAGGTGGCCTGGATGTTTGCGGACCATTCCGGGCCGAACCGCCCGGTCAGGGCCCG
>JBKDUK010000044.1:0-16265 GCA_046339535.1 Planctomycetaceae bacterium | reverse complement strand
CCCGGCCTTCAGCAGGCTGACGAGGTCGGTACCACCGGCCAGGACGGCGGTCTGGCCGTCGTGGGCCCGCAGCATCTCGACCGCTTCGGCCTCGGTCTCGGGGCTGGCAAATTCGAAGGAACTCATGCGTTGCCTCCTTTCGTGAGGGCGTCGAGCACGCGCTTGGGGGTGAGGGGGATGACCGGCACGCGGATGCCGGTGGCGTTCGCCACGGCATTCGAGATGGCCGCTCCGGGAGCGATCACCGGCGGCTCGCCCAAACCCACCACGCCGCGGTCGTACTCGCTGGCGGGCTGGTGCATGATCGCCACCAGTTCGCCCACATCGCCGATGCGCGGCAGCTTGTAGTTCTTGAGGTCGGCATTGATGTACCGCCCCGTCTTGTTGTCCATGATCCGCTCTTCGGAGAGCGAGTAGGCGATCCCCATAATCAGCGCCCCGAGCACCTGGCTCTTGGCGGTCAGTTCATCGAGAATCAACCCGCAGTCCTGCACGCAGACGAACTTGTGAATGCGGATGTTGCCGGTCTCGGTATCGACCGACAGATCGACCATCTGCACTCCCCCCACCTGGTCGGAAGTCAGCCCGTCTTTCTTCGGGCCCTCTCCCTTGACCACCAGGGGCATCTGTCCCAACAGGCTGCACGCCTGCTTCCAGGTGCAGACCTCCTTGTTCCCCGCCAGGATCTTGCCATCCTTGGCGCGGAGCGCGTCGGCCTCCACCTTGTACTTCTCGGCGACCTTGTCGAAGATCGTCCAGAGGGCGTCCTGGGCCGCCCGGCGATGGGCGCCCGACACACCACCCACGGTGATGCTGCCCCCCGACGCGGCCGACGGCGGGTACTTGCTCGACCCGAGGTTGACCTTCACCCCCGAGAGGGGCAGGCCAAACGTCTCGGCCAGCACGATCGAGATGATCGTGCGGGTCCCGGTGCCGATGTCCTGGCTCCCCAGGAACGTCTCCACCGAACCGTCGGGATGTACCTTCACCTCGCAGGTGCAGGGACCGGCGCCGCCCCCCCAGCGATGCAGGGCCATGCCCAGCCCGCGCTTCACGGGGCCGTTGCCTCCCTGGCCGCGGGGGTGCCACTTTTCCTTCCAGCCAATCGCCTTCGCGGCGATTTCCATTTCCTCGGCATACGTTCCCGCCTTGTCATTCAGCGTGAACTCGAGGTTCTTCAGGAAGAAGTCGTAGCTGTTCATCCCCAGCTTGCCCGCGACATCGTCGAGGGCGGTCTGGGTCATCGCGCACAACTGCGGGTGCGGCGGCGCACGCCAGGCGCGGTTCGGCCCGGTGTTGCACTCCAACCCGGTCTGCGACTTGCGGGTGTTGGGAAACTTGAACGGATACGGAAGCTGGCCGACGTCGACCCCGCCCCCCGCCATGCCGTCGCTTCCCCAGTGATGGCTGTCCCAGGCGATGACCTTCCCCTCGGCATCAGCCGCCACGGTCACTTCCACAAAGCCCGAGGGGCGCGTTCCCGCCACCTTCAATTCGGTGGCGCGGTCGAGCATCAGGCGGACGGGACGGCCGGTTTCCTGGGCCATCTTGGCGGCGGCGAGCCCCCATTCGTCGGCCTGGAATTTCGAGCCGAAACCACCCCCTTCGTAGTTGCCGGTGATGGTCACGTTGGCCTGGTCGATTCCCAGCGGCTCGGCGAACTGTCCGGCGGTTCCCGACACGTTCTGTGTCGAGAGATGCACGTCGAGTTCTTCCCCCTTCCATTCGCAGTGCGAACCGTGCGGTTCGAGGCACATGTGACTGATGGTCTGGATGCCGTAGAACCCCTTGTGCACCACCTTGGCCCCCTTGATGGCGGCGTCGATGGCGGCGTCGATTTCCCCTTCGTTCTGGGTCTCGACGGCGGCTTCCTTGGCGTTGCCCCGTTCGCGGGCGCGGTCGGCCTTCTTGCCCGCTTCGAGGTCGGCCTCGTCGACGAAGTGTTCGAGCACTTCGTATTCGATGGTGGCCTCGATCGCCTTCACGCCATCGGCGGCCTGCTCGACGCGCTCAGCCGCCACGGCGGCGATGAGGTCGCCATCCCAGCGGATCTCGTCGTCGAGTTCCTTGAAGAGGTGAACCGCCTTGACCCCGGGAATCTTCTTGGCCGCCTCCACATCGATCTTCTTCAGGATCGCGTGGGCGTGCTTGCAGGTGACCACCTTCGCGAAGAGGGTTCCCTTGGTGTTGATGTCGGCCGAGTACTTGGCCGCACCCGTGATCTTGGGGAGCGCATCAATGCGGGTGATTTCCTTGCCGATCAGCACATTCTGATCGCGGGGACCCCAGCCATGCTTGCGTTCAGCCATGTCATTTGCCTCCCTTCTTCGAGCACTCGAGAGCGGCGGCGATCACGCCGGCGTAGGTGCCGCAGCGGCAGATGTTGCCACCCAGCCCCTTGGCCACGTCTTCGACGGTGGCATTCGGCTTGGCGGCGACAAACGCCCGCGTCGCGACCACAAACCCTGGGGTGCAATACCCACACTGGGTGGCGTCGTGCTTCACGAAGCACTGGGCGACGGGATCGTTCTCGCCAGTGGCCAGTCCTTCAGCCGTCTGGATTTTCTTGCCGACCGCCTGGTGGGCCAGCACGCTGCAGGCGTACGCCGCCTTGCCGTCGACGAGCACCGTGCACGAGCCGCAGTTGGCGGTATCGCAGGCTTCTTTCGCACCGGTCAGGCTGAGGTCGTCCCGCAGGACGTCCAGCAGGGTGACCCGGGGCTCCACGGTGACGGAGACCGCCTTGCCATTGATGGTGAGCTGGATCGCCGACGCTTTGCCGGGGGCGACCTTGGTCCCCGCCTGCTGAGCCTGGGCGGTTTCGGCCACGCTCTGGCTGAGCGTGGTGGCGGCGACAGCCGCTCCGGAGCCCCGGAGAAAATCGCGGCGACTGAACCCGGATTGGCTCCGGGCCGTCTCTTCGCGGTGGGAAGGACCTGGATCGGGCATGAATGCTCCTCTCTCTGTCTGAAGAAACCGCACGAGAAGAAAACGGGAGGAATGTTGGGGAACAGGATCTCTCCCGGTCTCGGCCTCCCAAGAGGGGGCCGGGGCGCTGTCGCCGATTGTACCGGCCAGTGCGGTGGTCACAACCGAGGAGGGCAGATTCCCGGCAGAATCCCCCCGGTCCCCCGGGGGGTGGCAGGGAAATCATTTCGCATCCCCCCCGACGTGCAGTATGATTGGTTGACCACAGGGTCTTCCTGCAAACGCCGTGGCGCACTCAGGGCCGAATCGCTTGGCCCCGCCCGGCTGGCAAAGGAAGGCGAGTCCCCGCGCTGTTGGGTCTGGGGAAGAAAGGTTGTCTCAATGATTGCTCTCCGCCAGCTCTTGTGCGGACTGCTGGTTCTGGGTGGCGCTGCCGCCTGGGCCCAGGACAAAGACGCGGAAAAGACCGAAAAACCGGCCGCCAGGAAATCGACGGTGGAATTGAACGACGCCCGCGGAAAAGCCAGCTACGGCATTGGTCGGAACATCGGCAACCAGCTCAAGAACGACGAACTGGATGTGGATGTCGCGCTCCTGGCCAAGGGCATTTCGGAAGCGCTGGCTGATATCGAGAATCCCCTCTCGGAAGACGACTTCCGCGAGGCGATCACCGAGTTCCAGAAGGCGATGCAGGAAAAGGCCACCTCCAAGAATGACGAATTTCTGAAGAAGAATTCGAAGGAAAAGGGGGTCAAGACCACCGACAGCGGTCTGCAGTACCAGGTGATCAAGGAAGGCAAGGGGAAGAAGCCCACCGCCAAGGACACCGTCGAAGCCCACTACAAGGGAACCCTGCTGAATGGCAAGGTGTTTGACAGCTCGTACGACCGGGGTGAACCGGCCCAGTTTCCCCTCTCGGGGGTAATCAAGGGTTGGACCGAAGGGGTCCCCCTGATGACCGTCGGCTCGAAGTACAAGTTCTGGATTCCTTCCGACCTGGCCTACGGGCCCCGCGGTCGTCCCCCGGTCATTCCGCCCAATTCGCTGCTGGTCTTCGAAATCGAACTGCTCGATGTCGTCCCCGCCGAGGGGAAGGTGAAAGAGGGTGACGAGGGCGAAGACGAGGAACTCGATCTGAAGGTCAAGAAGAAGGTGGGCAAGTAGTGGCGTTCTGGCGAGTTCACTGGATCTCCCGGTGAACCCCTTCAGTGCCCAGCGACCCGCGGTAACACGATGGAGTTGATCATCCGCCCGGAACTCTTCCCAGAGCTCCGGGCGGATTGCATTTCGGCTCTGGGAAAGCGACGTTTTTGGCCTGTGGTCGGTATCAGCAAATCAACAGAGACAGGAGGCCGCTGGAAGTCACGAACGGCCAAGGCTTGTCGAGCGCATCTTCGTCGTCCCTGCCGGCACGATCTCCCCCTCTGGCACGAGCTGTAGTCGGGCGGTTCGGTTTCGCTTGTGGAAGAGTCCCCGGAGGTGAGAGGCTCAAAGCCAACAGGCCGGAGCGGATTGGACCGCTTCGGCCTGTCAGGGAATTCGGTGACACGATCGTCACAGACACATTGAACTCAACGCCCACGGCGCATCCGCCGTACTACGATCCCCACCGCGGCCAACCCCGCCAGGATCAGGGTCGAGGGTTCGGGGCAGTTCGAGAGCGTCCACTCTCCGGTGATGGTCGCACCATTCGCATCGATGGCAATAAAGGTGGTGCGGGACATCGGCATGTAATCAACCGGACTGTCATTTGTTCCAGATTCTCCGACAAAATCAATCTGCACGACCGGCAGAAGCGGATCTTCACACAGGATCAACCTCGGAAATGCCGGAGGTGCTGCGTAAAAGTCGATGTCGTTGACCTCATTCAGCTGGATCGCACCAAGCGTGATGCTCAAAAGATTGGTCGTCGACGCGTCGAACGGGATGATCCCGGGAGCGATCGCCGTGGTGTCATCGAAAGTGGCTTGCAGCGAGATGGGATCGCCAACGTTCAGTCCAAACAGATTCCCCGCATCGGCAGTCAGGATTGTTCCAGAGACAGACACATTCTGGATGGCTCCCTCCGCCAACCCACCCGCCGACAGGGAGTACAATCCCATCACAACCAGACCGACAGCCCGACACAGACTCCGCATGGCACCCGCCTCCCTGAAAGTCCACGAAACCAAAGACTCCGAGCACGGACCATCCATGGACGAATCCGTAGAAATGGAACTTAGGGGATTTGTGTCGGGATTGTCAAACTGTCTTTTCGGGAGGTGACTCCATTCACGGACAACTCAAAGCATTCGCCAACCACGACAACCCGGCCCGTAGAAACCTGCGCCACCCCCTGCATTTCCGGACTGCGATCGGACTGGAACCCCAGCGGATCGCATGACACACTGATTGAACCAACTGGTTTGACCTCTGTTCTCCCTGCACTCCTTGGGAACCAACGCATGTCCCCGAGCCGCTGGTTCTGGATTCTGATGCTCTCCCTCACTGCCTCCCCTGCCGTGGGCAACGACGGTCCGATTCCCAATGTGGTCCTCGCCGTGCACGGCGGTCTGGGAGAATCTCCGGGGGTGCTGACCAAGGACGAAGAGCGGGCCGTCATCGCGGTCATCCAAACAGCGCTCCGAACTGGCCGGGAAGTGCTGGTTGAGAAACAGGGCTCGGCCCTGGATGCGGTCGAAGCGGCGATTCGCGTCCTGGAAGACGACCCCCAGTTCAACGCCGGGAAGGGAGCCGTCTTCACCAGCGACGGCCGCAACGAACTCGACGCCTCGATCATGGATGGCCGCGATCGCAAAGCGGGGGCGGTTGCCGGCGTGACGACCGTCAAGAATCCCATCCGGGCCGCCCGGGCGGTCATGGAGAAGACCCGGCACGTGCTGCTGGTCAGCAAGGGAGCCGAGGAATTTGCCGAGGCCGCCGGGCTGGAAATCGTTGATCCCTCCTACTTCCGCACCGAACGCCGCTGGAAAGAACTCGAAGAACGACGGCGCAAGGAACAGACACAGCCGCAATCGCGACTCGATCCCTCAGGATTCGTCCCCGGGACTGATCCGGGACGGCACTGGAGCACTGTGGGGGCGGTCGCCCGCGACCGGGAAGGGCATCTCGCGGCGGGAACCTCCACCGGGGGGATGAGCTACAAACGCTATGGCCGCGTGGGGGATTCTCCCATCATCGGAGCGGGGACGTTCGCCGACGATCGGACCTGTGCTGTTTCGTGCACCGGTCACGGCGAGTTTTTCATCCGCTGGCAGGTGGCCAGCGACATCTCGCCCCACATCGAGTATCGGGGGGTGGAGGTCCGGAAGGCGGTCGACACGTTGATCAACGGCAAGCTCCAGCCCGTGAAAGGGGAAGGGGGCTGCATCGCCCTCGACCGCGAAGGGCGGTTTGCCGCGGCCACCAACAGCGACAGCCTGTGGCGCGGCTGGATCACGGCGGAGGGAAAAGTGGTTGTGAAACTCTACCCCGAATGAGTTGGTGCGCTCTGCCCGGCGGGTTGCCGGACGAGCGGGAAACGGGGGCAGTGGCGATCGGTTCCGTCGGATGGAGCCATCCAATCGCCGGATGGTCAGGGGAATTTCTTGTTGAGGTGTTGCGATGCGTGGTTCGCTGTGAATGGTGCTGTTTCTGGGATGTCTGGTGGTGGGAGGAGCGTCTCACGTGAATGCCGCTGAGGAACAACCCCCCTCCCCCTCGCGGGCCCTGTTGGGCCGGTGGGACCTGACGGTCGCGGGCCCGGACGGAGCCTACCCTTCCTGGATCGAAGTGAAACTGTCGGGGCGGAACACCCTGGTCGGGGCGTACGTGGGACAGTTCGGCAGCGCCCGCCCCGTGGCGCGGTTCGAGGGGAACGGGCCAGTCTTCCGGTTCGCGGTCCCCCCCCAATGGGAAAACCGCTCCACCGATGTGGTGGTGGAAGGCAAGCTGGAGGGGGACACCCTTTCTGGAACTGTGACGGGAGACAAGGGGGAAGTTCTGCGCTGGACTGGCCGCCGCGCCCCCGATCTCAAGCGGACCGCCGCGCCCCAGTGGGGACAACCCGTGGAGCTCTTCAACGGGCGCGATCTGACGGGCTGGAAGGTCCAGCACGCCCAGGTCAAAAATGGCTGGAAAGTGATCGACGGTCTGCTGACCAACGCCGAGCCGGGAAACAATCTGCTGACCGACAGGAAATTCACCGATTTCCAGTTGAAGGTCGAGTTTCGCTACCCGGCCAAGAGCAACAGTGGCATCTATCTGCGGGGCCGGTACGAGCTGCAGATCGAAGACAACTTCGGCCTCGAGGCGGAATCGCACCGCATCGGAGGGGTCTATGGCCATCTGACGCCAGCCGTCAACGCGGCCAAACCGGCCGGCGAGTGGCAGACCTACGAAGCCACCCTGGTGGGACGCGTGCTCACCGTGGTGCTCAATGGCGAACGGGTGATCGACCGGCAGGTCATCCCGGGAATCACGGGCGGGGCTCTCGACAGCGATGAAGGATCCCCCGGTCCCATCCTGCTCCAGGGGGACCATGGTCCGGTGGAGTTCCGAAAGGTCACGCTCATCCCCGCGAAGTGAACACACCCAGTTCCTCCAGAGCGAGCTCCCCGGAGCGAGTTCCCCAGAGGGTGGAGTCGAGCTGTTACTTCACGGGTTCCGTGCCACTGCCGCCGCAGCCTGCTCACGCGGATGGGGCTTGACCGCCCCCCCGGGCAGCGTGGTCAACACCACGCAGATCGTCTGCGAACGGGGGTCGGCCCAGCACAGTGTGCCGGTCGAGCCCGTGTGCCCGAACGTCTCGTCCGAGCAACCGGGGCTCCCCGCCTCCCGGCCCACACCCCACCCGAGGCCGCGCGGGGTCAACCCCGCCGGATTGTGATTCCGGATCATTAACCGGGCGGTCTCGGGACGCAACGCGGTTCCCGGCGCCCAGAGAAACTCGGCGAGGAACTTCCCGAGGTCGGGAGCCGAGGCGTGCCCCCCTCCCCAGGGGGCCCCCAGCTCTCTCCAGTAACGGCTGTTCCAGTCCCAGTCCCGGGCGGCGGGATCTCCGCCCCCCGCCTCCGGGGCCGCCTTCTCGGTCTGCACGGGCAGCAAATCGGCCAGGCGAAACCGCCCCACTCCCAGCGCCGAATGCCGCATGTTCAAAGGCTGGAAGATCGCCTCGTCGACCAGCCGGGCGATTGGCTGATGGGCGATCCGCTCGGCCACGTGCGACAACAGCAGAATCCCCATGCTGGAATACTGATACCGGGTCCCCGCGGGAAACGAGAGCGGCGTCCGCAGCGTTTCTTCCACGAACTCCGGTAGTCCTGCGTGGCGACGCCGCAGCGCGGCGTTCCCGGCCAGTTGGTCAGGCAGCCCCGAGACATGCGTCAGCAGATGCCGGATGGTCACCTGGTCGCGCCCCTCTCCCCTGAATCCGGGAAGGTAACGGACGACGCGGTCATCGAGCTGGAATTCGCCCCGATCGAACAGCGTCATCACCGCCGCCATGCAGATCGGCTTGGTAATCGAACCCAGCAGGAACGGCGCGTCGTTGGAAGCCGCCGTCCCAAAATGAAATGAGCGCTGCTCCGCCTTCTCCGCAGCCCCCCGCCGCACATGCAGGGCCGCTCCCGAAACCACGCCGTCGGCAACCGCCCGGTCCAGCAGACGGGCCGCTGCGTCGTCGCGATCGTCGGCCCGCAGGGAACGGCCTGTCGGAGTCACCAGGGTACCGAGCAGGACGGAAAGAACATGACGGCGTTGCATGGCGTCTGTACGGAAGGAAAGGAAAAAATCGGATTCGCTGGGGAGACGGCTTAACCTGACGCGAATCCATCGCGGGGGACCAGGTCGCGAAATGGCATTCAATCCCCGGCTGGTGCTCCGCCGGCCAGGTCTGGCAACGGGCGATTGCCGAGGCGTCAGGTCGCATCTCGTGTAGTGACCTGGCGAGTGGACCCGGGTTTCCGGACACTGCCTTCGACTGCTCTGACGATGATATGTCTCTGGTCCCACAAATTCGAGAATATCAGCCGATTCATCGAGTCGACTCTCCTCCACGATCCCCGGTGACTTACCGACACCACACCGGATTCCAATGCGGGGTGGAGCGTTGCTTTACGGAACCCGCTCGGGAGTCATCCAGTCGGCCGTCATCGTCCGGGGAAGGCGCCAGACCGACTCACCGGACTGATTGCAGAAGTACAGTGACGACTCCGACGGCTCCAGCGGATTGCCATCCGCCCACAAGGCCCAGAACTCGGGATGGGCCTCGACCGGGCGGCGGGCGTAGGTGTGATTGAACCGGCTGTCGTGTGTGACCTGCCGCGTTTTGTGCCAGGTCTTCCCCTCGTTGTGACTGGTCCACAACACCAGCTCTCCCCCGGTTGTCCAGGGTTGGGGGCCCGGATCGGTCGGGGCCAGCACGCTCCAGCGTCCGTCACTGTCGATCGCCAGGAACCCGTGATCGTAATTGTGGTCGCTGGTTGTGAACTCGTGCCGACGCCATTCGGTCCCCGTCCAGTGCAGGGTGTACCAGGTCCGGAGCCCGTGGCGCGGGCCCGATTCAAATCCCCGAGCCACCAGATAAAGCACGACCGGTCGTCCCTGCTGGTCGTAATTCAGGTCCTTCAAATAGACCAGCAATCCCTCCTGGCGGGAGTTGTAGACCAGTGCGGGATTGTCGGCTTTGTGCAGCGGCAGTTTCAGTGTCTCCCCTGCGACGGTCTCCCACGTCGCACCTCCGTCACGGGTCTGGGCATAGTAGATGTTGGCCCGGGCGTTCAGTCCCACCGGAGTGGGGTGGTGGTCGAAGACTGTCCCCAACAGATCCCCGTGCCGCCAGGTGATCTGATAATCCCCCTGCTCGATATGCACCAGTGGTTGCCGGGCACTCCAGGTCCGGCCATCACGGCTGGTCTGCTGGAACAGCCCGCGACCCTTCCCGTACCGCGTCTGCAGGAACAGGAACCCCCGCCCCGGCAGCCACCACGGATGGGGATACGAGAAATTCGTCTCCGCGATCCGTTCAAACCCCGCGATCGACCACGGCTCGCGGCTGCGATGAATCCAACTGGGGCGGGCGGTGCCGTGCGAGGCCGAGAAAACCCACAGATGTCCCGCCTCATCCACCATCAGCGTGGGATTGTCATGGGCATCGGTCGTCTGTTTGTCGAGCACGATGGTGGGGCGCGACACCCGCCCCGAGGCATGGTCGAACTCTCCCACGAGGTGCAGCAGCGACGTCCCGTCGGCATTCCAGCCGCTGTAGCAGAAAAAGGTCTTGCCCACCTCCCGCACATGGCAGGCGCAGGGGAGCGTCTGGTGTGGATAGGTGGCGAATCCCCCGCTGTACTTGTAGCGGTACTCGTCCCCCGAGGGCTGGTTCGCATACCAGACACCACGATATCCCGTGTCGCGCGACGCGTCGGGTTCGGCCCCCAGTCCCCGGCTGTGAAACCCCGGCAGGCCCAGACACACAATCAGGACCAACATCACCTGCGGGCCAGAGGTGGGTGAGGCTCGCCGAAACCCGCTGGAGTGCCGCATCAAGACACCGCCCGACACAACGGATCGCACGAAACGGGCGATGATTCCTGCGCAGCGGAGAAGATGCATGATGCGACCTTCGCAGATTTGTGATTCAGTCATCGGCGGCTGGGGTTGGTGATGGCCGATCGTGCCGACCCAGATGCCGCACCCAGGCGACCAGGTCCCAGATCGACTCGGGCTCGGCCCACAGGATGGTCCGAAACGAGGGCATCGGGGTGCCGTTGATCCCCCCCAGGATCCGCCGGTAGATGTCGAGAGGGGCCGAACCTCCCTTCAGCCGGCCGGTGGTCAGATCGGCCGCCTGCACGGGATGTCCCCATACATCCCGCAGTCCTGCCTGCAGGTTCTGCTCGGTCTGCCCCCGGCCATCTTCGCCGTGGCACTTCGCACACCCTTTCTGCACGAACAATTCCTTCCCCCGCGCCACCCGGTCGGGGGTGAATTCCGGTTGGGGAGAAAGGGGTTGGATGATCTGCCCGGCCGCCTCTTTCCACTCGGCATCGATCTCGGCCGCGAGCTGGGCGACCGCGCTGGCGGCGAGCTCTTCTCCCTGCAGCTCGACTTCCAGCACGAGCCGGCTCTCGAATTCTCCCCGGCGGGCGAGCAGTTCCACCGCCAGCGCCAGTTGCTTCCGCTGGGCTTCCGAGAGATGTCCGAAGGGGGGCATCAGCGAGCCGGGAATGCCCCGGGTGATGGTCCGTTCCAGATCGTCCCGCACCGGACGGGCACCGTACGGGGTGGACTGGAATTTGAAGATCCCCCGGCGGAAGTCGCGGGGCAGCACCGGCAGCAGGTCCGACCAGGGGCCGGTCCCCTCGCCCGTCGAGCCATGGCAACCACTGCAATGGGTGTGGAAGAGGACCAGGGCGGCCGCCAGTTGGTCGGAGGGAACCGACCGGTCTCCCACCAGTCGGGGGGCGGCGGGGGTGCCGGTCTCGTCGTCCAGCTGGCGGATGGCCACCTCGGCCAACTCGGGCGAAAGCCCCAGCAGACTCTCGCTGGGGACAAACCCGGAGAGACTGGCCGTGGGGGGAGCGGTGTTCACACCCGAGGGGTTGCTGTTCGGCATACATCCGCCACACACAGCCAGTGTCGCGACCAGTACGACCCGCAAGCGTGCGGCCCGGGCCCCGTCACTGGTCCGCAGGTCTGCGGGTCCTCTCGCTGCCATCCCCAGACTCCCGTTCCAACGGTCGAACCCACCGCCTCCAGCCGATCCCCTGTCCCGCCAACACTCCCGTCACCACCACGGCTCCCAAGAGGTAGGGGACCCGATGCCCCGCCAGGTTGCCCAGAGCGCCTCCCACCGTGGTCCCCACGGCCATTCCCGCGGCGAGGGTTGCCTCGTGGAACGCCGCCGTGAGAGCCCGATTCTGTTCGGGATTCCCGGAAGCACTGTAGAACAGTCCGGAAAAATAATTGTAGCCAACCAGTTGGCCCAGCAGCGCCAGCCCCGCCAGCAGAGACAGGGGGGACTGAGCCTGCGAAATCACCACCAGCCCCAGGGCCCCGAAGATTTGGGAGACGACCGAGGGAAGCATCCGGAATTGCCAGCCGCTGGCGAAGTGCATCAGCAGGTACGTGGCAATAATCACCACCCGCCAGAGGGCCATGACCTCCCCCTGCCGTTCGGCGGCAATCCCGATGCTGACGGCGAGATCGCTGATGAGATGCAGGACCAGGCTGCCGCCGAACATGCCCCCCAGGTTGGCCAGCCAGCTCAGTTTCTGGAACGCCGCCGCCCGCTGGTGGTCTCCCACGGCGGCCAGGGGGGTCTGCGGCACGTGGGGCAGCCGAACCGATTGCCAGGAGGCCCACAGGGCCAATCCCAGGTTGGCGATCCCCAAAAGCACAGCCACCCCCAGAGCCACCGACGGCCCCCGGGCGAACAGGGCCCCCCCCGTCAACTGGCCCGCCATGATGCCGAGGTTCCAGGCGATGCAGAACAGAATCAGCCGCCCGCTCACTCCCGAACGTGCGGCCGCGCCGCTGGCCTCTCCCTGGTTCAGCCAGCCGATCAGCGGGGGATAAAGTCCCCCCAGGCCCAGACCGAGGGAGACATAGGAGGCGAGGAACCCCGTCGACTGCAAGGGGAGCTCCCGGCAGCCCAGAATCGACAGCAGCAGCGTGCCGGTGCCGGCCAGAAACGGTACGGCGGCTCCCCAGCGCAGGGCCCCCAGTCCCGAGGCGATGCTGGCGACGGCGGCGGCGAAGGAGAAGCCCGCCCCCAACAACCCCAGCGTGAGGGGGGACGCTCCCTCTTCGGCCAGCCGGCGCGTGACCGTGAAGGTCACGATGAACGTACTGCAGTCGGTCAGAACGCAGATCAGGTACAGCAGGATGCGGAACCGCTGGCGCTGCGCGTGCGGTTCCCGGTCGTATCGCGAAGAGCCCAAGGGTGGCTGCGGCCAAAAGTGCGGGGGACGTGGACCGCCGTATTCTGACCGGCACACCGGCTGATGAACAGCTGAGAACCCGGTGGATTGAATCCCGCGTGCCAAACCGATACCCTCACACTTGGTTTTCCACGAGAAAACAGGCACCCGTAGCTCAACTGGATAGAGCAATGGACTTCGGATCCATAGGTTGGGGGTTCGACTCCCTCCGGGTGTATTGAGGATGGGGGGTTCTTGTTTCGGTTGGAGGGAGTCGCTGCGACAGCCGCTGGGCGAAACGCAGCACTTCCAAAACAGATTCGGGATCGCGGGATTGTCAGGTTTCTGGCTGCTGACAAGATCGACGCCGGTCTGATGGAGAGGCCCTCGGATGGCCCCTCAAGCCTGGATCGAAGGTTGCTGATGGCCCAGCGTCCCGAGGCCAGCGTCCCGAGGCCAGCGCCCAGCTGCCACTGACTGATGTGAGACTGCTCGAGAGGAATGGTTGGCGACCGGGTTCCGGTTTGGGATGGGTGACTCTGCAAGGCCGGGCGGGTTGATGGTTTGGCTCGGCTTTGGGCTGTGTCTTATTCAGTCTGTCGTGGCGACGGCCACAGGCCCGGGAGGCGGGCAGACGGAGCGAGTGGACTCGCAGACGCGATCGGTTGGAAATTGGGTGGGCCGCGTGTGCCGGGACGACCGTGCTCGAACCGGGCGATTGGAGGAGGTTAAACCGCTGGCCCTCAGGGAAAGAGTCCTTTCCCGGTGAATGTGAAATCAGCCTTCTTTCCTGACCAGACAGCCTGACCGAAATGGGCGGGGCGCTCATCCTGGTCGCGTGAAGTGGCCCGATCGAATGGCCGGCGGCTTGAGAGTTCGACAACGAGAGTTTCGCAGCGGGGTGGCGATCGGGATTGGGAAGGTGTGCCCTGGCGTGGAACAACGAGATTTCCTGTTTTTGAGCGGAGACTGACAGATGGTTCGGACTGCGATTGTGTCCCTGCTGGCGATGCTGGCCGTGGTGATGGCGGGTGGGGTGAAAGCCCAGCAGCCACCCGCCAAAACCCCTCCCGTGGCCCCGGCTGAGGCGGCCAAAAAGGCGTTGGAGGCAACCCAGAAGGGGGCCCAGACGGCCGTGCCGAATGCCCAGGGGGCCGCCAAGGCGGCCCAGGAGGCGGCCGCGCGGGCCGCTGCGGCCCAGAAGGCGGCCGCTGCCCAGGCGGGACAGAAGCCCGCCCCCCCCACCAAGGTAACACCCGCCACCAAGGATTCCGCCACCAAGACCGCGGTCGACACGGTCGCCAAGGATGCCAGCGGGACAGATCACTCCGCCGATGATGAAGCGCTGATGAATCTGGCCGTCGAATTCGACAAGGCCTACAACGCCCGCGACGCCAAGTCGCTCGCGGAGATGTTTTCTCCCGATGCCCAGATGATCGACGCCGACGGTACGACCGTCCAGGGCCGCGAAGACATCCTCAAGGCGTTCGAAGAAATCTTCGCCAACGAACCCGAAGGACTGATTGAGACCGAGGTCACCGACCTGCGGTATCTCGGTCCCGCGGTGGCGATCGAAACCGGGCGCACGGTGCTCATCCCCGCCCCCGATCAGCCGGCGGTGATCAACGAATACACCGCCGTGCATATGAAGTCGAAGGAAGGGAAATGGCTCATGACCATGGCCCGCGACACCCCGACCGAGGTGAATGACCAGACTGAAAACCTCATTCCCCTGTCGTTCCTGATCGGCGACTGGGTCGACGAAAGCGGCGATGCGGTGGTCAAGACCACCTACGACTGGTCGGATGGAGACAAGTTCATCGTGGGCAAATTCTCGGTGCAGTTGCAGGGAGAAGAAGCCTTCTCGGGGACGCAGCGCATTGGCTGGGATCCGCTGGCCCGCAAGGTTCGTTCCTGGGTCTTCGATTCGAATGGCGGATTCCAGGAAGGGCTCTGGACCAACGTCGAAGACCAGTGGCTGGTGAACTACCGCGGAGTCAGCGGTGACGGCGAAGTGACCTCCGGCACCAGTGTGATGACGATGATTGACATCAATCGCTGGAGCTGGCAGTCCCGCGACCGGATTGTCGGGAATGAAGTGCTGGCGGACACCCCCGAGGTGTTTGTGGTCCGCAAGGCCCCGCCACCAGTCGACGCGCTGTCCGAGGAAGAGGCGGCTGCCGAGAAGGCGGCACTCGAAGCCATTCCCGCCGCGGTCGAACAAACGATCAACGCTCCTGCTGATGGAACCAAGTAAGTCAGTGAGGTCCAGTTTTTGACAGGTCGTCCGGGCTGTGGGGGGAAGGCCCGGATGCACTTCGTCCTCTGGTCAATTCACTCGACAGCCCGGCATAATTCTGATCTGACTCCTTTTTCGCAGTCACCTGGAGGCAACTTGAACATCCTGAATCACAGACGCTGGCTGGCGCTTTCGCTGGCCTTTTTAATGAGCAGTTCACCCTGTTTCGCCGGTCGTGGTGGCGGAGGCGGTTTCCGGGGAGGCGGAGGGGGTGGTGGTTTCCGGGGACCCGGAGGCGGTGGAATGGCCCGGCCGGCGATGCCCGCTGCCCGGCCTTCCATGCCGGCCGCCCGACCGTCAATGCCGGCCGCGCGTCCCTCGATGCCTGCGGCTCGCCCTGGCGGCGGCGGAATGGGCAACATGGGACGTCCGGCGGGAGGCATGCAGCAGCGTCCCAATCTCGGTGGGGGGAGCGTTCCCTCGATCAATCGTCCCGGCATGGGGGGCATGACCCGTCCCGCTCCGGGCGGACTGCCCGGTGGAGCCACCACCCGCCCGGCCCCAGGAGGGATCGCGGGCAGCAATCGTCCCGGTCTCGGCGGGGTGGGGAACCGTCCCGGTGGAGGAGCCACCACACTGCCCGGCAATTCGGGTGGCGGCGGGAACCGTCCTGGTCTGGGTGGCGGCGGCAACCGTCCTGACGGTGGTGCGACCACCCTGCCGGGGAACATCGCCGGGGGAAATCGCCCCGGTCCGGGTGGCAGCGGGAACCGTCCTGGTCTGGGTGGCGGCGGCAACCGTCCTGGCGGTGGTGCGACCAACCTGCCGGGGAACCTCGCCGGGGGAAATCGCCCTGGTCCGGGTGGCGGCGGGAACCGTCCTGGTCTGGGTAGCGGCGGGAACCGTCCTGGCGGCATCAATAGCGGCATCAGCAGCCTGCCCGGGAACGTGGGATCCAACCGTCCTGGCGGAGGCAATTGGAATGGCCGCCCCGGATTGGGTGGTGGCGGCTACAACCCCGGCAACCGTCCCGGCAATGGCAACGGCAATTGGGGGAACGGAAACTGGGGCAACGGCAACGGTGGCAACTGGGGCAATGGCAACCACTGGGGTAACAGTGGCCACTGGAACAGCAACCACTGGAACAACAACATCAACAACATCAACATCATCAACAACATCAACAACTGGGGTGG
>JBKDUK010000043.1:0-9546 GCA_046339535.1 Planctomycetaceae bacterium | reverse complement strand
GGGCTTGAGCGACTGGTTCCCAGTTACGATCTCAATCTCGAGCAATTGCTGGATCTGCTGGGCCGAATTGATCCGACGCGGTTCGACCTCGTCCTGCACCAGCATGTGCCGATGTTCCACATGGAGCACTGCGTGTTCTCGCATGTGCTGTCGAACGGGACCGACTTCCACACCTGTGGCCGTCCCTGCGACCGGCACCGTGTCGAGCTGCGAGATCATGTGGGGGAATCGCACCCCCTCCTGGCTGACGTGGGTTGCCGGAATACCGTGTTCAACGCTCGGGCTCAATCGGCGGCTCCCTACGTTCCCCGCCTGCAGGGTTTGGGGATCGAGCGGTTTCGGGTCGAGTTGCTGCGGGAATCCGCGACCGAAACCCAGGCGCTCCTGACACAGTACGCACTGGTTCTGGCTGGCCGCTCGCGCGGTCCCCGGGTCTGGCATGAACTGCAGGTGATCAACCAGGTGGGGATTACCCGGGGAACACTCGAATTCGACTGAGCTCCGGATGATGGCGGGACGGCGGGATTCGAACGACCCGGCCGCCCACCCGGGTCGAGCCGCGGAACCCCTCGCTCGCGCTCCCCATCGTCACGGCACCAGACTCAGGCGGCTGCTCAGCGGGGGGGCAGAACACCTGCCTCCAGGTTCGGCGGGGTTCCCACCGCGGGACGCTCAAAGCGTTCGCCGAACTTGGTGAACCCGGGCACAAACCCGCCGTGCGACAGGAAGAACTGGCCCTGTTCAACCCCCATGAACCGGTCCCGGCGATGCTCCTGCCCGGTGGGATCATGGCTGAAGGTCGCAGTGGTCAACTCCTGCCAGGTGCCGTCATGGAAACGCACCCATTGGTTGCCATACAACGCCTTCCGGCGCAGGTGTCCCGTGCTGCCGACAAAATTTTCACTGAATCCGTGCAACCCCTTGAGAAATTGGCCATCCTTGGGTGCCTTCATACTCGAAATCAGCATCCACTGGCGTTTTTCGGGGTGGAAATAAAACCCACTGTAGCTCGTCTGGTCCTTGCCGACCGGTTCGGCGGTCACCAGGAACTTCTGCGGCTCACCCGTCTTCCAGTTGTATTTCAGGTGGCTGTGTCCCCCGGTCCCCTCCCCACCAAAAACCGAGGTATGGACCCCTTCTCCCTTCCCCACCAGTGAGACCTGATTCTCTTCGGCCACTTCACTGCGGTCGTTGGCGCTGCTTCCCGTCCCGGCATCCCACACGCTGAATATGATTCGTCGCTCGGTCGGACTGTTGACCTGCATCCCGAAGTAACCCCGCCGAAATCCGCACGCCATGTAGAACGTCGTCACGGGATCCTCGACCGCGGTGACCTCGCTGTAAAACCAGGCGACTTCGGCATTGCGGTCGACGGGGTAGGCCAGGTGGACGGAAGCGGCATTCCGACGGGCGTCGAGGTTGAAGTGGGCCTCTTCGACAGCCGGCCCCGAGAGTTCAAGAGCTTCGATTCGGCCATTGGGCACCCCCTCTTTGTTGAGCGAGGCGAGCACGAACTTCTGATAACCGGCCCCATCGACCGACAGCTCTCCCAGATCGAGAGTCACCGGTTCCGGGCCCCCCTTGGCCATGGCAGTCAGCGACTGCTTCCCCAGGGAGAATTGCAGGTGGCTGGTGGCCTCGGGAGGAAGCGACAGCGTGAGCCGGGCCCGGACCTTGCCCGGTTTGGCAAACTCACCGAAAAACAGCAACTGCTGGTCCGGCCCCACCCAGCGCTGAACACCTTGTTCATTGACCCGGGCCCCCTCCGCACTGGGCGAGACATAGGCGGTCGCCGCCGGAATAATCACGGAGGAAACCTCATCCGCCGCGAAAGCGACGAGCGTGGTGACAGGTGACCAGATCCAGGCAAACCCGACGAGCCAGCAGACAAGTGTCAGTCGCCGAGATTCAGCCACCATCCGCAGAACAGCAAACAGAAGGTTCATCAGATTCCAGTGTCAGTCTGGGGTTTCGGAGCTTGGACAGCGGTCTGGAGGGCAGAAGTTTACACAAATGGGTGTTGAACAGACGACGCAACCCAGATCACATGCCCCAAGACTGATATCAGCGAGTATCGATGGAAAATCGGAAGATCAGCCAAGGCCCTCAGGAACTGCCTCAACGGCAGTCTCCTGCCGAAGTCGATGGCAATTGTGATTTTTTCCTGAGAATTCCAGTCCTGAGTTGCCTGCTGCGGGCATGGGAATCCGATCGACTCATGAGGAAGTTCTGAGAGCCACACACCCACGGCCAGTCGCGCGGCTGATGGTGACCGCCTCTCAATTCGTGCCAATTGCCCAATTCCCGTGCACCCCTGGACTCTGGAGAATCTCTCAGCGGGAACCTTCCCCCACCGAACGTTGTCTAACTTGTTGAGAAGAAACAACTTTCTTCGCGATGATTGCCACTTGAAAGTGGTTGCCATTGCGAAAAAATTGGTTCAGGCATAGATTTCGCATGCATCGGAAACGGTGCATGTCTGGAGTGTCGCACTTGGCAGGGAGCCAATTGCTTTCCCGACAGGAGGCTGTTTCCTACGATGTCAGTCGCGGTGCGAAATGAACGGTTCCGGCACTCAACAACTGTTGAGCTGGATTGGCTCGTTTCCACCGTAACGGTCGAGGTTCATCCGGAGGAGCGACATGATGTCTATTGAACCGCTGCACAGGCAAGGACGCCTGCGACGCAACACCAATCGGGCGGTTGTCCCCATTGCGTGGAGTGCTTTGGTGTGGACTCTCGTTTATCTGCCGCTGGTCCCCGGTCTGGCCCAGGCCCAGACCGCTGCGCCCGCCAGGATTGCTTCGCGGGCGGCTCTCGCGGCTGACCCAGCACGCCCGGTCACGGGTACTCTGTTTATCTCGGGGGGAGGTCGCCTTTCGGAAGCCTCACTGGAACGCTTTGTGGATTATGGCGGGGGCGATCGCTGCCGGCTGGTTGTCATTACCACCGCCAGTGAGACGGCCGAGACCCCCGAAATCGAACCCCGAATCGCTCCGTTTCGCAACCTGAAACTGAAAGACCTCTGCTTTCTGCATACCCGTGAGCGGGATGTGGCCGACTCGGAAGCCTTCTGCCTGCCGCTGACCACCGCAACCGCGGTCTGGTTCATCGGAGGTCACCAGTCGCGTCTCACCGAGGCCTATCTCGATACCCGCTTCGAACGGGAGTTGTGGAAGGTGCTCGAACGGGGAGGGGTGATCGGTGGGACCTCAGCCGGTGCCGCCATCATGTCCCAGGTCATGATCAAAGGGGGCAACCCGGAACCGGAACTTGATCGTGGCTTCGGCTTCCTTCCCGGTACGGTGGTCGACCAGCATTTCCTCAAACGGCATCGTCAGGATCGACTGCTCAACGCCCTGTCTTGCTTCCCCGAACTGGTCGGTTTGGGCATCGACGAGGGCACGACTCTGGTCGTCCAGGGCCGCAAGATGACCGTTCTCGATGAGTCTGATTCTCAGGTGATGACCTGCCTTGCTCCCACCGGCGAGCGGGCCCCCCGGACCGAGCTGCTCCAGCCTGGGGATGAAGTGGACCTGTTGGCCCTGGCACGCTCGGCCAACCGTCGCCTGAATCCGCGACTTCCGGACCCCAATCCAATCCACGAAAAGGGTTTGCCCCAGGGAACGGTTGTCTTGTCGGGGGGTGGTGAGGGTCCTCGCGTGGCAGTCGAACAGTTCATCGAACACGCTGGTGGACCGCAAAGTCTGATCATTGTCATCACCACCGCCGCGGGCGAGACCGCTCCCGA
The DNA here is from genome assembly GCA_046339535.1 of Planctomycetaceae bacterium. GTDB lineage: Bacteria > Planctomycetota > Planctomycetia > Planctomycetales > Planctomycetaceae > UBA10511. The sequence goes on along the minus strand of JBKDUK010000043.1, from coordinate 5,795 downwards.
TGCGGAGGACACCGTACGGTTCCTCAAAGAGTCGGGAGCCACCAATACGCTCTGCCTGCACATCGCCGACCGCCAGCAGGCCAACGATCCCCAGATTGCCGAGATGTTCGAGCAGGCGGGAGGAGTCTGGTTCACCGGTGGTCGCCAGTGGCGGGTCATCGACGCTCTCGAAGACACACTGGTCCATCAGCAACTGCGCGAGCTGCTGCGGCGAGACGGGGCGATCGGGGGTTCAGCGGCTGGAGCCTCCGTGCTGGCCAGCTATCTGGTGCGGGGGAACCCGGTCTCCAACCGGCATGTCATTGGTGAGGGGTACGAAGACGGTTTGGGACTGCTCCCGGGAACCGCTGTCGATCCCTACTTCTCGCAGCGCAGCCGACACGGAGATATGGCCCACCTGAAGCGTCTGCACCCGCAGTTGCTCGGCCTGGGTCTCGATGAAGGAACCGCTGTCCTCATCCGCGGTGAAGACCTGAATGTCTACGGCTTCAACCGTGTCTCGATGTTTGATGTGATGGATACCGAGCAACAGAGTGAGGAAGATTGCGAGATTCTCCTCGCAGACGACCGCTACAACCTCCTGGAACGTTCGCGAGTCGGCTCGGTCAACACGGATGACGACCGCGAAACCCGCCGGGCGTTTGTGGCGGTCGACGAGGCGGCCGATGAGGAAGTGATCGAGGTTTCGACCCCGCCTCTCGTCTGCGAGTAACGTGGAAGAGGAAGAGGGCTCCCCACGCGGGAACAAAAATGTCAACAGGGGCTGGATTCTGCGGAATCCAGCCCCTGTTTTTTGTTTGGCAAGGGTCGTTTCAAGGGGTTCAACCCCTCGCCTGGCACTCACACGATGCCCAGGCCCAACTGATAAATGGCCGCGGTGTCGAGGACTGCATCATTTGTCTCAAACAGTCGTCGTATGGCCCCCTTGTGGATCTTCATTTTCAGGCCCCCCACCCCGATCGCCCCATAGCAAACAACTCCCCCACGATCGGTTCCCTTATCGAAGACCTCGACCCCGGCAATCCCCGCGGGTGGAACGGCATTCAGATCAATCGCCACACGGAGAGCGGTCAACTGACCACGGGTTTCGGCGGAGAGCAACTCGACCCCTGCGGCTCCTGCAGCAATCACCAGCGCCGCCCCCTCACAGGCGGTCCTGGTCTCCACGGCGTTTCCCGCCGACACGGCAGTGACCTGGGCCTGGGGAAGTACCTGTCGAATCGCCTCACAGGTCTGCGCAGCCCTCTCAACCGAGCGGGAAGCCACCCGGACCCGGGCCCCTTCCGAGGCGAGGATCTGCGCGGCTCGTTGCCCAACCGGGCCTGTCCCCGCCAGGACCACCGCTTCACAACCCGCCAGGGTCAGGTGCTTTCGGGCCGAGAGAACCGCCGCCGCCGCGGTGGTATTCGAGCCGTTGGAATCCATCAGCACCGAGACCCGCACCGGCCCAAAAAACACCTTCTGGACTTTCGCGAGCAACTTCTCGCCCGCCGCGACATTGCTGCCGCCAATGAAAATCGCCGTCGACTTCAGATCTTTCGGTCCCCGGGTGAACATCGCCCCATGCACCAACGGCTCGACCACTTCGGGAGTCACGCCGCCGTAGGAGAAGAGATGATCGACGTCGGCATCCACGGCCACCACCCGGTCAAAGGTGCTGGGGAGCGGATCGGTGTCGAGTTGGATGAGGATGGTTTTCATGCCCTGAACCCCGGATCAAAGTGGGAAAATTGAGAAGTCTGCCAACGGAGCGCTGATTCCGGACACCCACTTGGTATCGAAAAAAGGCACGCTCCAGAGCCAACTGGAACGTGCCTGAAACAGCACTCAGATCAATCCGGTCGCTGGATGTTCCCCGTCAAAGTGGGGAATGCGACCTCACCAGCCCTAGTTGCCGGCGAAGGGGTGCTTGGCGGTGTTCTTCTTGGCGAGCATTTCGCTGGCCGAGGGCTCACCCTTCATCGCGCGGGCGATGGCGAGCTTGGTGGCTTCGTAGTTGTACTCGAGGATCTTCTTGTCGTCGCTGGCATCCCAGTGAATGAAGACGCCACAGACGATCACGAGGTTTTCGCACTGATCCTTGGGAATGATCCCCTGCTCAACGCAGTCAGCCACGGCCTTGGCAACGCCGTACTGGGCGGGGCCAAACATCTGGACGGCCTGCTTGGCCCCCTTGATGGTGACCTTGGTGATCATCACGGTTGCGGGCTTGATCGCCAGGTTGGGGGTCAGCACGGCCAGCAGGTTGCTGTGACCGGCCGACTGACGGGCCAGGGCTTCGGCGAACGCGTGACCCACGGGGCCCGACTTGTCACCGATCAGCAGATCGATGTGGGCCACTTCGTTTCCATCACCGCACAGGGCTTCACCAATGTACATCGACATGAACGTCTCTCTCTTCGGGGGTCAGCAAAACTCAAAACAAACACGGTGCCCTCCCCCCGCTCACCCCGTTCAGGAGTATCCGGGAGACGACACCGAAGTCCCGATTTGATAACAACTGCCTTGCGGGATTGCCAGTCGCCGGCCCCGCCTGCCAGATTTCAGGGCTGGATCCTTCATCGCAGGCCAGAGTTCGTGTCGTCTCCCGTTCCACTGTTGATTCTTGGGGCCAGTGCCCGGGCGGCGGCCCAGTCGGCCTGCCGGGCCGGTTTCCTGCCTCTCTGTGTCGATGCCTATGCCGACCGGGATCTGCGGGAGATCAGTTCTGTCTGGCCCTGGCCAGGGTCGACCCGGCAATTGCTCGAGTGGCTTCCAACCCTCTCCCCCCAGGCCTGGATTTACACCGGGGGGCTCGAGAATCGGCCGGGACTGGTTTCTCGACTGGCCCGAAAAATTCCCCTGTGGGGGAATGATGCCCCCGTCCTGCGGACGACCCGCGATCCCTTCACCACCCTGCGCCTGTTGGAAAGGGAGGGAATTCCCGTCCTGCCGGTCCGCCCAGCCGATCGTCCCCCTCCGGCGAACGGCCAATGGCTCATCAAGCCGTGCCGGGGATCGGGCGGCCGAGGCATCTCGGTCTGGCGTGGAGAGGGCGCTGCGCTCCCCCACGAGCCGTATTACTTCCAACAGCGTGCCGAGGGGATCGACATCTCGGCGCTGTTCCTCGCGAGCGAGGATCAGGTGGAAACCATCGGCTCAACCCGCCAGTGGAGCGGCCAGACGGGGAGCAGCACCCCGCCGCAGGCCTGGCATGGCAACCTGGTGGGGGAAAAACTGACCCCCGAAGTCGAGATGGCCCTGAACCGTATCGGACAGGTACTGGTCGGTCACCTGGGACTGCGGGGGCTGTTCGGCTGTGACTTCCGCCTCGAGGGGAACACTCCCTGGCTGCTGGAAATCAATCCCCGCTACACCGGTTCGGTGGAGTTGTTCGAATGGGCTCTTCAGCGCCCGCTGCTACGGGACCACGCCGCTGCCTGCGACCTCAATCGCACTTCCATTGATTCCGCGAAACCATCAGGATCGGATTCCCTTGCTTCCCATGCGGATGACGAACGGGCCGATCCCTTATCGAAACCAGCGGTCATCGAGACTGTCGAACCCGAGCTGCTGCGGCGTGTTTTCGCGAAGCGGATTGTCTACGCGACGCAACCGGGCGTAGCTGAGTTTCCGGGTGATCTTCCCCGCTGGACGGGGGGCTTTACTCCGGCCCCGGTCAGCGACATTCCAATGCCCGGCCAATCCATTCGGCCAGGAGACCCGATTTGCTCGATCCTGACCAGCGGATCCACGATCGGCGAATGCGAACGTGCGATCGAAGACTGGCTCCAGCAGATTCATGGTTGGATCTGTCCTGCCTGAGTCGCCCGGGGGAGCCTCTGATGCCAGAGAGTTCTTCTTCATCAAAGCCTGCGGAGGCGAGCAGCTCCAAAGTGCAGCCTGTTCCCGAGCCCGACCGCGGAGCGAGACGCTTGCAAATGCGCAGGGATTCCGCCGGAAAGCCAAACACGTCAGGCCTGCGATTGGCGGTCTGCATCGCCGCGAGTCGACGAAAGCTGGTAGCCAAAGGCTTCGCCGAGGCACCACGCCCCCTGCGCCACAACCAGGAAGGGGAACGCCTTCAGGAAGTCGCCGAGGCGGGATCCCCGCTGGCAATGACGTCCGATGGCGAGCAATGCCGCCCCCAGGGCCAGGGGGGTCGCGCCGATCCTCACCAGCTGACGTAGCCGCGACCAGTTCTCGAACACGGCCCGGACCCGGCCATATTCCCGACCGCGCTGGAACCGTTCCTCGAGAAATCGCCAGCGGTAAAGTTCGTCCTGATCCGTCGCGATTGCCTGCGGCTGGAACCAGGGCGAAAAACCGGCGGCGTGGGCCTGCCAGCTGAACAGGGCATCGCCACAGAAGATCGACCCGTCAAACCCACCCACCAACTCAAACACCCGGCGTGAGACCAGCAGGCTCCCGGTGGCAGCCAGACGGATTGGCCCGGCCGGCTGCCCCCGCTGGTAGGGGGAATACTTCAAGATGTAGATCGCCCGCGAAAGCAGTGGCTCGGCCCGCGAATCGATACAGCCCCCGACGATCTCATGCCCGGCCGAGTAAGCCGAGACCAACTCGGCCAGCCAGTTCGGGTCGGCCTGACAATCGGCGTCGGTGAACGCGAACAAACGGCCCCGCGCCAGAGAGACTCCCGTATTTCGCGCAGCATGCGGAAACAACCGTTGCGGGCTCTGGAAAAACGTCACGTCCGGGTAGGCCGACATAACCTCGGCTGTGCGGGTTTCAGGGGAGCTGTTGACGACAATCGTCTCGAAATCTCCAAAGCTCTGCTGCTTCAGGGAATCGAGGCAACTCGACAGAAACCTGTCCGAATTGTAAGCCGCCACGATGACGGACACTGCCGGAAGCTGCTCACCCAGCAGGAATCATCGCTTGTGGCTGGCTGGTCTCGAAGCGTTTCGCCTGCAGACTGGGAAGGCCCGCGAACGCACCTTCGGAAACAACGAGGTGCCGCTCTTCAGGCTTCAGAAATCGGGCCCGGTTGTATTCCCAATTGGCGCCCTGAACAGCACTGTCACCCTTCCCGAGAATGTTACCGACCGACTCCCCGAAGGCATGGGCAAATGCCAGCAGACTGGCGCAGGCCAGCGTTGCCATGGATTGCACGGGGAAACTGTTGCTGAAAAACTGGTGGCTACACTGGATGACTTTGCGCACTGCCACCAGAGGAAACAGCCCAGCCCGTACCAATCGCACGCCTTGCCCCCATCGCTCATACCGGGCCCTTTCGGCACCGAAAACGCGGCCACCGTGGAATGTTTCCCACAACGCCGGACCCAGCCGACTGATGTTGACGTGCCACAGCGCAGTTTGCTGGCAATGGACGAACCGGGCATTGGGAGTCGTTCGTCGAATCTCGGCCTGGAGCAGCCCTTCGGCCTGCATGAGTCCCACATCGCGAGCAGCCGACAAGAACGCAGTTCGGCGATACGTGGTGTTATGCCAGGGGAGCCGGGCTGCCTCACTCGTACGGCTGGAACCGGGAATCGGATTCAGACACCCATGCGCCAGGATAAAATAAGCCCGGCTGACAGCAGTTTCCGAATTGGGATTGTGAACGAGCGGAGACGCCGCCAGGATCTCGGGGACTGAATCGAAGACCGCCAACAATTCCTCGGCGAAATTCGGGTCGGGAAAGGAATGGTCCCCGGCGATGGTGAGTATGTCCGCCGTGGCTGCCCGCGCCGCGATCAGGCGGGCACTCGCCAATTCGGGGGTATGGTTCAGCAAGAAACGGGGATTCACCAACACCCCCCGAGCCTGGATGTGGCGTTCCGCCTCCCTCAAGA
>JBKDUK010000042.1:0-61987 GCA_046339535.1 Planctomycetaceae bacterium | reverse complement strand
TGCGCGCCCGAATTCTTGGCGGCCTCCTTCATCTTCTCGAAGGACTGCTGCATCGACTTGTTGATGTCGGCTTCCGATGCCTTCTGAACATCTCCCTTGGAGGGGCCGATTTCCGCCTTGTTCGCATTGCAGCCAACCAAGCCCAGAGCCAGAACAAGCAACAAACCACCGGTCGCGCGAGGCATCTTCAAACTCCCGGAAAGAAAAAACAGGCAAGAACCAAGCAGTCTCGCGACAACGGATCGAGACTCGCTGTACAGAATTTAGCGGTTGACAGGACCGGCATCAATTCCCGACTGGCGCGGCAGGCAACAGCTCCAGAATCTCCTGCCACGCCGCCACTTCCCGGGGGCGGCCCAACGCCCGATAAAAATCCTGAACTTTCTGCAGCTTCGCACGATCCTGAAGATTCTTGTCGTCCAGGGCTTCGCGAAGTGTCATGTGAACATCAGTGTCCATTTGTGATTCCAGGGCTTTGGCCAGCTCACGAGCGGCTGCGGCGGCTTCCGGTTGACGCATACGGGCCAGGCAGTTGGCCCGGCGATACATGGTCCTCCAGTCGACCGGACCGGGCCAGATCGCCAGAGCCTGATCGTACGCCTGAACCGCTTCGGGATAGTTGCGGTCGGCTTCGTCGGCCAACATCCCCGTCCAGCGCCAATACTCGTACCCCTGCCGGGGTTCGGGCCATCCTTCGAAGACCTGCCGTGCGCGATCGAGCTCACCCCGTTCAAACAAAGTCGCCAACAGGATCGACAGGAAATACGGATCCTTCTCGGCTCCGGGGATCTTCAACCCCTGCTCCAGCAGGCTGAGAGCCGTGGTGTGGTCACCATCATGCTGGAACCAGCGCGCCAACGCCGCATGATTGACCGGCTCCTCCGGCTCGGCATCACGGTGTTCCTTCAGACGCACATATTCGGGATTCAACTGCAGGGGCTTCGACGGGTCGCTGTAACCCATCTGGATATCCAGCAGTGGATTGGCCGACGCCGGGAAAAACTGGCTCATGTACCACTCGCGCATGAGGTAGGGACGATCGGCGGGGGGAGTCCTGTCATAGATCTCCCAGAACAGGGGTTCGGCCGAGTCGGACCGACCCGTCAGATCGAGCAGTTTCCACAGCAGGTACCGGGCGTGAATATAGTCTGGGTCCAGCGTAATGGCCTGTTCGAAGAGCCGCTGTCCCTCCAGGGGCCGATGCAAAACGAAAAAACTCAGCCGGGCCTGCTGGCTGCGCGCCACCGCACCGAGTTTGTCCCGATCCGGAATCCGGGCAAGGAGTGACTGCGCGCGGGCGATCGCGGGCCCTGTTTCCAGGGATTCATCCCGGGTCAGGATTTCGGCCGCCAACAGCAGCCCTGCCGGATCACGGGGGTGCAGCCAAAGATATCGGTCGATCTCTTCGCGGGCTTTTGAAAACACATTGCGCTTGAGCAGCCGTTCGGCTTCCGCAAGTCCTCTTTGGGACCGCATCACCGAGTATCCCAGCCACGCACAGGCGAGCACACCCACGACAATCAGGCAGCGCAGGAAGAATCTCATCAAAGACTACTCCTCACTCCAGGAACGTGGGGTGACAGTGGGGTGGAGAATCCAGTAGCGGTTCGGAGCCAGATTGTCATATTCCACTCGCTCACCATCGGGCCACTCAACCCGTACCACGAATGGTCCAGACTCGGGGACCGCCAGAAGCACCCGCTCGTCACTGGTGGAGTAGTACGAACCTCCATCCCAGACGTTTCGGATTTCCCTGTGTTTTCCCTGAATCAGTTCCACCTTCCCCCCCACTGCCCGGATTCTGGAGGGAGTGGAGAGGCAAACTCCGATCCAGCGCCGTGCCGTTTCGGTTTCATTGCGCAACAGGGCCACCGGTTGGTCGAGGTGGGTCACCGCGAGATCCAGATCCCCATCGTTGTCAAAGTCGGCACCTCCCACACCGCGCCCCAGCCGGCTGGTTTCGAAATAGTGCCCCGCGAGGTGAGAAACATCGTCGAATCGGCCCCGGCCATCGTTGCGGATGAGGGATGGCTGCATCTCAAAGGGGTCATGCTCTGGTCCCAGAACATGACCATTGGCGATGAATAGATCCAGGGCCCCATCCCGGTCGTAGTCGAGTGCCATGCAGCCGAAACCGAGTCGTTCCTTGCTGAGAGCCGCCACCCGGGTCCGGTAGCTGTCGTCCTCGAATAGCATTCCCCCCAGGTTGTGATAGAGGGTGTTTTTGTGATGGTAGTAGTGGGTGAGGTAGAGATCCGGCAGACCGTCCCGGTCGAAGTCCGCCAGGGCAATTCCCATACTGGCTTCATTCTGCCCATTCCCGGATACCGCGCAGCCCGCCCGTCCCGCGGCATCCACATACAAGGTTGGACCGGTGGCCCCGCTTCGGGTGAACAGGAAATTGGGGGCCATGTCATTGGCCACATACAACTCGGGAAGTCGATCTTCATCGAGATCGGCCCACGCTACGGCCAATCCGTTGCCGCGATCACCGACCAGACCAAACTCGGCCGATCGCTCGTCAAACCGCCCCGTCCCATCGTTGATGAAGAGCCAGTCTGGTTGCGAGTTGTAATCTCCCGGGCCGCAATAGCCAGGTTTGCCGCCAAAGGTGCAGCTTTTGTGCGTTTGCCAGTTGACGTCCATGTAATTGGCGACGAAAAGATCCAGATCCCCATCGACATCGAAGTCGGCAAACACCGCTCCGGTGCTCCACTGGGGGGCACGGTCCCCCAGTGACGACGTGACATCCTCAAAGGTGCCGTCGCCCAGATTCAGGTACAGCCGGTTCGGTCCGTAGCAGGAGACAAAGAGGTCCGGGAAGCCATCCTGGTTGAAATCACCGACGGCTGTTCCCTGTCCATATCCATTGTGCCCCAGACGGGACGCGTTGCCGCGATCTTCGAATCGCCGGCCTGCGATGTTGCGGAAAAAGCGATGACGATGAGTCTGGTCGGTCGGGTCGGGATCTTTGAGCTTGGCCCCATTGGTCAGATACAGGTCGCACCAACCATCGAGATCAAAGTCGAACCAGGCCATTCCGCCGCACATGATCTCGGGCAGGAAATACCGCCCGGGAACAGTATCGGTGTAGAAGCTGTGAATGAGTTGCAGTTCCTCAGCACGATCCACAAATGTCGGACGAGCCATTTCCGAGCCAGGTCGGCCCGCAGGCAGTCTGGTCTCAGACTGCCCGGTCGCAGACTGTCCTGTGGAAGCCGCAGCGGAGCCTGACGAAGGAGTGACCGCCGGGGAGGGGGACGGAACGGGACTTTGGCTGGTTTCAGAACCACAGCCGCAGATCCAACCCGCAAGCAGCAGGATGGCGAGGGATTCGAACTTGGTTCCAGGCATCGACAACCCACTTCAGCGAAACCGCTCGCCCAAGCGACGATCTTGGGCCGACTCCATGTCTGAGTCTTGCGGTCCCATTCATACGAAGAAACAGCGCTGAACGCGAAATGAACCCGAAACTTGGCCACGCTACCAACAAAAAAGTCCTGGCGTTCTTGCGAACGCCAGGACCATGATCACAGCAACCCTCGAGCGAGGGGCCCTTGATTAGAGGGCGTCAGCCGTCTCGGCGTCGGAGCGGGTACCCGCAGCCCACCAAGCCAACTGATTGACGTTGTCGCTGACAAACTTCACCGAGCTGTCAGCCATCAGAACGTGCACACCACCGGTATGGGCGCTGGAAGCGCTCATCGCGTTGCTGCCGCCCCAGTCGTCGGTGTACGAGTGGCAGGGGGGTTCGTTCGGCATCATGGTGTGGTTGTAAGCCACACCGACGCCCATGAACGACCAGCTCCAGGAACGACCACGCATCACAACACGGTCCGCACCCGCAATCTGCGGGCTACCGTCCGAATTCACGAGGTTCAAGCAGCTCTGGCGCACCTGAGCGGTGTTGTTGCCACCGACCCAAGTACGAACGTTCGTCTTCCAGGCATCGGGGGTCGAACCACGCTTGTACAGCAGGAACTCGCTGTAGGCGGCGGTCTGGCTGGTCCCGTCCGAGATCTTGCCGATCTTGATGGTAACGTCACACCGCAGCCAGTGACCACCACCAGGACCACCCACGAACGAAGCAATGCCGTTGTGGTCGCCGTTCCAGGTCATCGGCTGATTGCCGACGGCGTGGGGGGCGTGGTGCGAGGTTCCGTGGTTGATCGCGTAGGTGAAGTTGGCCGCACCGTTACCCAGTTCATTGGGCTGCGAGGGGCAGTTGAACACCGGCAGCCGAATGCTGAACGACTGGGCGTTGTCTTGCCACCACGATCCGTAACCCAGTTCAGGAGCCCCGGCGTCCCAGATCGACCGGTTGAAGTTGATCTGGTTGTACTCCGGATTGCGATCCAGGAAGGGGAGCATGTACACCTTGTCGCTGAACGCGCCGGTCATCTCTTCCCGACGGCTCCAGGACATGTTGATGGGGAACATGCCGTGTGTGTCATGATAATTGTGCATGGCCAACCCGATTTGCTTCAGGTTGTTCTTGCACTGCGTGCGGCGAGCCGCCTCACGCGCCTGTTGCACTGCGGGCAGCAGCAAAGCCACCAAGATCCCGATGATCGCAATGACCACCAGCAACTCGATCAAGGTGAAGCCGGTGCGTCGCAACATCCTCTCGACTCGAACCATTGGCACCTCCGGAGAAACGAAAAAGACACGCCACAAAAAAATCCAACCCGGTGAGGGTTGGAGAAAAACTCCAAAGACAAAACGCAGAACCTGGAAAAGATCCACGCACATCTTGTCGTAAACGCATTATCTTCGACGATCGGTTGCAAAAGTCAAGAACCAAACCATGGAAAATCGGAAACTGTCGTTCAGATCTGACAATCCGGTTTCCAGCTCAAATCGGAGAACTCATCAGTTGTTCTGTTGGTGTTCGCGGGCGAACAGTATACGCCCCATCTGGCGGGTCGGATTCACTCGTTCGGAACCTCCCGGCCAGCGGATGCTCAAGCCCTCGGAGGAAAGACGACTCGCCAGAGATACCGGAATTCGGACGACCCGCTGATGCTCACTGGCATAACTCCCCCCCGAAGGGACCGGGAACAGGCGGGCGGGATTCGGGCCAACCCACAAGGTTGCACCGATCGCGTCCCGATTCCCCACGACGCCCACCAGCCGGACGGTGACCGGTGCCGGTCCAGCCGACAGATTCTTCAGGAGGGCCGGTGGGGCATCCTGATGGACAATCACCAAATCGGGTCGATCATCTCCGTCGAAATCGGCAACCGCCAGTCCCCTTCCCACATGGGGATTTGCGAAGTATTCGCCGATCTGGACCCCCGACACATGCTGAAACCGCCCCGCCACATTTCGCCAGACCGCGGGTTTCTGCTGATAGGGCGAATCCCTCCCCATCTCCTGAAAATTGTTGTCTGTGTGTCCGTTGGTCACCACACAATCGACCCAGCCATCCCCGTCAAAATCCTCCAGCGCTGTTCCCCACCCCACCCACGGAATGCTGTCCGCCGCCAACCCCCGCGAACGACTGACATCCTGATAAATCAGCAACCCGCGACTCTCGTAGTACGCGTTGTGTTCCCCTTCATAATTCGTGACGAACAAATCCAGCAGGCCGTCCTGATTAATGTCGGCTACCGCGATCCCCATCCCGGCCTGCGATGAGCCCCGGTAGTCAACATCTGTTCCTGATTCCTCCGAGGCATCTCGAAAGGTCCCGGTTCCCGTATTGATGAAGAGGGAATTGGGATTCATGTCATTTGCGACATAGAGATCTGTCCATCCATCCAGGTTCAGGTCGGTGGCCACCACCCCTTGGCCTCGGCCCGGTCGCCGGTCCAGTCCCGTCTCGGCTGTGGTGACGCGAAATCGGCCATCCCCTTCGTTGTGGTACAGAACATGGGGAGCCGGGTCGACTGTGGTGGGCCCGCAAAAGGTTCGCACCCCCCGCTGACGGTCCCCACAGTACTTGTTCGTCTCCATGCTCCAGGTCGCGTAATTCGCGACATACAAATCGAGCAGTCCATCGTTGTCGTAATCAAGGAAGGCGGCACTTGTGCCCCACAGGGTGTCGTTCGCGACGCCCGATTGCTGGCTCGCATCAAAAAACGTGCCGTCCCCCTGGTTCAAATACAGACGATCCGCTCCATAACAGTTCACAAACACATCGGGGAACCCGTCCGAATTGACGTCTGCCACCGAGACGCCAGCACTGAAGCCCTGCCACCCCAGTCCTGTGGCGTCGGTCACCTCGCGGAATCTCCAGTCCCCCAGGTTTCGATAGCACCGGTTGCGAGGCCGTGCCTTCCAATCGGCGTCGAAGGTCCCCCGGGATCCGGTCAGAAAATACAGGTCCACCCAGCCGTCCAGATCGAAATCAAAAGCCGCCACTCCACTGCCATTCGCGGCAGGAAACGGTTTCTCCTCGAAATCACCACTCTCATGCACGAAGTCGATGCCGCTCTCGGCCGTCATGTCGGCGAAGCGGATGGAACTCTCGGAGCCTGGCGCAGATTCGTCTTTGGAGCGGGAGGGGACGGCAGCCGACGGGGAGCCTTCCGGCCGCTTGGGGGAGGCCGGTCCGGTTGCGACAGACCCGTCAGATTTTGGCGGGGCTTGTGCAACCTCGCCACAGCCCACCAGACAGAAACCCAGCAAGCCGCACAGCAGCCAGGCACCCGGTTGATTGCCTGAGCGAGACGGGAATTTCAGGGTCAAGACGGTCAACACGTTGGCTTCGGGGGGAAAGGACGGAAGTGGACTGTTGTGTCTACGCCCTCGGGAGTGGTCAACGCGAATGCAAAATCCAATCACCCGATTGTCCCCGTCCCGGATCACCACGGCGGAGTGCGCCAGCAGGTCATTCCCGAACCGTGGTCCGCTTCAGGAGAGTTGGGCCTTGCGAAGCAGTTCACTGATGCGGTCTGGATCATAGACACAACCCCCCCAGGTACCACCGCTGGCCTGCTGCAGGGCGGCCCACAATCGGGTGTCGTCGGGCAGGTCCTTGTCGGCCTGCAACGGAACGGCGGGAGTACGCTGCTTCAACACCGTGGCCCCCTCCTCGGGTGAGAGGGGAGAGTCGGCCGAGCCGATGAAATCGAGCGAGCCCGTCAGGTTGCGGCGATCAATGGTGATCTCGATCAGATCCCCATCCCGGACCTTGCCAATGGGACCCCCAGCCAGCGCCTCGGGCCCGACGTGTCCGATACAGGCTCCGGTCGATACGCCCGAAAACCGTGCGTCGGTAATCACCGCGACGTGCTTGCCAAACGGCAGGTACTTCAGGGCCGACGTGATCTGATAGATTTCCTCCATGCCCGTTCCCAGGGGGCCCCGGCAGATCAACACGATGACATCCCCCGCCTTGATGGGAGTTGTGCCCGCACGCCCCTTGATGGCGGCGACCGCCGCCCGTTCGGATGTGAACACTCGAGCAGGTCCGCGTTTGCGGTACACCCCGTCGGCATCGACCACGCTGGGATCGATCGCCGTGCTTTTGATGACGGAACCTTCCGGGGCCAGGTTGCCAAAAGGAAACGTGACCGTGCTGGTCAACCCGGCGGCGCGGGCCTGCGTGGGACTCATGATGACTGAGTCGGGATCCACTCCGTCTGACTGTTGCAGCAGTTCCCGCAGCCGGCGTCGGCGCTCAGACCGCTCCCACTCCTGCAGATTTTCTCCCAGAGTTCTGCCGGTGGCCGTCAGGGCTTCGAGACGCAGCAGACCGAGTTCGCGGAGGTGCAGCATCACTTCGGGCACACCCCCGGCCAGGAAGAACCGCACCGTGGGATGACCAACCGGACCATTGGGCAGCACATCGACCAGGCGGGGAACGAGCCGGTTCAGGCGATTCCAGTCGTCGGCGCTGGGCCGCCGCAAACCGGCGGCAAACGCGATCGCGGGAATGTGCAGCAGCAGGTTGGTCGAGCCCCCCACTGCGGCATGCACCATCATGGCGTTGTGCAGGCTGTGCTCGGTGAGGATGTCGCGCATGGTCAGGCCGGCCTCATGCAGCCGCGCGACGGCCCGGGCCGCCCGCCGGGCGGAATCGAGCCAGATCGCTTGCCCCGAGGGGGCCAGGGCGGTATGCGGCAGGGCCATTCCCAGCGCTTCGGCCACCACCTGCGAGGTGGCCGCCGTGCCCAGGAACTGGCAGCCGCCACCCGGGCTGCCGCAGGCATGGCAGCCCGCCTCGGCCGCCTCATCGAGGCTGATTTCCCCGTGGGCAAATCGGGCTCCGACCGATTGGACCTTGCCGGCATCTTCCCCCACCGTCGGAGGCAGGGTCACTCCTCCGGGGACCAGCACGGAGGGAAGCTGTGGCATGCCAGCGAGGGCCATCATCATGGCGGGGAGCCCCTTGTCGCAGGTGGCGACCCCCACCACCCCCTTGCGCTGTGGCAATGAGCGGATCAACCGCCGAAACACCATGGCGGCATCATTGCGGTAGGGGAGCGAGTCCATCATGCCGGTGGTTCCCTGGGTGCGGCCGTCACAGGGGTCGCTCACGTACCCGGCGAAGGGAACGCATTCCAGTTGTTTGAACTCCTCGGCGGCGGCCCGCATCAGCAGTCCCACCTCCCAGTGTCCGGTGTGGTATCCCAGGGCAATCGGGCGACCATCTTCCGACCGGATCCCCCCCTGGGTGCTCAGAATGAGAAACTGAGGCCGCAGCAATTCGTGCGGTTCCCAACCCATCCCGGCATTCTGGGTCATGCCAAACAGGTCCCCACTGGGGCTGTCGAGCAGCATCTGCTCGGTGAAGGGAAGTTTGCCGACGGGACCGGGTCCGTGCGTATGGATGCGGTACAATCCAGGATCGGTGGAATCGAGGCGGTCACCGGGCACGGTCGGCATGGAAGGGGGAGGCTCGCAAGGGAGAAGAAAAGTCGTCAACCGGAGATGATCCGGGCTCATCCCGCGAACGGCAAGGGTCCCGGGGCCGGGCCGGTCGAATTCCGGCATCCCATGGGATACGATTTCAGAGACGAAGTCCGTGTCGCGCCGTCGCGGAGCTTGTCCCCAAGACTCCGTTCCTGCACGCAGATCGCCCACCGACATGTTTTCCTCGCCCGTCTCCATGCCCGAAACCCGGCTGCCGACCCCGGACACCGAATTTGACGTCCTTGTGATTGGTTCTGGTCCCGGGGGAGAGGGGGCCGCCATGCAGGCGACCAAGGGGCGGCAACGCGTCGCAATTGTCGAGCAGTATCCCTTGATTGGGGGCGCCTGCACCCACTCGGGGACCATTCCCAGCAAGGCGTTGCGGTTCGCCATTTTCCAGGTGACCGAAGCGTCACGGAACCGGCTGTTCCGGGAGGCGGGAATCCGGCCGAGGTTTTCGTTCGGCGATCTGCGGCGTTCAGCCGAGACCGTCATTTCGCAGCAGGTCGAAGTGCGCAAGACGCATTACGACCGGAATGAGATTCCGATCTTTCAGGGGCGGGCCCGTCTGCGGGATCCGCACACGGTGGAGGTCGAACACGAATCGGGGGCCCGCCGTGTGCTGACGGCCCAGTCTCTGGTTCTGGCGGTGGGGGCCCGTCCCTATCGTCCCAAGGATGTCGATTTCAGCCATCCGCGGATTTTCGACAGCGACACGATTCTGCAGCTCGAAGAAACCCCCCATTCCATCACCATCTATGGGGCCGGGATCATCGGGTGTGAATACGCCTCGATGTTCCGCAATCTGGGCTGCAAAGTGAACCTGGTCAACACCCGTGCGAAATTGCTGGAATTCCTGGACGATGAGATCACCGATGCGTTGGCCTACCACCTGCGGGAGCAGGGGATCCTGATTCGCCACAATGAGGAATACCAGGCGATTCAGGGGCAACCCGACGGGGTCGTGGTCTCGCTCAAGTCCGGCAAGCAGATCAAGAGTGATGTGGTGTTGTGGGCGAATGGCCGCACGGGTAACAGCGACCGTCTTGGGGTGGAGGCGGTTGGACTGACTCCCGACGGACGGGGCTATCTGGCGGTGAATGAGGATTTCCAGACAACGGTGCCGAACATCTACGCGGTTGGTGATGTGATTGGCATTCCCTCGCTCGCCAGTGCCGCCTATGTCCAGGGGCGTTACGCCGCTCTGCATCTGGCCGGTGAACAGCCCCCCCGGATGATGGTTCGCCAGATTCCCACCGGCATTTACACCAGCCCGGAGATCTGTTCGCTGGGCCGGACCGAGCGCGAACTGACCGCGGAGCGGGTGCCGTATGAGGTGGGGCACGCGTTGTTCCGCCATCTGGCCCGGGCCCAGATCACGGGGCGGACCGCCGGAATGCTGAAACTGCTGTTTCATCGGGAAACGCTGGAGATCCTGGGCATTCACTGTTTTGGAGCCAATGCCTCCGAGATCATCCACATTGGTCAGGCGGTGATGATGCAGCCCGCCCCGCACAACACGCTGATGTACTTCATCAATACCACGTTCAATTATCCCACGATGGCCGAAGCCTACCGGGTGGCGGCCCTGAATGGTTACAACCGGGTCTTCTGACGGCCTCCCTCGTGACAGGCCCACCCCGATTCCACCCGGAGTGTTCCGGAATGTGATCGTGGTGTTCGAGATTCGCCTCGGGTGGAATTGATGGGAACTCGTGAACCGCTCGTCCCGCTGCCGGTGGACGATGTGCTGCCGGAACTGTTGCAGCAGCTGCAGCGGAGCGGATGCGTGGTGCTGCAGGCACCGACCGGATCGGGCAAGACGACCCGGGTGGCTTCGGCCATTCTCTCGTCGGGGCTGGCCGATCTGGCCGATCAACCGGGCCGCGGGCAGGTGGTGATGCTCGAACCGCGGCGGGTCGCCGCCCGTGCGGCCGCGCGGCGCGTGGCCTGGGAACGGGGCGTTTCGCTCGGGGCCGAGGTGGGTTACCAGGTGCGGTTCGATGCCCGGGTGGGGCCCGACACACGGCTGCGCATTGTGACCGACGGCGTGTTGCTGCGGCTGCTGCAGGACGACCCGTTTCTCGAGCCGGTTTCGGTCGTGGTGTTCGATGAGTTTCACGAGCGCGGTCTGAATGTCGACCTCGCCCTGGGGATGGTCCGCCGGATCCAGCAGACCGTGCGGCCCGACCTGAAGATCGTGGTCATGTCGGCTACGCTGGCTCCGCAGCCGATCGCCGCGTATCTGGGGAACTGCCCCATCGTTGCCGCCGAGGGAAGCCTGTTTCCAGTCGATGTGGAGTACCTGGGAAAGCCGGGCCAGATGTTGCCCATTTTCTCTGCCGAAGGGGAAGAATTGCTGGTCCGGTCGGTGCAGCGCGCCGCACGGGAGACCAGCGGCGGCATCCTGGTGTTTCTCCCTGGAGTTGGGGAGATCCGCCGGGCGGCACGGGCGCTTGAGTCGTGGGCGGGGATGGCGGATTTGATGGTGCTGCCTCTGTACGGAGATTTGCCCCCCGAGCAGCAGGACCGGGTGCTGGCCCCGCAACCGCAACGGAAGCTCATTCTGGCCACCAACGTGGCCGAGACTTCGCTGACCATTGACGATGTGACGGCCGTTGTCGATACGGGACTGGCCCGTGTGCTCCATTACGACGAACACGTGGGAATGGACCGTCTCGATCTGGGACGCATCTCGCGGGCCTCGGCCGATCAACGGAAGGGGCGGGCGGGCCGGACTGCTCCGGGCCGCTGTTATCGGTTGTGGAGCGAACGCGATCATCGCGCACTGCCGGAATTCGAAACCCCCGAAGTCGCCCGGGTCGACTTGGCTGGCCCGGTGCTGCAATTGCGGGTTTTTGGCGAGCACGATGTGTCCGCCTTTCCGTGGTTTGAAGCCCCCCGTTCGACATCGATCGCGGCCGCCCAGCGCCTGCTGGATCGCCTGGGAGCACTTCATAGCGACCAGGTGACAAACCTCGGGCGGCTGCTGTCCCGGTTGCCGGTCCATCCCCGGGTGGCCCGATTGTTGGTCGAGGGACGACGTCTGGGGTGTGTGCGGTACGCCGCTCTCGCTGCGGCGATGCTGTCGGAGCGGGATCCGCTCCGCTCAGGCCCGCCACACCATGGTTCCCGCAAGGTCCGGCAACGTGCGGGCGTGACTGAGTCGGATCTCGCGGACCGCATTCACGCCTTGCTGCAGTTTGCCGCGACGGGAGCCGAACGGACGGAATACGGAGAATTGCACGCAGGAGGGGCCCGATTCATCCTGCAGTCCGCCAATCAACTGCTGGGTCTGGTCGAGGGGATTGCGGGACTCGAACCCCACTCCGATGCTGAGTCGGGGCAAGACGAAGACCTCCTCTTGCAGAAAGCGGTTTTGTCGGCCTATCCCGATCGGGTTGCCGTCCGGCGTGGAAGCAGCCTTGAGCGGGGAGTGATGGTGGGGGGGCGGGGAGTACGGCTGCATTCCGACTCGAAGGTGATCGAAGCCCGGTTGTTTGTCTGCGTGAATGTGGATGCCGGGACCACCGAGAGCATCGTGCGGATGGCTTCGGCGATCCGCGAGGAATGGCTCGATCCCAACCGTCGGCAGACTCGCGAAGAGGTTCTGTTTGATGACCGTTCCGGTCGGGTGTCGGCCGTCCGGAGAATTTTCTGGGACGATCTCGTGCTCGACGAGGTTGAATTGGGGCATGTGCCGGAGGCCCTGGTGGCCGGGGCCCTCGCTGAGGCGGCGGGACGCAATCTGGCGAAGATTCTTCCCCGTGATGATCCGGCGTTTGAGTACGTCTCCCGGGTCAAATGTCTGGCGGAGTGGATGCCCGAGTTGGAACTCCCTCCGCTCGACGATGACCAGCTTCGGTCGCTGTTGCCGATGCTCTGCCAGGGTTGCCGCACTCTTGAGGATGTGAAGCGGGCTCCCTGGTTGCCCTGGGTCAAGACGCTGCTGACCCCCGCGCAGCAGCAACTGGTCGAGCGGGAGGCTCCCGAGCGGATTGCAGTTCCCAGTGGGAATCGCATCGCGGTCCAGTATTCTCCGGGAAAACGCCCGGTGCTGGCTGTGCGGATTCAGGAGCTGTTTGGGTTGGCGGAGACCCCCCGCATTGCCGGGGGGCGGGTTCCGCTGCTGATGCACCTGTTGGCCCCGAACATGCGTCCGCAGCAGGTGACCGACGATCTGCGCAGCTTCTGGAACAACGCCTATCAACAGGTGCGCAAGGATCTGCGGGCCCGCTACCCGAAGCATGCCTGGCCCGAGGATCCCTGGAACGCACCTCCCCAAAGCAGACCGCAGCGCCGGGGATGAGCAGAATTGGCGGCTTCGCCATCGGGAGTGCGAAACTCTGAGGCCGATCGATGGTGCGTCGCCCCGCGGACCCGCTCTGCCATGGTTGTTCGAGCTGCCGTTCAATCAGCGGTTGTACTGCACCATCACTCGGTGATCCGGGTCAGCCGCTGGGTCTGCGCGGAATACCGGTAGAGGGTGCGGTCTGGCCAGGCGGAGCGAATCTCGCCGATCGAGGCCACTTCGGGGCGATCACGGGCGAACAGAATCGGGCCGGTCAGGGGGGGAGTATTGACCACAAAATCAATGTGCAGATCACTCGGGTCCGCCTGGATCAGCACCAGTGCGGGGCGCTCGGTCACCGTCGAGTCGATCAGGCGTCGGAATTGTCCCTGCTTCTCCCGGGCGAACTGAAACTGGCTGAGCCCATCCTGAAATGGTGCCGACCACAACCCCTGGGTTGTGGTGAAGTTCAGGACACCGGCCAGAACCAAGGCCAGCCAACCCCAGAGAGGGACCAGACGGCGGCC
Organism: Planctomycetaceae bacterium; assembly: GCA_046339535.1. Taxonomy (GTDB): domain Bacteria; phylum Planctomycetota; class Planctomycetia; order Planctomycetales; family Planctomycetaceae; genus UBA10511. The sequence continues at coordinate 48,307 of JBKDUK010000042.1, read as the reverse complement.
TGCGCGGACCAGCACTTCCCGTCCTGCACAGCCAGCCGTCGCCAGCACCAGCAGCCATTGGGGCAGAGATTCCATGACATAATGAAAATGCAGAATCCCATCGTACCAATAGGGAATGTGCACAAGGTGCAGCGTCACAATGGAGGCGAGGCTGAGGCGGGCGGGGGTCGAGATCCGATTCCAGCAAGTCATCCAGAGCCCCAGACCGAGCACGACCGGCAGCAATCCCCAGGTCCATTGGACGCTGCTGAACAGCCGATAGGCGACATTTTTCATCGCCAGCCGGGGGGTCAGATTCTCGGCCCAGTCATCGTATTTCTCGATGCGCCGCGCGGCGGACGACTGCTCTCCCCGCCGGACGTTGTCGAATCCATAGACATGCCTGGGGGTGTGGAGTGCCGTGTATTCCCCATAGGGCGTCTTCCAGGGATCTCCGGTGATCTTTCCGTCGTACCAGAGTTGTCCGGCTCCGGCTGCCAACAGCGGGGCCGCCAGCCAGGGCCACAGCCGCAACTCGTGCCGATCGCGCCAACCGCGTCCCAACAGCCAAAGTCCCCAGGGAAGGCCAATGCCCACCGCGGTCATGGGCCGGGCCAGCGCGGCGAACCCCAGTCCGCTTCCCGCCAGCAACCCCCACGCACGGTTTTGGCTGCGAACCATCCGGGGGAGGGCGAGCTGCATGATGGCCAGACCCAGCAGGGCGGGGTGATGAGCCAGCAGCAATTGGGAAAACAGGATCAGTCCGGGACACAAGGCGCAGAGTAGTCCCACCAGCCGTCCGCAGGCACTCCCACCCGCCTCGCGGCCAATCCAGAACATCAGGCTGGCCAGCAATCCCTGGGCCAGCCACCAGCCCCGCCAGGGATTCCCCATCGCCAAAAAGGGGGCCATCCAAAGACCTGTCGCCGGGAAGTAACGGCTGGCCATGCGCCCGTCATTCAGCACATGCATCTGGTCGAACAGTTCGGGCAGCGGCGGGCTGGGAAACGAGGTCTGCCCGGCCAGGAAGGTGTGGGCCTGAAAGAGATAGCTGAATTCGTCATGCAGTCCCGGGGGGAGGTCACTCCACCGGCTTCCGGTTTTCGCCGCCACCGCGAAAGCCAGAAACCCCATCGCGCATGACCACAGCAGGTCTTTACCGAGGGACAATTCGCCCGGTCCCTGCCGCGCGGCGTCGGCACCCGGTCGTGGGGACCGCGTCGGCCAGAACCAGGCGACTGGTCCCAAAAGCAGCAGCCCGAACCAGGCCAGCGATTCCAGCCGGGCTTCGACCAACCACTGCCAGGGGGACGGGCACGATTCTCCCAACAGCCAGGCGGGGGCCAATTCGCCCGCTGCAAACGTGATACAGCCCAGCAGCCAGGGAAGCCAGAAGAGCCACCCCGCGTCTGGACCGGGGGGGGCCGGAGCGGGATCGTGCGGGGGGTGGCGGTCGGAGGACATGCGGGACGTGGGAATCCGGGGGTACGGAGATTGAACTGGAGAAACTCACACCTGGGTGCGGGACCAGCCGCCGCGGGCGAAGTAGATTCCCGCGACGATGGCGCGACACAGCACATCGATGCTCATCCCGGACCAGGCCCCGATCAATCCCAGTTGGAGATGCAGCCCCAGCCACCAGGCGATCGGCAGTCGGACCAGAAAAAAACCGAGGAAATTGATCATCAACACCGCCCGGGTGTCACCTGCACCCCGGATGGCCTGCAGGTAGACGATGACCATCGCCAAGGGGATCTGGTACCACGAAAGAAACCTCAGGGCGGGAGCACCAATGACCCGTACCGGTTCTTCGCGGGACATCACCTGATAGATTGTCTCGGCACCAAAGTAGTACACCATCGCGCCGATGAGGGCAATTACGATGGCGTGTCGGGTGGCTTCCTGGGTGACCGCACGGGCCTGTTCGGGCCGGTTCGCACCCAGGTTCTGTCCCACCAGGGAGGCGGCCGCGTAACCCCAGGCGGTGGCTGGCAGGTAGGTGAGGGCCTCGGCATCCATGCCGATCATGTGGGCCGCCTTGTAAGCACTGCCATCCGACTCGCTCCCGAGTTGGGAGATGATTTCCAGGAACAGCCACTGCCCGGTCCAGAGTGTCAGTCCTTCCAGTGCGGCGGGCAGCCCGACGCGCAGGATCCGGCGCAGATCGGCCAGGTCGGGAATCAGCAGGGAGGGAGTCAGCCGAAGTCCATTGATTCCGCGCGCAAGGACGCAGAGCATCGCCGCTCCCCCGGCCAGTCGCGCCGAGAGTGTGCCGGAAACAATCCCCGACACCCCCCACGAATTCCAGTCGCCTACGAGACCCGCCAGCGGTTGGAAAGGCGAGTTTCCGCGGGTTCCGAACACGAGGGCGGTCGCCACCAGCATGTTCAGCAGATTGACCCCCCCGAGGATCCACATGGGGGTCCGCATGTCTCCCATGCCGCGCAGGGCCGCCGCTCCCACGAGGCAATAGCCGAACAGCAATTGCCCCAGCGCATCGGTCCGGAGATAAGTCGTGAGGACCTGCCCCGATTCTCCGACCAATCCAGCCCGTGCGGCCAGCCGGGGGGCGGCGGCGTAGAGCGCTCCGGCAATCAGGAGGGCCAGCGGAGTCACCAGCAGCAGGGAGCGGTTGGCGAACCGGTTGGCCTCGGCGAGATCTCCCCGGCCCCGGGCCCGCGAGACGAGGGCGGTGGTTCCGGTTCCCACAAGGGCGAACAGCAGGCTGGCGAGCCAACCCAGGTAAGAGGCAATGCCCACCGTGGTGGTGTAGAGCCCGGTTTCATGCCCTCCGGTGCTGATGTAACCTGCCAGAAAAGTGTCGTACAGGGCGACTGTGAAATTCAGCAACTGCTCGCCCAGGGCGGGCAGGGCCAGCGCGAGGACCTGATGACGTGGTCGGAAGACCTCCGCGGTCGACATGAAATCGGCTGTGGGGAACGGTGAAGGGGGCTGCGGGCCAGGCCCGGCTGTCGGCAAGGAATGTGCGCGTGCCGACAACGAATGCAGTAGAACGACCAGCGCTGTCGCTTGTCCACACCGAACGGCAGATCGGTGTGTGTAACAGGGGATCGATCGGGAATCGTCGCTTCCTCTTCGGAGGAGTGCGGAGCCGAGGCGGGAGAATTGTGCCGCCGAAAGCCGAATGGAGCATTCAACGCGAATCCCTGCGCCGAGCTTGGTTGGAGGCCATTCTCGAGGCGATCCGGGGATCGGATCCGTTTCGACTCTTCGTCAATCACGGTTCCCTTCCTTGCGGAGCGCTGGGCCGACAGTTCCCGGGACCTCCATCCCGGCCCGTCGCCGACCGGCAGCATGTGAGGTTCCCGCCCCGCACGATTCAGTGAGACAGGAACTCACTGGGCCGGGGCCGCCTCATCGAAAAACTCGACATTGCCTGATTGGACATCGTACATCGCCCCCACGACCTTGATTCGTCCCTGGGTATGGAGATCCCGTATGACTCGGCTGCGTTCGAGCACCAATCCCAGCATTCGCGTGACATGGTGCATTGCCACCTGGTTCACCATGGCGTCCTGCTGGAGTGCATTCATGGTCCTCCACTCCGTCAATTGCCTGGAATCCAAAGACTCGTGGATGGTTTCGAGGGTTGTCCGCAGGTGCTCGGCCCGCACAATTTCTGGCGAGGTGATACCCAGTCGGTGTTCGACGGCGAGGCGAATCAGCGAGTTTGAAGTGTGGCCCATGACAATCACAAGGCCCGTCCCCGCCTCGACGCAGGCGTACTCGATGGTGGCCAGTACGGCCTGCGACGGGAGGTTGCCCGCAACTCGGGTGCAGATCAGGTCGCCGAGACTGACATCAAAAATCAGCTCGACGGGGGTCCGCGAACTCGCACCACTGAGCACAACCGCCAGGGGATGGCGACTGTCGGCGACAGTGCCCCGATGACGGACCAGATCCCGCACGAGTGTCTCCCCCTTCTGGAAACGCCGGTTGCCGGCCGCGAGGATCGACAGAATCTCATCGGGCCTGAGTCGTGACTGAAGTTCCTCGTTGGCCTGATCGGTGTAACGCAGCAGGTTGGAGAGTGTGGGGTCCTGGGGATCAAACCCGGTCAGACTGACGACGATTCCCCGGGCTGGGCCGATTTCATCGCGCATTTCCCGCAGCAGATCCCGGGCATCGGGGTCGAGATAGTCGGTTTCGCTCGCATCGATCAGGATGTTGCCACCGGGGGGAACCTCGTCAAAGGTCCGCAGCAGTGCCACGCGATTCAGGAAGCTCACCTGGTTGGCAAGCTTGACGTGCAGCACCTCCCCCCCCACATGGTGCTCCAGAGCGGTGCGCAGCGGGGTCCGCATATTGCTCCGCAAGATGAACAGGATGCTGAAGACCAGGCCGATCATGATTCCAACCAGCAGGTCAGTCGCCAGAATCGCACCCACCGTGACGACAAATGGCAGGAATTGCTCCCAGCCGGACCGATACATCTGCAGGAACAAACCGGGATTGGCCAGCTTCAGGCCGGTCGCGATCAGAACGGCGGCGAGGCACGACAGAGGAATCTGGTTCAGAACCGCCGGGATCAGTACAACGCAGGTCAACAGCAGGAATCCATGCACGATTGCCGAGAGACGCGTCTGTGCGCCGGCATTGATGTTCACTGAACTGCGAACGATGACCGACGTCACTGGCAACCCGCCCAACAATCCGGCCAGCAGGTTTCCCGCTCCCTGCGCCATCAGTTCCCGGTTGGGTGGCGAGGTTCTCCGCCTGGGATCCAGTCGGTCCACCGCCTCCAGGTTCAACAGGGTTTCGAGGGAGGCAACCAACGCCAGAGTCAAAGCGGTCAGGTAGACCCCCGGTTGTCCCAGGGCGCTAAAGTCTGGAAGTGTGAGGAACCCGACAACGCCCATGAGATTCTCGGCAACGGGGACTTGTACAAGCTGCCGGGTTGTCAATTGCTCCCCCGGCATGACTCGGGCCAGCAGCAACTGGAGCAAGACTGCCCCCACCACCACACAAAGTGCGCCGGGAATCAAGGATTGTTTCAGTCTCGGTGTCCGCTCCCAAACCAACAACACCGCCAGCGAAAAAACGCCAATCACACCCGCAGGAAAATGGATATGTTGCCAGAAACCGTCGCGTGGAGGCGCGTTGTCTGGCTGGAGCGACATCGTCCCCAGGAGTTCCGATGAGTAGCCCACGAGGTGGGGTAACTGCTTGATGATCAGGATCAGGCCGATCGCCGCCAACAGACCCCGAATCACGCTCCCGGGGACGAAGGCCGCCAGGGTTCCCGCCTTGAGCCACCCCAGGACGATCTGAATCGCACCGCAGAGCATCACCGCCAGCAGAAACGACTCGTAGCTCCCCAATTTGGCAATCTGGGTGGCGACCACAGCGGCCAGGCCGGCAGCCGGTCCACTGACGCTCGTATGCGATCCACTCAACAGCCCCACCACCAGCCCGCCGACGATGCCTGCCAGCAAACCTCCGAAGAGCGGAGCGTTCGAAGCCAGCGCCACCCCCAGACATAACGGCAACGCCACCAGAAAAACGACGCCCCCGGCGGTCAGGTCGCGGCGGAGGGAATTGGCAGATGCAGATGGCGTCGGGAGAGCGGTGTCAGTGACCATGATCAGACGGTTGCAACTCAGCGGAAGAATGATGGACGCCCCGTGGATCTCTCTGCGTCGTCTCGGGCACTCGAGTCAGAATCCGGTCGTCGGGCCTGGTCACGACTGCCGTCCTGCGAATCGGCTCCGCTGGGGGCCATTCCGCGTCGGAAGTCACGGGTTCCTGAATTCCGGGCGACGAGTGTCGACACACAGGGTTCTGGATCTGTACTCGCTGGCAAATCCTGTGCCTGCTCCGCCGGCCGATTGGCTCCAAAGAACACCCGCTATCTTTCACATTCCTCGAAGTCCTGCCAAGGGTGTCGCGATTGACCTCGAAAACCCGCAGTCGACCGCTGAAGAAGAAAGGGGGAATCCGTGATCGTGACCCAAGGCATTTCGTCCAGCCTGCTCGCCCGCAGCAATGGTTCTTCCAGGATGTGAATGCCGATCGGTTTCCGGAGTGAGTCAAGGAGTTCCAAGAGGGGCAGGTTTTGATCACACGCTGCGGTGTGGCGGCTGCTGTCGGAATGGTGAATTGCAGAGAGTGGCTTGGCGGGGGCCAGCAGGACCTGGACTGTCGCTTGTTCAAATGCCGAGCAATTCATTTGGTCGGATCGAGCGGCGGCGCTGGCAAGGCCTCTTGACGACTGGGAGTGCGGAGAATTGGTACCCGTTGACCGAGCAGCTTGATCGCCGCGCGGTATCGCGAACTGATGCCAGGTTGTGGAACAATTCCGCCAATCAGGATCAGTGCCGCCAGTGACAACACGGCAACCTGCTCGCGTTTGCGAAGGCTGAGGGAGACCGACGTCTGTTGATGACTACCCGTGAAGATCCTCAGGTAGGAGCGGAGGATCGCGATCCCGTTCAGGGTACAGGCCAGCACGACCGCAATCCCGCTGATTGGTTGCTGTTCCACCACTCCGTCGACCAACAATTCCGTTCCGACGAATCCCACCGTTCCCGGGAAGCCCACGCAGGCCAGTCCCGTCAGCAAATAACCGATGGCCAGTCCTGGAGCATGGTTATAAAGGCCCTGGAAGTGGTCGAGCATAACCCGCCCGCGGCGCGACTCGATGGCCCGCAGTGTCAGTCCGAAACCTGTGAGTGACAATCCCACAGACAACCAGATGCACAGGGCTCCGGTCAGACCAATTTCCGTGAGCGTTTCCAGTCCCACGAACACCAGGGCCGAATGACTCAGAAACAGGCAGCAGAAGAATCGGCGGGCATCGGTCTGTACGGTCGCCAGGCCTGCGGTATACAGGGCTGTGAATGTCGATCCCATTTCGATTCCCCGCAGGACCCAATCAGGCGACACGGGCATGACCAGGCGCACGCAGGCGTATGCTCCCAGCATCGGGGTCACAAAGAGCAGGGCGGTCCCGAAGGACGCCTGCTGAAACAACTCGCTGACCCACAGATGGAACGGAAATGCTCCAAAACGGATCAGTACCGCCAGTAACAGGGGGATGCCGGCCCACCACTCCTGGAACCGATTGACCCCCTCATAATCTTCCAGCAATTGCCCCAGGACAAGCAGTGACACACAGCATGCCATCGACAGTCCGAAAATGCGCGGCGACTGTTGTCGCCGCCTCAATTCCAGCAAGGGGGGGATGACTCCCAGTGACAGTCCCGCGACGATGCCCCAAGGTTCCAGGCACCCCAGCGTACCCAGTGTCAGGGCCTCGCTCACCAGCGAACCGGCGAAACTGAACCGGCGAATTTTCGTGCGGAGTGTCACCAGTGTGGTGGCCAGAAAGACCAGGGCGGCCAGTGGGCCGAGGGGAGCGCTGAACGAATCCAGCGCCAGCCAGTGCCCGGGGAGACCCGCAGAACGCGCGGATTCACCCGTCGATTCATGCACGTACCAGGCGAGGACGGAAGACAGCAGTGCGATGGTATTGGCCGCGAGAGTCCAGATCCGGGCCTTCCCGGAATCGTCGAGTCGGGCCACGAGCGGTGCCATCAACAGGGGAATGCAGATTGAGCACTCCAGCCAGGGCAGATTCATCACGGGGTCTCCTCCAGCACCCGTCTCCAAGGTTCGGTTTCCACTTTCTGCGCGGGGAGGTTGCCCAGTAACAGACGCTGTTCGTGGCGGTCACAGGCGATGAAGAAATCGCGGAGTGGAATCACAAACCAGTTGAACAGTCCCTGGTCGAGTTCTCCCCGTTCCAACGCGAAGCGATACGCCCAGCTCCGCCAGTTTTCAGGAATCCATTCCTCCCACGATCGTCGTCGGCCCGCCAGGCTTCCCCCGACGGCGTTTTCGAGTTGTCGGAAGTCGTGCAACACCGTGGGCGCTCTCAGGAATTGCAGCGTCCGCCAGCAGGCATGGCCGAGAATGTGCACGAGAGGGATGTACCGTAGTCCCAGTCCGATTTCAGCGAAGATCAGCCCCACCTGGGTCAGTGAGGCGAACGAGAGCGCTGATTTGATGTCGGTCTGGACTCGGTTGGCGAGGGCCCCAAACGCGGCCGAGGCCAGGCCGAGGACGACAATGACGGCACAGGTCACCGGAGACGCGTCCAGCAGGGGACTGACCCGCAGCATCAGGAAGGCCCCCAGGTGTACCGACAACGCACCATAGAACACCGCGCTGGACGGAGTGGGACCTTCCATGGCCCGTGGCAGCCAGCCCGAAAAGGGAATCAATGCCGACTTCCCGGCCGCCGCCACCACCAGCAGCAGGCCGGCGAGGGTGGCCTGCGACACCGACAGCGTCGGTGACCCAAACGGCCAACTCCCGTCGCCCCGGATCAGCCGGTCAAAATCCCCCTCGCCCGAAAGGTGATGCATCACCACCGAAGCGATCAGCAGTGCGGCGTCGGACACGCGATAGACCGACCAGACATGCAACCCATTGGTGACCGGTCCACGCCGCTCGTGGTAAAAGGCGACCAGAAATGCGGATGACAGTCCCACCAGTTCCCAGCCGGCGAACAGTGTCTCGATCGTTCCCGCGAGCGAGGCCACGGTCATTCCCAACAGGAAGACCGAGTACAACACGAAAAACCGGTTGAAGCCCGATTCGCGGTGCAGATACCGCGCGGCAAACGCTCCGATGGTGCCGCACAGCAGGAACGTCAGGATCACCAAAGGGACTGACAACCGGTCGAAGACCAGCTTGAAGGCGAAGTGATAGTGGGGAATGTGCACCCAATGCCGCCCCACGACCATCACATGTGTCTGGTCGCTGACCAACATCAGTCCCAGCACGGCCAGCGCTGCAAGCAACCCGGTCCAGATCACCGTCTGAACCACCCGGTGGACCCAGGTTTCGGGCAGGGGACGCCCCAACAGCGAGGGAATTCCCAGCCAGCAGAGGAGCACACTGGGGGCGATGACCACCACGAGACCCAACGACTGGATCAGGATTTCGAGGTCAGGCATGAGGCACCTCCCGCACAGGATCCAGCAGGGCGAAATCGAGATTGTCCCGCCGTCCCCGGAACCAGTCCCACGACGAATCGACCCGGGCGAGTCCACCATGGCGGGGGGACCACGGCCGGAAATCTCCCGCTTCGAACAACAGCAGATCAGCCGAGTCGGGAGACAGCAGCGCCACCTGCACCCAGCCATTCGCGATGATCTGCCGCACCGTGGGGTTGCGGGCCATGATTTTCCTGATCGCCTCGGGCTGGCTTTCAATCACGAACAGCAGTCTCAACGGCTCATGGATTTCAACTCCCTGCCAGGGAAGCCCTCCCCGCAGATCACTCGCAGCCCCGTCCATTACGCCCAGCAGCGCGGTCACATTGTGGGGCAACTTGGTTCCCGCTCCCCAGCCCTGGGGGTCGATGTAGGAGAAGTAGTACAGCAGATTGATTCCTTCGCAGACAGGAACCACCGCCCCCAGGATGCGTCCCAGAATGGTCGCCTCCAAATCGTCCGTGGTGGAGTCATACGAGACCTGAAAGCAGCGGCGATCGAGGTAGAGTCCGCGGATCCGGCTGCGTCGCCCCACATAGCACATCGCGTTCGTGGCGTTGCCGAATTCCGGACGCGTCTGGGCCAGGTCGACTGTCCGGGCTTCGACATGGCGGAGGGCCGCTGCGGGGGTCAGATCGAGCGGTGCCGAATAAAACCGGCGGCAACGTTCGCGGGCGTTGCGTTCACAAGTCTCTTCAAACTGCTGGCGGGCGAATTCGAAATTGCGCTGCTGGGCGATCGACAGGGTCTCGAGTTCGTAGTAGGTGATCGAGTCCTCTCCCGTGTTGTGCAGGGCTCCCAGGAACGTGGTGGAATGGGGGATTTCGATTCCCCGTTCGGCCAGGGCCAGGCGGACCCGCATGTCGTTGAGCATTGACGCCAGGGCCCGGGCATTCGGCCCTCCCGCCCCTCCCGAACAGGCGCCGCAGTCATAGGCCGATTTGTGGGGATTGTTCAGGCAGAACGAGCCATGCCCCACGAAGAACACCAGCGGGGCGAAGTTCCGGATCAGTCCGATGTCCCGCAGGGTCCGCTCCGACATGTTGACCATTTCGGCCAGCGAGAAGCCGATCGCGTCTCCCTCGGGGCCGGGCTTTTCCGTCAGTCTTTCCAGCCGCAGCCGGGTCCCTTTGGGAGGAGCCAGCAGCCGGGCGGCCTGGTGCTGGACCTTGGAGGTCAGCCGCGGGAAGAGCACACTGGCGATCAGCGGAACACTGGCGAGCACTCCCAGTCCTCCCGTCAGCAACGCTCCGGTTGCCAGCCCCCGGGTTCCCTCCTGAACACGATGGGTGGCCTCTCCGAGCGCCTGGCGGGTGCGGGTGCGCCGCCGGTTGCTGGCCTCCTGGGTATAGATGACATCCTCGACAATCCAATGCTGGGGCCGGATGACAATCGGGCAGAGGGTGCTGTAGTGGGCGTCGGCGACCCCCTTGTAGTAGATGGGCACGCCGAAGAAACCGGCCGCTCCAAAAGTCTCGACTTCGGGGCAGACCTCTTCGAGGTGGCGCCGGAACGACTCTTCCCGCGTGTCGATGCAAAACACCGCCTGAAATCGGGGGGTGGCGACCTGGGCGTGGGGCAGGGCCGCCCGGCAGGCCATGGCGTGCAGCGCCTTCTCGCGGAACCGCGTCTCAAACGCGAGGTGCTGGATCCGGCACCGTTCAAGCGGAGGAAAGGTTTCGATTTCCCGAACCAGGTCCTCCCATTGCGGGCCGGTCAATTCCAGCATTTCACCCGCGGTCCAGCCGCACCATTGCGCCGCCTGAAACACCTGCAAGCCCACCAATTCGAGCTGCTGTGAGTGGCTGTCTCTCGGGGCGGTCAGGGGGAGCCGCCAGAGCCCGGCGAGGGGGCCATGGTAATTCAGCCGTTCGGCCGCGACAGAGCGCAGCGCCTGGCAATCCAACAACAGACGCACCGCGAGGAATTCCAGCAGCGTGCCGGCCTGGACGGGCTTCGCGACCCGGTCGCCGCGGGTCTCCATCTGCCACAACAGACCAGCCCAACCTCGCAGGGGGACCAGGCTGTCCCGCAGACAGTCCATCAGATTCCCGCTGGAGACCCCCAATTCCCGCAAGGATTCCCGCAGGGAATCGACCGCCGAGACCTGATCGCTGTGCAGCCGCGCCAGGGTGTCGCGAATCGGGACCAGCCAATTCCGGGTCAGCCATCCCGGTTCGGAGTACAGTGCCAGAAAGGCCTTCCACAGTCCCTCGTCGCGGTGGGGCAGCGGCCAACCCGCCATTCCCTGGTCGGTCAGTGCCGCACAGAGGCGAATCAAAAGTTCATGAACAGTCAGGTCGGTGTCGATTCCCGTGAGTTGCAAGAGACAATCACGCAGCCGCCGTTGACGGGGCGGTTGGGCGGGCTGCAACCGGACCCGTTCCACTCCCTGCAGCACCACCTTCCACAGACAGGCCAGGGCCGCCTGCTCCCAAAGTTGGTCGGACCAGTCGTCGCCGGGAGTTCCGTACTCCGCCTGCGGCCAACCCGACCAGAGCGTACCGGCTTCCAGAATCCACGTGCGTGACCGCCGCACGAAGGCATGGCGGATTTCTTCGGGAACGTCCTGCTGCAGCCGCTTCAGGGCGTCTGTCTCGGCGATCCACCAGGCCATCTCCTCGGGAGGCCCCAAATGCATCCGGTGGGTCAACATGCGCAGGCGGAAATCGAGCCGTGTTCCCCGGGGCCCCACGCGCTCGCGGGCGGCGGGTCCCAATTCACGAACCAGCACGGCCGAGAGTTCTTCGGAGGTAATTCGGCCCTGCTGTTGTTTGTGGAAATACCGCTCCTCCGACAGGTACGGAGCACAGCCAAAAATCTCGGCTCCGAGGCGGACAGCCTCATCGAAGGGGAGGTCTTCGAGTCCCTGCAGGGGGTTGAGAAAGACGAACGAGCTGATCGGTCCCTGGAATGGCAGCAGGGCTCCGAGCTGGGGGATGACCTGTTCGATTTCCAGAGATGTCAGCGGGCGGTCCACGGCGGGAGCGTCGGCCAGGGGAAGCGGGATGGCAGACAAGTGGGCGGGTTCCCAAGGGAAGAACGAGAGACGGCTGACAGATCGGGTTGCACCTGCGAATTCCCGACCCGAAGGGGGATGGCAGAAGCGGGGGGTGGACGTGTCGGGGACCAGATTGGTCCGAAGACGGGCCCACCCGGGGTTTTCAGGGGGAATCCTCCGCGGTCTCCCAGTCGACCGAGCGTCCAATCTGGATCCGCAGCGAACGAATCCGGCTGCGGAGGCTGTTACGGGCGATTCCCAACAGCCGCGCCGATTGCAGCTGGTTTCCCCCGGTGTGCTTCAGGATGCGGGGAATGATCTCGCGTTCCATGAGCTCGACCGCCTCGGAGTAGATGTTTTCCGAGCCTGCGGCAAGACGCTCATTGACAAAATGTTCCCAGGCCGCCGACATGTGGTCGCACTCCGCGGGGAGGGGCAAGGCCTGGGTTTCGAGCAGGATCTCGCCGGGCAATACCGCCGGACCGAAGGTTGAGTCGCGGCTGTTGAGCAACATCTGTTTCACGGTACTCTGCAGCTCGCGAACATTTCCTGGCCAACTGTAGCGTTTCAGCAAATTCAGGGTCTCTGGCTTCAGCGAAGGGACATCTCTCCCCAGCTCGCGGGAGTAACGGGGGAGGTAATGCTGCAGCAGCAATTCAATGTCATCTCCCCGCTCGCGGAGTGGCGGTAGGGAGATCGTGAAGACTTTCAGCCGAAAGTGCAGATCGCCCCGGAACCGGCCCTCCTGCACGGCCCGATCGAGGTCTGCGTTGGTGGCGGCGATCAGTCGCACGTCCGTCCGGATGGTCTCATTGCCCCCCACCCGTTCGAAAGCCTGCTCCTGCAGCAGTCGCAGGATCTTGGTCTGGGTGAGCGGGGCCATGTCGCCCACCTCGTCGAGGAAGATCGTTCCTCCATGGCACTGCTCGAATTTGCCGATCCGCTTCCGGTCGGCTCCGGTGAAGGCCCCCCGTTCATGTCCGAACAATTCGCTCTCGAGCAGATTCTCGGGAATCGAGGCACAATTGATGGCCAGAAACGGGCGCCCGCAGCGGTGGCTGTGCTGATAGATCGCACGCGCCACCAGTTCCTTCCCGGTCCCGCTCTCTCCCAGGATCAGCACCGTCACATCCTGGGCCGCCACCCGACCAATCTGCTTGTACACCGCCTGCATGGCCGGACAGCGCCCAATCAAGCGGTCCCCGCCGCCGTCGTCAGGACCCTGGTCTTCGGGAAGTACGGCGGGAGTCTGCATGCGGCGGCTGGTCTCGCCCGCCTGGCGGATCAGGTCGCGCAGGGTGCCGAGATCCAGCGGCTTGAGCAGGTATTCGTACGCCCCCCGCTTGGTGGCCTCGATCGCCAGATCAGTGGTGCCGTGCCCCGTCACCAGGATGATCGGTGTGCGGGCATTCAGTTTCTGCAGGGCGTCGAAGGTATCCAGCCCGGTGCTGTCTCCCAAATGAACGTCAAGGACCACCACATCCGGCTGCACCTTTCGCATCTGTTCCATCGCCTCCGCCCCATTCGAGGCCAGGCACAACTGCAGATCGGGTGACTCCAGCACCCTGCGATAGGCGTGCAGGATCGACGGTTCATCATCCACCAACAGGATCGACAACATGCTCTGGCTTCTCGGGAGTCGCGGGCAGCCGCAGTCGGAAACAGGCTCCGCCCTGCGGGCGTGGAACTTGCTCGAGGGTTCCCCCGTGCTCCTCCACAATGCGGCGTGAAATCACCAAACCCAGGCCCAAACCAGTCTCCTTGTTGCTCTGAAATGGCTGAAACAACTTGCCCGACATCTCGGGGCTGATCCCGGGACCATTGTCGCACAACTGCAATTCGGCCGTTCCCTGGGGATCGCACCACAGATCAACTTGCAGCCAACCCCCCGTCGGCAACACATCCAGGGAATTCAGTGCCAGGTTCAGCAGAACCTGACGCAGCTGGACGGGATCCACCTCCCGACAGATGGGGGTCTCGGGGGGGGGAAATCGCAGTTCGACACGCTGTTTCGCCGCTCGTCCTCGCAACAGCTCAAAGGTTTGTGTGACCAGCGATCCCAGATCGACCCGTCGACGTTCGAGCCGTGGCGGACGGGCAAAATCCAGAAAGGTCTGGAGCGAGTTTTCCATTCGGAGCACTTCCTGTTCCACGATCGACAAATCCTCGGAAGTGAGTCGGGAAGTGGCTTGCGGACCGTGTGCCCCCTGAACCAACAGCTTGATCGACGTCAGCGGATTCCGGATCTCATGCGCAACCCCAGCCGCGAGTTGTCCCAGGGCGGCCAATTGTTCGGAGCGCAGCACCTCCAGTTCCCTTTGTCTCAACCGTGCGACAACCGCTCCCACTTCGTGGGTCAACAGCCGGATTTGCGTGTCCAGATCCTGTTCCGGCCCCTCACTGGTCACCACGATTTCCGACTGTGTCTCGAGCAGCTTTCCGGCGGTGTCTCTCAATTGCACTTGCAGCCGACGAATGGTCCGACGGACTCCCAGGGCGACCACGTAGCCCAGCATCACGCCCGCCAGACTTCCCACGACACCGACCGCCGCCACACCCCAGGCCAACTCCCGGAGAATCAAGGCATGCGACGCTCCCGCCGCATCGAGCCGATCATCGGTCAAATCTTGAAACGTGCGACAGGCTGGAATCGTGTTTTCGGTCAAAAATTGAACAGTCCTGGAGACCTCCGCCTCATATCCGGGGGTCTGGGGGGAGGGAAGCCGATCGAATCGTTGCTGATATTCCGCAAATGATGTCTGCAAGGTGGCCAGGAGTTGTTTCTGGCTGTCGCTGAGGTTCTCCCGGGGAATCTCCTGCAGATTCTCCTCGATGCGGCTGTGGAGAATTGAAACGTCGGCCACCTGGTCTTTCAGCAGGAAGGAGAGATCAATCATCGACTCCCCCAGGGCATCCGCCGCATGCAGCGCAAGCACCGTCTGCTGCTGCAATTCCAGAATCTCGACCTGCTGCCTGTAAAGCGAGGTCGCCATCACGATGCAGAGCAGTGCCAACAACGCACTGAGTCCCATGATGGCCCGTGTGTAGTGTTTGGCAATCGCATTCTGCACAGCCCAGCCTCACGCGAAATGAGTACTTTGTTCACCTGGTTGCTCTCTTTTGTTCATCATATCCGGAAAAGTCGGCGGCGGGAACCGTGTCCTACAACACTCGGTGTCTGAGGCTCTGGAACTTGGCTGGAACCATGACTGGTGGCACGGGAGAAGAGGCCTCTTCATTTTCAAAGAATCACGCGATAGTCTACACGCCACACAGTAGTCACGGAGCGGTTGTTGGGAGACGGAATCCGGTGTCTCGCATTCCGCCTGTCGGGAATCGTGGTCCCCTCCCGGGAATGAGTCGCATGGCCACCAAGGCATCAGTACTTTCCGAAATCCAGAAACTCCTGCGCGAATCCGGGCTGCGGTCCACTTCGGCCCGCATTGCTGTTTTGCAACAGCTGCGCAAGGTGGGGCGTCCCCAGTCGCACGCGGAGGTTGCCGCGGCTGTCGCAGGTCTCGGCCTCGACAAGGCAACAGTCTTTCGCAATCTCAACGATCTCACCGAAGCGGGGCTGTTGTCGCGTTCCGAACTGGGGGATCATGTCTGGCGGTTTGAGATCCGATCCGAGAAACATTCCCACGGCGCGGCTCATCCGCATTTCCTCTGCCTCGACTGTGGCAGTGTGACCTGTCTGCCAGGGTCATCGGTCACCACGGCCCTCAAGACCAGTGCCGAGTCGATTGGTGAAATCACCGAAATCCTTGTGCGCGGGCATTGCCACAACTGCGCGGGCTGAGTGGATCCTCGGCTCGGTCGTCCCACCCGCAACCCTGATGGAAGGTGCTGCAGGGGCACCCGGTCTAACTAAACGACTGCCCCCCAAAAGGCTTATAATCTATCCACCGGACGATGTGCCGTTGTTCCTGTGTTTGTCTCTGCTGGGGTCGATGTGAACCATGCCGATTTACGAATACGCTCCGCGCAGTGGGGCCTGCACCCAGTGCCCGGGCCGGTTTGAGGTGTTGCAGTCGATGGGGGCCGATCCGCTTACGAATTGCCCCCAGTGTGGCCAGGAATGCGAGCGGGTCTTGTCCTCGGTGTCGCATTCGATGGGGAAGGGGCATCTGTTGAAGCCGGCCAACCTCGAAGCCAAGGGGTTTACCCAATACCGCAAGGCGGGGGATGGCTACTACGAGAAGACTGCCGGGACCGAAGGCCCCGATGTGATTCATCGTGGCTGATGTTCCGGAGGGGTTGCGGTTGACAGCCCCCGCTGTTGCGGATGACCCCGCCCCGGTCACAGACTATTCTGCCATCTGCAGATCCGCTGGAAGCTGCGGACTGCAGGTGTGCCGGCCGGTCTTCTTGCTCCCAGGAAGGTGATGGATGTTGCAGCCGATGCGAACACGGGGGTGGTGGTTTGGGGTGCTGTTGGCGGGGCTGATTTCGAACGGGCTGCCCGGGACCGTCGGGGCGTTCCAGATTCCCCCGGAATCCCCGCCGGAGGAAGGCGCCGAACCCGAGCTGGAGGGAGGGCTCAGCCGACGGGAGCTGACCCGCCGCTTGGGGAGCGCTTCCCGGACCCTCAAAGAGCAACGGTATGCCGAAGGGGTGGCCCTACTGCAGAAAATCCTCGACAACCCCCGGGATGAGTATTGCGTGCTCCCCGAACTGGGGCCGGGAGAAACCAGTGTCAAGCGGGCCGCCGAGCGACTTCTGTCGGAACTTCCTCCGGAAGGTCTCGATGCCTATGAGGCGCAGTACGGCCCCATGGCCCAGAAGTTACTCGACGACCTGACAGCGCGGTTCGAGCCCCTCGACCCAGTGATCGATCGGTTCCTGCTGACTTCGGCCGGTCGCGACGCCTTGTATCGGATGGGGGTGCGGGCCTGGGAGGTCGGGCGTCCGCGGCAGGCGGCGGCGTGTTTCGAACTTCTGAAGGAGCAGCCGGGGGCAATTCGCCCGAAGGATCCCACGTTGTCGCTGCAACTGGCTGCCGCACTGTTCAGTTGCGGCGAAGAGACACGGGCTGCCGCGGTCCTGGATACCTTGCGGGAGCGACATCCTGAAGCGACCTGGAACCTCGCGAGTGTTCCCGCCGGACCCCGGGCGGGGCAGGGGACCGAATGGCTGCGGGGAGTGGTCTCCCGCGCCCGGACGCCCCAGGAAACACATCGGCCCGGGTGGCTGAATGTACGGGGTGACGCACAGCACAATCTGGTTGGTGCGGGTGGCGGCCCCTATCTCAATCATGGCTGGCGGATCGACACCCTGGCCGACTACGAGGCCAATTCGCTGGAAGGTCGGCTACGGGACATTCATGCCGACTTGCAGCAGCAGGTGCGACCCGAGAGCGAAACCGCCCCCCAGGTCTCTCTCGCGTCGCCACTGGTGATCGCTGATCTGGTGGTGGTCCGCACCCTGCTGGACCTGCGGGCGTTTGATCGGGTGACGGGAGCTCTGGTCTGGCGGACGACCGAGCGCGATCGCGAACTGCTGGATCTGCTCCGTCCGGGAGGGCTCCCGCAATCCAACCAGACGCAGGGGACCCCCGCCGAACAACTGGTAGCCCAAAGGCATTGGCTCGACGGAAATTTCCAGGGGATCACCTCCGATGGAGAGCGGGTGTTCGCCGTGGAAGACCTGGGGCTTGCCAACCTGATGCTTCCCAGCCGAACGGGGCCGAATCAGCTTCCCGCCAATCGGCTTCTGGCCCACGATGCGCGTTCGGGACGGCTGTTGTGGGAATCGGGCGGAACGAGGGATACTTCGCGCGATCCCCTGGCCGGGACCTTCTTTCTGGGTGCTCCGCTGGCCTGGCAGGGATTGCTCTATGCCTTGGTGGACCTGGGATCGACCCCCCACCTGGCGATTCTGGAACCGGAAGATGGCCAGCTGCGCTCCTTGCAACCGTTGGGAGGAGATGAGCCCGAACTGGGGGGCCTGGAGCGCTCCCGCCACCACCTGGGGCTGACTCCCTCCGTGGCGGCCGGGATCCTGCTGTGTCCCACCGGGCCCGACTTTGTCACCGCGTTTGATCCCATCCGCTGGCGGCTCTTGTGGCGGTTCCGGTTCCGCCCCCGCACCGAAGCACCCGGTCCCCGGCAGCAGATGATCATTCTGCAGCAGCAGATGGCCCGCCAGGCGAGTCGTGTTCCCGAACAGTCCGGTTGGCTGGACTTCGGCGGGGTCGTACACGGCGACCGGGTCCTCTTTACTCCTCGCGACAACGACGAGGTCTACTGTCTGAATGCGGCCACCGGCCAGTTGCTCTGGAAGTCTCCCCGGGGAGGAGCCTTGTTCCTCGGGGGCGTTTTGGATGACCGGGTGGTGCTGGTGGGCCGGAATTTCCTGCAGACCCTGCACTTGGCGGATGGAACGCCCGCCTGGAACGCTCCCACGTTGCTTGCGCCGGTTTCCGGCAGGGGCTGTCTGGTTGACCGCAGTTACCTGGTGCCGCTGGTGACCGGCGAAGTGGTCTCGGTCGATGTTGCCGATGGCCGGGTTCTGTCGCGGGCCCGTTCTTTCACGGGCCAGGTTCCCGGTTCGCTGGTGCTGGCCGGTGGGACCGTGGTCACACAACGGCTGGAAACGACCGCGGCGTATCGCCAGGTCGAGGCTCTGCAGGCCGAAGTGACCAGCCGCCTGGAACAGGATCCAGACCATGCCGAATCTCTTACTGTGCGCGGCCAGATGCGAATGGAGCGGGGAGATTTCGACGGAGCCCTGGCCGATCTGGAAAGGGCGGTGACTCTGATGCCGAAGAATGCCGAGGCCCGGGGATTGCTGCTGTCTGCATTGCTGGAGGGACTGCGGACCGATTTCGAACGCTACCATGCGTTTGGCCCCCGGGCCGAGACTCTGGTCGAGAGTCCAGCCGAGCGGGCCCGTCTGCACTGGTTGCTGGCGCTCGGTTACGAACGGATGCAGCGGGGGGCCGACGCGCTGGGCCAACTGCTGGCCTATGCCCGTCTGGACCTGGGAGACTTTCCCCTCGAGAGGGTCGGTACTTCGCTGTTGATCCGCCGTGACCGACAGCTCACGCTGGCCGCCGAGCGGCTGGTGACGAACGCCGAACCGCCGCAGAGGGAAGATTTGAAGGAACTGCTGCAGGCCGCCGCGCGGGAGTCGCTGGAAACTCCGGACCGGGCGCGGGGACTTCGCTTCTGGGAATTGTTTGGAGCATTGGTTCCCGACCCCGCACGACTGCTGGCCGAGCGGGCTCAGGTGCTGCGCGGAGATGAGTGGCTCTGGACCGAACTGGTCCTGGCGCGGGTACTGGCCACCAGCCGGGGGACCGGTGTGGGAACGCTCTGGTCGGAATGGGGCGAACTGCTGTTGCGGGCCGAACGGCCGCGGGATGTCGGTCCATTCATCGCCCAGCTGCAGGAGCGACAGCGGCGGGGAGATCCCGATCTGCAGCCAGCCCTCGATCGCTCGGCCGAGTGGCAAGGGCGAGAGGAGGTGCGTCGGGTCGCGGAACGCCGGCATCCCTGGCCTACTGGAGAGGTGACGGTCGAGCGTATGCCCGGCCCCCGTCCCGTGGCGATTGGTCGGACGCAACCTTTGGCGATCGACGGTCCCCGGGGGCCCTACCTCACCGATGTGACGCTCGAGCTGGGGACGGGAGATCAGCAACTGGTCGCCCGGGGCTCCGATGGCCGCCCGCTCTGGAAACTCGCGCTGCAGACTCCGCTATGGGCGGGAAATGCCCAATTCAACCGGGCCTGGGTCCGCGACCATCTGCTGGTGCTGCTGGTGGGGAAGGACCTGTTGGCTGTGGATTTGCTGGGAACTCCCGAGGATCCCGGACCCCGGTGGCTGTGGCACCAGAACCTCATCGAGGCTTCGGCGGCCATCATGGTGCAGCGGGGGTTGGCTCCCGCGCAGGCTCGCTTGAACTTTGCCCCGCTGGGGCCCGACAACACGGCGGTTGTGGGACCAATCAGTCAGCAGCAGATTGTGGTGCTGCGGGGCCGGCGACTCTCGGCCCTCGACTCTTTTACGGGACTTCCCATCTGGACCCGCGAAGGGATCACTCCGGGATCAGGACTGCTGGGGGATGACCAGGAGTTGCTGGTGGTTCCCCCCGAGACGCTCGAGGCCCAGGTGTACGGGGCCCGGGATGGTGCTGCCCGCGGGAGCGTGCGAATGCCTCCCTCCAGCTGGTGGTTGACACCCCGGGGACGAAATCTGGTGGTGTGGGGGCGTCCCCTCGATCGCCAGGTGCTGGCCCTGCGGAATCTGGCTTCCGGTGAGGATGTGTGGAGCCGCGAGTTTCCTGCAGGGAGTCTCGTGGCCCAGGTGGAGGGGCACGAGGCACTCGTGCTGGAGGGGACTGGCCACCTGACCTGTGTGGATCTCGAGCGTGGAGAGGTGCGGTTTGAGACCGACATCGACCCGGGCGAGTCGGTTCACGAAATGCAGGTTGTGCGAACCGGGGAGCACTATCTCGTGATGGCCAATCGCCCGCTCCCCAATGGACCGACCATTGTCCGGCATTCCCAGAATGTCCACCTCACGGTGAATGGGACCGTGCACCTGCTGGACCGGGCCACGGGGAAGTGGCTGTGGAGTGCTGTGATGGAACGTCAGCAGTTCGATCCCCAACAGCCGGCGGGACTCCCCCTCGTGACCTTCGCATCGCACGTCTTCGAGCCACGACGCGGAGGCAATGGGCTGGAGCAGCGTTTTCTGATGACCAGCCTCGACCGGCGGACAGGCAAGCTGCTGTATGAAGAGAGCCGGAGTGATGAGCCGCTGCATTTCATTGACTACCGGATTGACGAAGATGCCCAAGCCATCGAGCTGCAGTTGTTTCAGTCGGTGGTGAAATTCACATTTTCGGAGAAGTAGCTTAGACCCCCCCCGCGCCCGCCGCCGGTCTGGTTCGACGGCGGGCAGCGAGGGGCACCTGCTATTTTGTGTGGCCGACCCGCTGGATTTCACCCGCGGTGCCGCCCGTCGCCAGAATCTCGTTGGCGGAGAGGCGGGTGCGAAGGTGAGAATCCTGGCCAGCCTGTTTCAGAGCGTCGTGCAGCAGGGCGTTCTGCCGCCAGTCGACCAGCTGACAGCTGCGAGCCGCCAGAGAGCGTCCTTCGGGAGTTCCGTCGGCCACTCCCGCCGCCAGGCATTTCAGGGCCTCGGGATCCCGGGGAGCGAATTTCAGAAGTACCGAGCTGGCCAGGGTGCGGGTGCTGGCATGTTCCGACTCGAGATGCTGGCGGGCTGCTTCCAGCAGGGGAGCCGAGGCACGCGGCATCCGTCCCAGGGTCCCCAGGCCAATGATGGTCTCGGAAGCGGAGCGAGATTCCATCAGGCTCGACAGAATGGTTTCGACAGCAACCGAGTCGGCCGTCGAGCTGCTCAATGCCAGCGCGGCACACGCCCGGACCAGCGGGTCTTCATCCCGCAGGTGACTGCGGCACAGATCCCGCATCAGGGGCGCTTCGCCCACCCCTTCCAGCAGGCGCACCGCGGCGGCATGCCGGGTTGCCTTGGTTTCGGATGCCAGCAGCCGTCCAATTTGTGCGATTCGCTCATCATTGACACTGGCTCCCTCGGCGAGGTGCGAGACCCCCTGGGTCCAGACCAGCAAGGTCAACGCCGAGCCCGCCGCCACATCCAGATCGGAATCAGCGAGGCGGGTCGCCACGCGGTAGGCCACGGTGGCCGAGGGGGTGTGCGTGTCGCAACCCAGGGCGTGGACGGCGAACGCACGGGCACTGGGCTCTTCGGACAGCAGCGCATCGGAAAGCACCTTGACTGCTGTGTCATTGCCCGTCTTCAGACGCAGCATCGCTTCCGCGACATGCAGTTGCACCAGGGGGCTGGTGTCGGAGAGGTGGGGCAACAGACGCGATTCGGCGAGGTCCTGCTGGACGGGCGAGTGTCCCAGCAGGAAGGCCGCGAGGCAGCGTTCTTCGGCTTCGTCCGACTCCAGCAGATCGCTGAGGACCAACAGCGCCGCGTCAACGTGAAAATCGTTCTGCAACAGGGTCATCGCCGCCAGAGCCCGCACCTCGACATCGGTGTCGTGCAGCGGCTGGATCAACAACTCGGCGGCCTTCGCGGGCAGGGGGCTATGGGCACCGATTTCCAAAACCGCTGCCCGGCGACCCTCGACGTCCGCCTGGGTCAGCAAGGCCCGCAGAGCCGCCTGCGACTGCTGCGCTTGAGTCGATTCCGCAGCTCCCAGCCGGGCGAGGTGCGGCGTGGCCGACCAACCAGCAAATGTGCCGGCCGTCGCCAAGGCCAGCGCCCACGCCGACTTCGTCATGGGGGTCCGGTTTCGGAACGCTTCCGACCAGCTCCGGAACGTGGCGACCGGCAGGAACCAAGGCTTCTGGGATGGCGTTGAGGTCGACATGTCGCATCCTTCCGGATTGAGAGGGGCTTCACAAACACGTGCCAGATGGTTTCGGCGACGCACAATCGCAAAACCCAGTACATCGGGAACGCGTGGAACAACCGGAATAACTGCCAATCTCTGCCTGTCTTGCCTGAATTGACATGGTTGGCTCCGGTTCGGGCCGCATCGGACAAACGACTCCTTGGCATGATTCTCCGCACAGATTCCGGCTGGTGTTCTGCAAGATTTGCAATTCCTTCCTGGGGGACTCTCCAGAGATGCCCGCTTTGGGAACATGCTGTTTGCGACTCAACTCTCAATCCATCCGGGGGATAGGGCGGTCGATCCACGGACCTGGCGCCGACTGGCACGCCGTCTGCTTCTTTCCTCGGTCGGAGCGGTATCTCGCGGGGACGGGGTGCCGCTCTGCCTGCCGACCCGCCTGAGAAACGGGTCCCCCTTCCCTTCCTGGCGTCCCATTCCATTTCGCCGAACGGAGCGGCCCAGATCCCGCGCTGGGTCGCTCCGCCTTCCCCGTGGTGTCGTCGTCACTTGCGGCAGTGGCCTGCCTTGAGAGTCTTACCGCACAGTTGGAATTTGTGACCGAATGTCACCCCGCCGACCGGGCGGCCTCGATCAACGGGTTACGGTGGATCGCATGCCGTGCAATGGAAACGCAACCGCGCCGGTGTGTTTGCATCGTCAAATCTGCGAGACCATCCTCGCCCATGGGCGGTGTGCGTTTTCGGGAATGTCGGCCCGTGGGCTCTCGGGGACCGGGCACTGCTGTTAATTTCTGGTGTAATAATTCCAGATACTCACACACTTGTCCGCCGGCTGGATCCCGAATCCCCTTACTTTTGTTTCGGATACGATCTGGCTTCTCCGATTCAAAACCCGGGACCGTTCACGCTACACTCCGCACCAAGGTCCCTTTCCCGCCCCGCCTTCGTTGGAGGACTGGTCATGCGGGCCCGTTTCGTCCCGACTTTCCCGGAAGTGTTTGCCATGCGGATCACTGTGGTTCTCTGGAGTGTGCTGAGTCTGGTCCTCCCCGCCTTGGCGCGGGGTGAGGATTGGCCTCAATGGATGGGACCCCAGCGGGATGGAGTCTGGCGCGAAACTGGCACCCTCGAGCGGTTTCCCGAAGGGGGGCCGAAGGTGGTGTGGCGCACGGCAATTGCCGCAGGCTACGCCGGCCCCTCGGTCGCGAATGGTCGGGTCTTTGTGACCGACTTCGTCTGTCCGGAGGGGCGGGGTACGAACAATCCCGGCGCCCGCGACAAGCTGCAGGGGGTGGAACGGCTGCTCTGTCTCGAAGAGTCGACCGGTCGGGAACTGTGGAAGATCGAGAACAGGGTTGAATACAACATCTCTTACGCGGGCGGTCCCCGGGTGACTCCCACGGTCGCCGCAGACCTCGTTTACTCGCTGGGAGCCGAAGGAGATCTGCTCTGTGCCCGCGTGCAGGATGGCTCAATCGTCTGGCGCAAAGATCTCAACGAGGAGTACAAGTGCGAAACTCCCTGGTGGGGTTTTTGCGGACACCCGCTGGTCGATGGCGACAAACTGCTCTGTCTCGCGGGAGGGGAGGGGAGCATTGCTGTCGCGTTCGATCGGCACACGGGCAAAGAGCTCTGGAAGGCTCTGTCGGCGAGTGATCCCGGGTATTGCCCTCCGGCGATCATCGAGCATGCCGGCAAGCGGCAACTGGTGATCTGGACGGCCGACGATCTCAACGCGCTCGATCCGGAAACGGGCAAGATCCTGTGGACCCATCCCCTCGCCCCCAAATACAAAATGTCGATCAACATCCCCCAGAAATCGGGCGACCTGTTGTTCGCGAGCGGAATTGGCAAGGTGGCGGCCGCCCTGCGGTTGAATGAGCAGGGAACCGCCGTCTCAGAGGTCTGGAAGGGGACCACCACGACAGGTGTCTATTGTGCGAATGCCACCCCGTTGATTGCCGACGGAGTGATCTACGGTTGCGATTGCGATTCGGGGCATCTGCGGGCGGTCGACCTGCAGACCGGGAAGCGGCTGTGGGAAACGCTCAAGCCCACGACCAACGACCGTCCCGCTCCGCACGCGACCGCCTTTCTCGTTCGGCATGGCGACAAGTGGGTGCTGTTCAATGAGCGGGGCGAGTTGATTCTCGCCCGGCTCTCACCCCGGGGCTATGAAGAGCTCAGTCGGGCGAAGGTGATCGAGGCCACGGGGGATGCATTTGGCCGTCCGGTTGTCTGGACTCATCCCGCCTTCGCCAACCGCCGGGTGTACGTCCGCAATGATCGCGAGATCGTCTGCGTTTCGCTGGCGGCCGAGTAACGCGCCAGGGGCGTCATCCGGAAGACCCGGTGGAACGGCGTCCCTTGAGGAGACACAACCGGCTGGAGGCCCCCTGGATCACAAACCGGGGAGGCTTCCCGGGGTCGCCTGCAGAGCCAGCCAGCCTCCCACCGCCGCGGCTGCCAGAACCCACCCCAGCCCAAGGTGGAACCGCAAGAGCGCGACCCCTGCGGCAAGTGCCAGTCCGAGAGCGACCAGATCGAGCGATCCCAACGCTCCCAGTCCCCGTTGCGGCCAGTTGGGTGACTGGGCCGGGGTGGAATGCAGCAGAGTCTGCACGCCGAACCAGACCGCCAGGTTCAGGATGACACCCACCACAGCGGCGGTGACACCTGACAGCGCCATGCTCAGCCGGCGGTTGTCGCGCCACCGTTCGATCCACGGTGCCCCGACAAAGATAAACAGAAAGCTGGGGGCGAAGGTGACCCAGGTGGTGATGGCCGAACCCAGCAAGGCGGCGATCCAGGGAGAGAGATCCCCCGGGTGGCGGTAGGCGGCCAGAAAACCGACGAACTGCAGCACGATGATCAGCGGTCCCGGGGTGCTCTCCGCAAGGCCCAGTCCATCCATCATCTCGCCGGTCGACAGCCAGCGGTGGGTTTCGACAGCCTGCTGGGCGACATAGGGCAAAACGGCGTAGGCCCCCCCAAACGTCAGCAGTGCGGCCCGGCTGAAAAACAATCCCTCGGCCACGAGGATGTTTTCAGCGCCCCAGACCAGCCAGCACAGTCCCACGGGCAGCCACCAAATCGCCAGCCAGAGGGCTGTCGTCGCCAGCGATGAGCCGATGCTGGGGGGGCGTCCCGAGGGAGGGCTGTGGGTCGAGATGAGGTATTCCGCTTCCCGCGCGGCATCGGCCGCCGATTGACGGGGGGCGACCACCAGGAACAGTCGTTCGTTGAGCCATCCCCCCACCAGACCTGCAAGGGCGGAAGCCGCGATGATCCAGGGGAATGGTACGGCAAACACCCGAATCGCGACGAAGGCGGCCGCCGCGAGGGCGTACATCGCGGGATTCTTCAGCACACGTCGTCCGATCCGCAGCACCGCCTCCACCACCACCGCCAGGACAGCCGCCTTCAGTCCGTAGAAGAGTCCCTGCAACAGCGCAGTCTGCTGGAATTCGACATACAGAACCGACAGCACGCCCAGAGCGAGCGCCCCCGGGAGGATGAACAGCAGCCCGGCCGTGACGCCCCCCCGTACTCCCTGCAGCAGCCACCCCGTGTAGGTCACCAGCTGGTGTGCCTCAGGGCCCGGCAGCAGCATGCAGTAATTCAGCGCGTGCAGAAACCGACGGTCACTAATCCAGCGGTGCTGGTCGACCATGAGCCGGTGCATCACCGCGATTTGTCCCGTCGGACCGCCAAAGCTGAGGGCCGCGATCTTGGCCCAGACCCGCAGCGCCGCGGCGAATGAGACGGGGGGCCGCGCACCGTCGGGGCCCGTCGGTTCGGTGGGAACGCTCATTCAATCACGTGGGAGGTTGGGGCTGGGGAATTCGTCACCGCCCCCCAAAAGGGGCTCGGTGGAGGGGCCTGAGGGTCTCAGGTCTGCCGGTTGAAACCGCACCGTGGACGCATCGGAAAAGTGGAGTGATGTCGCCGCCAGCGTGGGCCAGACCAGGGACCGGGCCAGTGTCGCTCCACCCGGGAGCAGGGTCCCATCATCCCACCGCGCTGCCTGAGCCAGTTGGCGATAGCCCAGATAGCTGGTGGTGAGGCGGGGATTGATCTCGACCAGCGTGGCGGTGCCGGTCGCTTCATCGAGCAGCAGGTCGACCCCCACAAATCCCCGCAGTCCAGGAATGGTTTGACACGCCGCATCGGCCAATTCCTGCGCCCGCTGAACCAGCGGAGTGCGCAGCGGAAGTTCTCCGCCGAGGTAATGAAATCGACCATCGGTGCTGAGCTGCTGCCGGGCGAGTGGCAGCGGATGGCAGCGTCGCCCGCCTCCCTCGCAGATCACCGCGATGGAGGCGGCTGTCCCGGGAAACCAGGGTTGTACGACGGCGTCGCGCAGGGCGGGTTCTTCTCGATGGCGTGCTTGGAGCTCGCGGAAAGCGACGGTGTCAAACAGCCGAAATGTGGAGGTCGAACCGGCTCCGAAGCGGGGTTTGATCACGCAGGGCCAGTTCCAGGTCGTGCCGTCGGCCGAGGCCAGATCGCAGAGCTCCGTCGGAATTGTGGGAATTCCCGCGGACTGCAGGTGCTGGGCCAGCCGCCATTTGTCGGCACACAACTCGACCGCCTCGGCAGCGGGGCCCAGCAACTGGCCTCCCCGTTGCTCCACCTGCCGGCAGCGCCGCGTAAGCAAACCATCCAGTTCCGGGGCGATCACCAGCACAGCGCTCGCGGCACCCGACCAGAATGCGAAAAGTTCGGCCTCTTGGGCCGGAGAATTCGACTCGTGGACGGTCAGAGGAGAACGAACTGGCCCAGCCAGGTGGTGGCTCCACCCGGCGGGACCCAGGCGGCGATCCCATGTGGAGTGCAGGTCCAGACCTGGTACTCCCGCCAGATCGGCGACCACCCCCTGCAGCATGGCCGCCCCCTCCCGGGCGAGACTGCCTGTGGGAATCCCCTCGGGCCAAGCCCCCCCGGTCACGTATTCCGAGACGAAGATCGTCAGCGGGTGAATGGAACGTTCAGTCATCAAGCAATGCCGTTCGGGACTGGCTTGCCAGAATCGAAGTGGAAGGGAGACCGTCCAATCAGTCGGACAGAACCTTCAGCTGGCGCAGGGCGGCGTCGGGGGTCATGATGTAGCTGAGATAGAACGGACCGAACTCTCCGTAGTTGGCCGAGGCTTCGTCAAACCGCATGGTATAGACGATTTCCTTGATGAAGGCGGGTTCCTTGCCCCACAGGGTGACACCCCATTCCCAATCGTCGAGCCCAGTCGAAGCAGTGATCACCTGCATCACCCGACCCCCGAACTTCATCCCGCTCTTGCCATGCTCGGTCATCATCTCCATTCGCTGGCTGTAGGGGAGCGTGTACCAGTTGGCGTGGGGATGACGGGCCTTGTTCATGGGGTAGAAGCAGAGCACCGGCCAGTCCGGGAAATCGGGGAACAGCCGCTGCTTCCGCATGATGACCTCGCGGTCTTCATACATCTTCAGTTTGGCGGCAAACGCGGGGCTGGCGGGATCGTTCCCTTCGGCTTTGAGGCGGTCGCCGTACTGTTCGAGGGTGGGGACGTACTCTGAGATCTCGGTGATCGAGACATAGGAGTAAACCAATTCGAACAACGATCCGAGTTGGCTGTCTCTGATCGCATGCTTCAGGTTGTCGAGCACCAGCGGATTCTCATCCATCGCCAGCACGGCCAAATCGGCCTTGTGTCCCATGACGACCGAAGTGCACAAACGGGTGGGGGCACCAGGACGTTGCGGATCAAGGATCTGACAGAACTCTTTTCCCGCTTCGGTGGATCGTGATTTGTCGAACAACAATCCCTGAACGGACCGGGTCAGGGCTCCGAGGGTGCTCCGCTGCGTGTTGGAATGGAACCCCTGCACGGCCGATCGGAGTCGGTAGTAGAGGTGCAGGCAATGCCAGCCATCGCGCATCATGACTGTGGGGGGAGTGGCCGCGGCGGCGCCTGGATGGGTCGGACGGGCAGGTGCGTTCATGGAAGTGAATCAATTGGGTACGTTGGCAGCTTGGGGGTTTGCCGGACGAAGGTCACGTGCCAGACCCCAATGGGAGTCTAGACAATCGCCGGGTGCAGAGAAACGTTCCACACTGCCAGCTCCGGTTCCCGAAAGGAGTTTTCTATGGGCAACGAGGAGGGAACTGGCAGGACACCACTGGGCAGGTGTCGTGTGTGCACTGGTGAGGATCGGGAACGGACCGGCCTGTGCCCGATTCAGGCGAATATCCAATCAAAGCGTTGCCCAAGGACCTGGCTGGATCCGGCGGAGGAGAAAGACCTCCGTGGTTCAGTCCGAGACCGATGCCTGAGCCGGAAATGAGGACCGGACAAAAAAAAGCGGACCCGTGGAGGGTCCGCGAAAATCCAGCATTCAAACAGCGATCCGCAAACCGGATCTCAAGGAATCACGCCCAATCAGTCCAGTCTGTGCAAACCGTGGGAGCCATTCCGCGCTCTGGAAATGGTGATCTTGGTGACGCAGTGAGCGAAAACTGAAAACCAGGCTGGAGTTCAACGTCACAAGGCTGACTGGAGGGTCGGCTCGCGAGTATCACTCAGGCCTTCTGGGCCTTGTGGCAAACCTTGCAGCGGACACGACGTTGAACAAGCACGCCACACTTGGGGCAGCGCTTGGCCTTGCGGGCTTTGACGAGCTTGGTACGGGGACGGTAGACCATGACAACAACCTGACGTGAAAGAATGTCGCTTCTTGGACACGCTCTCGGACGGAAGACACGGCAACCGGCGAGAGGAAGCGGGAGAGTATAAGGGGGGCCATCACGGGGGACAAGCCAAGGGGACGCCAAGGGCCCTAAAGCTGCGATTGGGCAATCTCAATGGCCGTCAGCAGCCCTTTGGCTTTGTTCAGAGTCTCCTGATATTCCTCGGAGGGGACGCTGTCCGCCACGATTCCCGCTCCGGCCTGAACGTATGCTGTCTGCCCCACCATCACCAGGGTTCGGAGTGCGATGCAGGTGTCCATGTTGCCGGTGAAGTCGAGGTAGCCCACCGCACCGGCGTAGGGACCCCGGCGATGCGGCTCGATTTCATCGATGATCTGCATCGCCCGCACCTTGGGAGCTCCGGAGACCGTTCCAGCGGGCAATCCCGCCCGGAGGGCATCGAGGGCCGACCGACCGGGGGCCAACTGCCCGGTCACGTTCGAGGTAATGTGCATGACGTGACTGTACCGTTCGACCTTCATCACGTCCGAGAGGGTGACCGACCCGTACTGGGCGACGCGACCCACATCATTGCGTGCCAGGTCGACCAGCATCACGTGTTCGGCCCGTTCCTTGGGGTCGGCCAGCAGTTCCTGCTCCAGCCGCACATCTTCTTCCTCGGTCTTGCCGCGGCGGCGGGTTCCCGCCAGGGGGCGAATGGTCACTTCACCCTCTTCCACCCGCACCATGATTTCGGGCGAGGCCCCCACGAGGTTCACCCGGGGGGTCCGCAAGAGGAACATGAACGGGCTGGGATTGACGATCCGCAGGGCGCGATAAATGTCAATGGGGCGGGCCGACGTCTCCAGTTGCAGTCGCTGGCTGATGACCACCTGAAAGATATCCCCGGCCCGAATGTATTCCTGGCACTTGGAGACCGCCTGTTCGAACTCTTCGCG
This sequence comes from Planctomycetaceae bacterium, assembly GCA_046339535.1. Classification (GTDB taxonomy): domain Bacteria; phylum Planctomycetota; class Planctomycetia; order Planctomycetales; family Planctomycetaceae; genus UBA10511. Next base: position 18,320 of record JBKDUK010000042.1, on the reverse strand, counting down.
GGTGAAGTTCGACTTGCAGGGAATCTTGGGCTCGACCTTGACGTTGATGTCGGTCAACTGCAGATTCGCCGTTCCCCGCTGCAACTGGCGGCAGGTTTCGTCGATCCGTTCGCAAGCGCGGTCGTACAAGACGCGCAGGTCGGCGCCGGTGGTGCGGCTGTTGACCACAACGAGAATTGTCTTGCGGATCTGGTCGAAGATGACCATCCGGTCGTAGAACGCGAACGCCAGATCGGGCAATTGACGGTCGTCGGTTGGGGCGTTCGGGAGCCGCTCGGTATATCGGACAACGTCATAGCCAAAGTACCCCACCGCCCCTCCGCAGAAGCGGGGGAGACCGGGCAGATGCGGGGCCTTGTACGAGGAAACGAGTTGTTCGAATTCTCCCAGCGGGTCAGCCGAGGTGTGGCTTTCGCTGACACCTTCCCGGGTAATAACCACCTCGCTGCCGAAGACCTCGAACTGCAGGAACGGGTCGGATCCGAGAAAGCTGAAGCGGCCGACCTGTTCGCCGCCGACGACGCTCTCGAAGAGAAAGCTGGAGTCACCCCACTGCAGTTGGCTGTAAGCCGTCAACGGGGTGAGGGTGTCGGCCACCAGCTGGCGGTAAATGGGAACCATGTTTCCCTGCTTCGCGAGCTGCTGAAAGGCCTCGAAGTCGGGAACGAAGCGCGACATGTCACACCCGGAAACAGTCGGGACGCGGGAGCGCATCCACAAGCTGGAAGAGTAGTTAGGTGATTCGGGCTCAGTCGGGAGCGGCTTGACACACCCCACCCCCCGGCTAGAATCGTTCTCACGTTGTAGCAGACACGGCGGGGGCCTGTCCAAGCTGTGATTCACACAGCGGGAGTCGGTTTTCGACAGACTGTCTGCACGGTTCCGATCACTTGGCAGGGCAGACTGGACTGTCCCCAACCGGCGGATAGTCGCGAGCGTCAGGGCGGAAGACGAATGAAGTGCGACCGGTGCCCCAAAGTGGCCACCTGTCACATCACCGACATCGAAAAGGGGAAGCCGACCGAGCTCCACCTGTGTGAAGAGTGTGCCCAGAAGTTCAAGTACACGTCACTCTCTCCGCAGGCACCCTCGGCACCCGCCCAGGAGGCGGGCCTGTCGGAGGGGGAGATCGAGCAGCTCGAGCGGTTGGTCTGTCCGACCTGCAAGCTGGGTTTCCGGGAGTTCCGCGCTCAGGGCCGGCTGGGTTGTGCCGACTGCTACACGGCGTTTCGGGACGAGCTGCTGCCTCTGCTGGAGAACATCCATGGTGAGGTTCAGCATGTGGGGAAGGCCCCACGGCGGGCGCCTCAAGACAGTCGGCGGCGGCAGGATCTGATCCGCCTGCGTTCAGAGATGAAGTCGGCCATCAGCGAAGAACTCTACGAGCGGGCCGCCGAGATTCGCGACCAGATCCAGCAGCTCGAGCGGGAACTCCAGGGGGAAAGTCAGGGATGACTGGCCATCCCCCCTCCCGCTGCGGTGAACTGGATCCAGAGGGCTGTGTCTCGCCGGTGCATTGCCGTTGCGACACTCCTGGAGTTTTCCACCGGCGGGCCCGGTTGCTCCGCGGAAGGTTGGTCCTGCGGACCGCCTGCGGCGTCTCCCTGTTCACAGGAAATCGATCGTGGAGTTGAATGAACTGGTCCAGCGGCGGGGGGAATGGCTGCGGGGGACCGGCGCCGAGTCGGACATTGTCCTTTCGAGCCGGATTCGGCTGGCCCGCAATCTGGTGCAGTTTCCCTTCATCAACCGCGCGGACGACAGCGTCCGCGCCGAGATTGAGCGGATGGTCCGCAGCCAGTTGACCGATGTTTCACTGGGCGGGCCCCGGACGTACCTGGAAGTCGATCATCTCGAACGGCTCGACCGGCAGTTTCTGGTCGAGCGGCAGTTGATCAGCCGGGAATTGGCCGACAGCCATGGCGCCCGCGCCGTCTGCTTCACCGACGAAGAAAACATCAGTCTGATGGTCAACGAGGAAGATCATCTGCGAATGCAGGTCTTCCACTCCGGGTTCGACCTCGACGCCTGCTGGCAGCAGATCAGCCGGCTGGACGATCAACTGGAAGACCGCCTGCCGTTTTCGTACAGCCAGGAACTTGGCTATCTCACCGCCTGTCCGACCAACGCCGGGACCGGTATCCGGGTGAGTGTACTGCTGCATCTGCCTGGGCTGGTGATGACGGGAGAGGTCAAGAAGGTCTTTACCGCGTTGCAGAAGATCAATCTGGCTGTGCGGGGACTCTACGGTGAAGGGACCCAGGCGATGGGTGACTTCTACCAGATCTCCAACCAGATCACGCTGGGAAAGGCCGAGGAAAAACTGATCCGGTCGATCAAGGACGTTGTTCCCAACATCATCTCCTACGAACGCCGGGTGCGAAAGGCGCTGGTGGAAGAGAACCGTGCCGCCATCCACGACAAAATCGCCCGAGCTTATGGAACGCTCCGTTCGGCTCAGGCGATCAGTTCGCAGGAAACCATGGACCTGCTGTCGAGCGTGCGGATGGGTGTCAATCTGGGGTTCATTGATGATCTGCCCCTGGCGACCGTCAACGAACTCTTCTTGCAGATCCAGCCCGCCCACCTGCAGAAACTGCGGAAAACCGCCCTGGATTCCGGCGACCGCAATGCGGCCCGGGCCGCCTACCTCCGACGCCGTCTGACCGACGGCAACTCGGCGTCTGATTCCTCCCCCGGCTGAATTCGGGCACTGTGACGAACGGCGGCTGGGCTGGCGCGATGAGGTTGCGGCAAGCAAACTGGAATCGTTCCCAGCTCTGGCGGAGGCGCAGTTTGACTGAGCGCCCCGGCCCCGGGGCCGGCTTCCCCGTTGGCGAGTGTAGGCCAACCTTGCCTCCAGTGCGGAATGCCGAATCGCTCGCCCGTCATCAGGGGGACGCGATGCACAGACCGTTGACTCCCTCGACGCTGGATCAGCACATCGAGGAAGGGACTTCAAGCAGGACCGTAGGGCTCAAGGGGGGCTCGCGGTTGAACCGTCGGTTCCGCAGGGACTTCGGATTCGGACCGCCGTCGGCCGAAATCAGGACGACCGGTTTGCCTTCAGAAGTTTCAGGAATTCTTTCATGAACAGCGTGTTGTCGTGCCAGGTGCGGGCACTCACCATGTGGCCATCAACCACCACCGGCTGATTGACGTATTGCCCACCAAACTGGGTGATGTCGAGCGCACACTTGGCGACGGTGGTCATCGTGCGCCCCGGGAGAACCCTTGCGGCGGCGGCGATTTCGACCCCGTGGCAAACCACCGCCACTGGTTTTTTGGTCTCGAAAAAGTGGCGGGTGATCCGCAGCAGGTCCTGATCGTACCGGAGGTACTCGGGAGCCCGTCCCCCGCTCAGGAACAGCCCGGCGTACTCTTCGGGCCGGACGTCGCGAAACGCCACAGTGGCCCGGATGTGATAGGCGGGCTGTTCCCGGGTGATGGCCCAGGGGATGTTCTCGTTCGGGGGGATCTCATGCATCACCCCGTGGTAATGCCTGGCCTCGGGACCAGCCACGACTGCCTCGAAGCCATCCTCCGGCAACCGAAACACCGGATACAGCGTGTCGAGAACTTCCGTCGCATCGCCGATGGGAATCAAGACCTTGGACATCACAACTTCTTTCGGGCAGTGTCTTGAAAACGGGGGACGTGGAGCCGCCCGTCACGCCATTTCGCGTGGCGGGGCGTTCGTTCAGTGGGGCCGTCGGCCCTGCAACAGATGGGCCTGGGCCATCGCCGCCTCCGCTTCGGGAATCTTCCCGCACCGCTGGCAGATCACCGAGAGTTGCGTGAACGAAAAGGCGTCGTTCGGCTCGAGTTCGCACACTTTCTGGGCGTGGGCGATCGCTTCGTCATTGCGGCCAAGTTTTTGCAGCACGACGCCCAGGGCTGAGTGGGTCAGTACGTGGTTCGCGTCGAGTTGCAGGGCCGCGTTCAGCTTGTCCACCGCCTCGGCGAGCTTGCCCGCTCCCTTGAGTTTGGTGGCTTCATCGTAAAGTTCCATCGCCGTCGACATGTCTTGACTGCTCCTTGAGGTCAAAAGGGACGCAGAATCATATCGGGTGACGACGGTGGGACAACGGTCAGCCTGACCAGATCGCCTGCGCGATTCGCAGTCAGGTGCGGAGGCAGACGGAAACATTGGCCTCAGACCGGGGCAGGATCCCAATGGCTGGCATTGAGCACGCGAGGGTGCTGGCACAATCCTCGGGCCGACAAACCGGCCGGGGGCTCAGGTCGCCTTGCCTGGGGAGTGGCTCGCCAGATCCAGCGGGATACAGGCCGCACCCGCCGGAATCGTCATGCCACACAAGGGAACACTGCGGGTCGGTTCCGAGAGTACCTCAGCCAAGGTCGTCTTTCCGAAAGCATTCTCGACCGCCGCCAGCGCGAGATCCAGACGTCGATGCAGTGGGCAGAGGTTGGCGCCATGAGCGGCAATTCCCAAGGGGCAGGTCTGGATCCTCTGGACGGGATCCACGGCATTCACCACTTCGAGAATGGTCAACTCGGCCGAACTGCGGGCCAACAGGAACCCCCCGTGGATCCCCCGCTGCGACCTCACAATGCCCGCTTTCGCCAGATTCTGCATCACCTTCGAGAGATAGGCCTGCGGGACCTTCGTGACCTCGGCAATCTGTTCCGTTGTGCGGGCCAGGGGTGCCTGATTGGCCAGGTACACCGCCGCACGCAGCGCGTATTCCACAGTCTGAGACAGCATGCGGACGACACTCACAAAAGGTGGGAAGATTTCCGAGACGTTCCGTTGACCTGAATCTTAGCAGGGATATACTGTCGATTAAAGGACAAGTTTGTCCTTTTTTGGTGAGGCTGGTGTTCTGCGGAGCGCCGGGTTCACACGATCCCGACATCCCGGGGAGAACAGAGCCATGTCCGAACTGTGTGTTGGCCGGGGCCAGCGGCGTCTGTGGACCAGGTTTTCAGCTCGCCAGATCCACGGGATTGGCTGGCTGGCGCTGTGGCTGGGAGTGCTGTTTCCAGCGCGGTTGCCCGCCTCCGACACCTCGTATGAGCAGGAGCCGATCTCATACAGCGACGATGTTCTGGACGATCTGGTCTCGAAATTGGATGCCGAACTGGCGGCGGGAACCCGGTACCTCGACTACGAACCGGCGCACGGATACTTGCGGGCGGTCCTTCGCGCCCTGCAGATTCCCGAATCATCCCAGACACTGGTTTTTTCCAAGACGAGCTTTCAACGCGACCGGATTTCCCCCGAGACCCCCCGGGCCATTTATTTCAACGACGACGTCTACATCGGCTGGGTGCAGGGGGGGGATGTGCTCGAGGTCTCGGCGGTCGATTCGCAAAAAGGGGCGATCTTTTACTCCCTTTCCCAGTCCCGCGACGAGATCCCCCGGTTCCAGCGCCACACCCACGAGTGCCTGCAGTGTCATGATGGTTCTCTCAGCCAGTCGGTTCCGGGGCACATTATGCGGTCGGTCTACACCGATCCGCGGGGCCAGCCGGTGTTGACCGCCGGCACTTTCGTGACCAACCCGCAATCTCCCCTGCGGGAGCGGTTTGGGGGCTGGTATGTCTCAGGAACCCATGGGGCCCAGGTGACGATGGGGAACCTGATTGTGCGGGAGAAAGAGCACCGCCAGCATCCTGAACGGATCAACCTGGTTCCCCAGGGGAACCAGACCGAGCTCTCGCGGTTTTTCGATCCAGAGCCGTATGTGGTGCCGCACAGTGATCTGGTCGCACTGCAGGTGCTGGCCCACCAGGTGTTCGTGCACAATCTGATCACCAGGGCGAATCACCAGACGCGGTTCGCCGTGCGCGATCAGGTGTCGATCAACAAGGCGCTGGGCCGTCCCGAGACTGAACCGCTCGACAGCACGCGCAGCCGGATCCGGAGTGTGGGCGAGCCGTTGCTGCGGGCGCTGTTGTTCGCTGACGAACCCCGGTTGGAAGCCCCTCTGGCCGGGACCAGTGGCTTCGCGGCCGAGTTCAGTCAACAGGGACCGCGCGATTCCCGGGGGCGTTCGTTGCGGCAGTTCGATCTGCAGGAGAGGCTGTTTCGTTTCCCCTGCAGCTTTCTGATCCACACGGCCGCATTCGATGCCTTGCCCGAGCCGCAGCTCGAGTACATCGCCCAGCGGATGTGGCAGGTGTTGACGGGAGCCGATACCACGGGCCGCTTCACCCACCTCACAGTGGAAGACCGCCAGGCGATCCGAGAGATCCTGCGGGAAACCAAGCCCGGCTTGACCCGCCGCTGGCCACCCGAAGAGAACAGCACTCCCTGACGAGCCTGTGCCCGGGGGATTGTCTCAGCAGACGGGCACACCTTTGTCCTGGCTGCGTGTCACTGCCGCCCGTCGCGCAGCGCCGGGGCTTCGACATGCACGTCCGCCAGCATGGCGTTCACTGCGTCCTGACCGAACTCGATGATCAAATCGTCCCGCAATTGATCGAGGGCCGCCTGGTGAGACACCGTCCCCTTCAAGGCGATGCCAGACGTCTGTCGGAAGGTGACCAGAGGCTGTTGGCCACGTCTCAGGATTTCGACCACTCTCCCTCGTTGCCGCATTAAGTGGCGTGTGTGGGCTGATCGCTCACCCCAAACAAACCCGACGACGAGTCCCAGGGCGGTCGCGAGGCAGAGGGCCGCCAGGATTCCCGCCAGCCACAGAAAAAAGACCGGAAGTCCAGCCGGTGTGCGGTCGCGACGCGTCGGCACATCCTCCCCCGGCGGGCTTGTTGGCCTCGGTCGCTCGGCCCACGCCCGCACTCCGGCCAACACCAGAAACCAGATCACCCCGCCGATAAATCCCTGCATTCCCCCGATGCTGGCCCCGACCGTCACCGGCCCGGGATCGATCCCCTCCCGCAGTGAGAATACCGTCTGGTAATAGACGGGAGCCCCCCAACCCAGGGTCATCCCCAACAGGCTTCCCAGCATGGCGAAGGCCAATCCCCACAGCAGCGTCTGCCGGAAGGCCTGAGCGAGTGGGGGCATGCAGTCAGTCTCACGGGATGCAACCGGGGGCAGGGGCCGGGAGGCAACGTGTGCCATTCCTGTCGTTGGCGAACCGTTCCGCGACCGTTTGCGGGTCAACAGCCGGGTGTGATCGTTTGCAGTAAACCTCGTCTGTCCGCTACAGGATCTCGTCAATCACCCGTCCGCGGCTGATCGGGAAGGGCCGGCCCAAGGTGTCGTGCACCTCGGTCGCAGGATCCAGGCCCAGCAGGTGGAAGATCGTGGCGGTCACGTCGGACGGACGCACCAGTCCCTCGGCCGGTTGGCCTCCGTCGCGGTCGGAGGCTCCGTGGACCCGGCCCCCCTGAATGCCCCCGCCCGCCACGGCGATCGAGAAGACGGGCCCCCAGTGGTCACGCCCGGCCCGGGGATTGAATCGCGGGGTCCGGCCAAACTCCGCCAGGCACAAAACCAGCGTTTCGTCGAGCAGCCCCTGCTCATCAAGATCCGAGACGAGGGCGGCGAACGCCTGGTCGGCCGGAGGACACAGCACATTTTTCAGCCGGTTCGGCTCATCTGTATGACTGTCCCAACAGGGATTCTCACTCGGTTCGTCGGGGCCCCGGTACCAGTTGACCTGCACCAGCCGCACTCCCGCCTGTACAAACCGCCGGGCGAGCAGCACGGTGTTTCCGAATGGGGTGCGCCCGTAGCGGTCGCGGGTGGTGTCGCTCTCGCCGGTCAGGTCGGCCGCCGAGCGGGCCCGGGCATCGGTCAGCAGGTCGAGCGCCTGCTGCTGTCGGGACGAATAGTTCCCCGCCCGTCCCGCCCGTTCCCCGGCCCGCAGTTGTTCTTCGAGTTGTTCGAGCAGGGTCCGACGGGTGTCGAGCCGGGCCAGAGGCACGTCGGCATTCACCGCAAAACTCGCCCCTTTCCAGTCTCGCGCGGTCGGCTCGCAGCGGAAGAGCCAAGGGTCCGAGTGCCGTCCCAAAAAGCCCGCATCCTGACCCGGCCAGGTCGATTGATCGGTGTTGAAGATGTGGTGCGGCAGGCGAATCGACGCCGGCAGCAGTTGCCGACCCTGGTGCAGGTGTTGGACCAGTCCGGCGATGCTGGGCCAGTCGTTGGGGGCACCGGGGTTGGCGTTCTCGGCGTTCAGGGGAACGTGCGGCACTCCGGTCAGCATGGCATAGCCGCTGGAAGAGTGGGCGTTGTCTCCCGTCGAAACGGCCCGCAGCAAGGCAACCCGGTCCATCACCTGGGCCGAGTGGGGCAGCAACTCGCCGATCTGGATGCCCGGGACGACCGTTTGGATGGGGTGAAACGGGCCGCGGATCTCGGCGATTGCTTCGGGTTTGGGATCCCAAGTCGAATGCTGCGGCGGGCCTCCCAGGAGGAACAGCACGATGCACGACTTGGCCCGGCCGAAGGCGGCGCTGGTTCCCGCCGCGACGGCGGTCGACAGCCGCTGCTGGCCGAGGGTCAGCCCACAGCAGGCCAACCCCCCCACACGCAGCACTTCACGCCGGACGACGCGGTCGCACAGTCGGGAGCCGGCGGATTCAATGCGGAACATGGTCGAGATTCCTTCAGGTCCCCAGTGTCTGGACCACAGATGTTTGCTAGACCCTCCCCCGCATCATATCCACCAGAAGAACCACATCAAAGCGGTGTGCAGGTGGCCATGCAAAGGGTGACATTTGGGAATCGTCGGCGGGTTTGGCCGACGTTGAATCCCTTGACGGTCGCCAGGGATTTTGCCGATGGGTCAGATTGCGCCTGCGTTGTGAAACCGGCAGTTCCCGGCAGGCTAAGGAGTCGTCTCAAACACCGCCAACTGCTCGGCCGTCACACCAGGCAGTGTCTTTCGCTTCCACAGGTCGATTTCGGCGTCGTTGGCCTGGCGGGGGCCCGGGGTGCTTCGGCCTTCGTTGACGATCTGCCGCAGCCGCGCCACCATCCGCCGAACCCGTTCTGGCTGCTGCGCCTGCAGATTCCGCTGTTCGCCCACGTCCTCCCGCAGGTTGTAGAGCTGCACCAACGGCAAGCCCTGACGGACCGCCTCGTCGTCCTTGGGCGAAGCCCAGCCCCCCGACCCCGGACACAACAGCAGCTTCCAGTCCCCCTCGCGGATCGCGAATTTGCCGTTGATCGAGTGGTGCACCAGGTGGTCCCGCACCGGGCAGGTCGGGTCCGTAAAGAGCGGCCGCAGGCTGACACTGTCTTCCCCGGCATTCCCGGGCAGAGTCGCCCCCACCAGGTCGGCACACGTCGCCATCCAGTCATTCAGCCCCACCACTTGGTCGCAGCGCGTTCCCGGGGTGATCTGGGTGGGCCACCGCACAATCAGCGGCACATGATGCCCTCCGTCCCAGGTATCGGATTTGAAGCCCCGCCGGTCACCGCTCGGCTCGTGCCGGGTGCTCACTTCGACATACGGTGCAAACCCATTGTCGCTGCTCATAACCAGGATCGTGTTCTCGGCCAGGCCGAGTCGGTCGAGGGCCTGCATCAACTCTCCCACCAGGGCATCGGTCTGCAAGACGAGGTCTGCGTAGTCCCCCAGTCCGCTGCGGCCCCGCCATTCGGGCGAAACAACCACCGGGGTATGCGGCGAGGTCAGCGGCAGGTAGAGCAGAAACGGTGAGCGGTCCCGGGCCCGGGCGTCGAGAAACCCGAGACTTCGGCGAACCAACGCGGGAAGCACGTCGACCGCTTCGAAATCGGCGGCGGCGGGTCCTGTGCGGACCCACGTCTTGACCGTGGTGGGGATCTTCGGAAACCGGCTCTGCTCGATGAAGGCGAACGGCGACATGTCGAGCGACGCACTGATGCCGAAGTACTCGTCGAATCCGCGGGCTGTGGGCCCGTCGGCGATTTCCTTCGCCCAGTCCAGCCTGTCGATCGGCAGATCTTCGATGCCGTCTCCCATCCGGACTCCCGGCTGCCCCGGCATGGTCATTCCCAGATGCCACTTTCCCAGGCAGGCGGTGCGGTAGCCGTGCTGCCGCAGCAGGCCCGGCAGAGTCAGCCGATCGGCGGCGATCAACGGTGGACTGAAGCCCCCCAGCACCCCCTGCTGCAGGCGGGTCCGCCAGTTGTATCGTCCCGTCAGCAGGGCATACCGGCTGGGGGTACAGACCGCCGAGGTGGAATGGGCGTCGGTGAAGACCATGCCCTGCGCGGCGAGCCGGTCCATGTGCGGTGTCGGAATCTGCCCACGCACGGGATTCAGGCAGCGCACATCGCCATAGCCGAGATCATCGGCGAGGATGAAGACGATGTTGGGAGGGCGCTCGGCCGCCGTTGCGAGATCCCCAAGGCCGCAGAACAGCGAGAGGAGTCCCAGAATTGCGAACCACGAAAGTCGGTGCACGCCTTCGTCCCCGGAGGCCAGAGGCCGGTTTGTACATGTACATTTCGACCTGCTGAAACGCGGGCCCTTCCAAAACCCGCTCAGCACCCGCCACATGCGAGGTAGGTTGTCAGCCATTCGGCCAATTTGTCGAACGAGGCGGGAGAGATGCGGTGCCCTTCGCCATGGTTCAGCAGACCCAGCCGAGGGGGGCCTTCAAAGAGTTTCCAGACCGGCAGGGCCGCCTCGAGATAGGGCCAGGAGCGGTCGCCATCGGCGGCCCCCGGGCCTGTTTCACCCCCCAGCACCAGGAACGGGCGCGGGGCGATCAGGGCCAGTAACTGGTGATGATTCAGCGGGAAGTTGTCTTCCTGAATGGCGGGCCCGAGGTACCACGGCGCGTTCCAGTTGGTCGACGGAAAGCCGATTCCCCCTTCGCTGAACACCCCCGCCAGGATCCGGTCGTCGAATGCCTGGAGGTACAGGGTTTCCTTGGCCCCCAGCGAGTGTCCCGCCGCACCCAGCCGGGCCGGGTCAACCAGGTCGGGCAGCGACTCCAGCACATCCACGCCGCGCTGGGCGTCGTAGAGCATCTTGGCCATTCCCTTGGTTTCGGGCCGCCGGGCGCGAAACTTGCGGACGGCATCGGGAATGTCGACACAGTCGTGCCACAGGAAACAGAGCGGGCAGAAGACGACAAACCCCCGCCGGGCCAGCCGCAGCCCCACGTGGTGCTCCTCAGGGCCGCGTACGCCGGCAATCTCGTGGATGGTGTCGTTGGTCGTGGGGTGCAGGGCCACAAGTCCCGCCCGCCGGCCTTTCTCGTCGGCTCCAGGGAGGTCGCGGTCGGGAATCAGCAGGTAGCCTTCGACCATGATCCCCGGTTCCCCCTCATAACGGACCAGCCGACGGGTGACCCCCACCGGATGATCCTCGCTGACGGTCGCCAACTTCACCGGTGGGCGCTTCGCGGGCATCGGTCCGAGAAACTCGAGCCATTCGCCCCGCAGCCGGCGGCGCTCGCGCCGCCAGTCTTCGAGTGTCGCCACTGCGGGCTGCCCGGTGGGATGCAGCAAATTCGAAAGTTGGGGGGGATCCTTCAGCGGCTGCTGGGGAGGCTGCTGCACATCGGCCAGCCAGGGGACGTCGACCGCACTTTGTGCCTGTGCCAGAGACCGGGCGAGTCCCGCGGGCCCGCCACCCCAGACCCCGGCCAGCACTCCCGAAACCAGCCACTGACGGCGCGACAGGCGAAGCGACATGCGCAGACTCACAGGGAGAGGGATGACTGGCGACCCACAATCGAGAGGCGACGACGCGTCAGGCGAGGATGGCCTCGATCGGCTTGCCGAAGTCGATGTCGAGCCGTTTGCGGCCCGGAATCTCCATCCGCCGGGGATCGAGCCCCAGTTGATGCAGCACGGTCGCATGGATGTCGGTCACGTAGTGCCGGTCTTCGACGGCGTGGAAGCCGATCTCATCGGTCGCTCCATGGGCGATCCCCCCCGTGTTGCCCCCACCCGCCAGCACCCCCGAGAACCCGGAGGGATGATGGTCGCGTCCATCCGAGCCTTGCGCTCCCGGAGTGCGGCCGAATTCGGTCCCAATCACCACCAGGGTTTCGTCCAACAGGCCGCGGGCTTTCAGGTCGGCGATCAGACCGGCGATGGGCTGATCGATCTGGGCGCACAGTTTGCTGTGCCCCGCCTTCAGGCCCCCGTGGGCATCCCATTCCCCGGCCCCACCATTCGAACCATGGAAAATCTGCACGAACCGCGTTCCCCGCTCCACCAGCCGGCGGGCGGCGAGACACTGTTCGCCAAACGTCTTGGTCGTGGCGTTGTTGAGTCCGTAACGTTCCTGGGTCGCCTGGGTCTCTTGTTGGAAGGCCACCACATCAGGGACGGCGGCCTGCATCCGGAATGCCAGTTCGTACGACTTGATCCGGGCGGCCAGCGACTGGTCGTCGGGATATTCGACGGCCGAAAGCCGGTTCAGCCGGCCCAGCAAGGCAAATTCCTCGGCCTGTTCCTCTCGGTAGACATCGGTCCCCGGGGAGGTGAAGGGGAGGGGATTGGCCGGGTCGACATTCAATTGCACCCCGGCATGTTCCGGACCGAGATAGTTCGCCCCATGGGCGCCGATCCCGCCGCAGCAGTCGGCAATGGGGGTCCCCATCACCACAAACTGCGGCAGATTTTCATTCAGTGTCCCCAACCCGTAGTGGACCCACGAACCAATCGTGGGGAACTGCCCTTCCAGCACGTGCCGACCGGTGTGGAACTGCAGTTGGGCCCCGTGATTGTTGTCGGTGGTCCACATCGAGCGGACGACCGCCAGATCGTCGGCATGCTGGGCGGTCTGGGCCCACCAGTCGGAAATCTCCAGTCCGCTCTGGCCGTATTTCTTGTAGCCCACCTGCAACTCATACAGCTTGGGATGCACCTTGTGCAGTCCCTCAACCAGTTCGCGCAGGTTCTTTTTGAGATAGGGCGACTCGAGCGTGTGCTTGTAGGGGCTCTCTTCAAAGGTCTTCCCGGCCCACTTGTTCAACTCGGGCTTCGGGTCGAACGATTCCATCTGGCTCATCCCACCGACCAGAAAGATCCAGATCACGCTCTTGGCCTTGGGAGTTCGCACCGGGGCTCCCCCCACCTCGGCCGACTCATGCGCGACGGCGGGCCGGGTGATGCCGTCCTGTGCCAGCAGCGAGCCGAGCGCCAGACCCGTGAAGCCCATTCCCACATCAGCCAGAAACGCCCGGCGGGGAGAGCGGAACGACGCATGCGGCGGATTCAAACGGGGCATCTGGCGAACTTCCTGTAGGAACAGGCGGGGAGTGTGTCGGAAGGGACGCGGAACCGGAAGAACCGTTCACCGCAGCGTGACGAAATCGTTGTGGTTGAGCAAGACGTGGATCAGGTTTTCGCGGGCCCGCTGGTGCGGCGACTGCGAGGGGGGAACGTGGGCCGCCCCCCCCGTCGAGAACTTCGTCAGTCCCTCTGGCTGGCTGTAGCGGGCGGTCTGGGCCGCGACAAAACTGGTGCATTCGGCCAATTCCCCGGCGGTTGGCGGCCGTGAGAGAATCTGGGCGAACGCGGTGTTCACGAACGCCTGCACCTGCGGTTCTTCATTCTCGGCACCGATCTGTTCCGACAGCCGTCCCGCCAGCTTGCGGGCCTCGGCCAGGGTCAGCGGGCTGTTCGCCTGGGCCAGCGCCTGTTGCGGGACGATGCTCTCCGACCGTTTGTAGCAGTCGACCACGTTCGGCCGGTCGAACGCGTCGAGGAACGTCATCTTCTTCTCTTTGCTGTTCCGGAAGTACAGGCTGCGGCGGGGGTTGGTCAGCCCTTCTCCCTGGTCGATCTCGGGGCCCCCCTGCTTCGGGTCGAGGCTGCCGGCCACTGCCAGCACGGCATCACGCACCGCCTCGGCTTCCAGCCGGCGGGCATTGTACCGCCAGAGCAGGACATTTTCGGGATCCGATTTCCGGCTGGGGTCGTCGGCTGACCGCAGCGACGAACTTTGCCGGTAGGTCTGGCTGGTGACAATCAGCCGGTGGATCGGCTTCATCCGCCATCCTTGTTCCTGCAGTTCGACCGCCAGCCAGTCGAGCAGCTCGGGGTGCGTCGCCGGTTTGCCGTTCAGTCCGAAGTCAAACACCGTCGGAACCAGCGGCGACCCGATATGTCGAAGCCAGATGTGATTGATGGCCACCCGGGCGGTGAGGGGATTGTTGGGACTGGTGATCCAGCGGGCCAGAGCGAGTCGGCGTCCCGAGCTGGCGGCGGGGTAGACCGGACCAAACTTCGTGTAGCTGTCGCCCGGCTGCCGGACTCCTTCGAGCGCCTGATCGCGGGCCTTCACCGCGGCGGCGAGCGCCTGCTCGGCCACCATGATGGGAGGGCCGTTGCCGGGGGTGCGGCGGGCGTCGGCCAGTTTCCACTCCGCCTCGGCCAACTGCTGTTCGGCCAGCCGCAGGGCGTGGTCCTTTTCAGCCAGTGCGGCGGTCTGGGCCAGCTCTTTGGCGAGGGGAGAAGGGGGGGTTGCCAGTTCGGCCTTGTCGGCCTGCAGCCGGGCCTGCGTCCAGACCCGGTTCGCGATGGCGGTGGCGACCGCTTTCTCGGCAGCCACCGACTGCTTCTCGGCAACGGACACTGCCGCCTGCAGTTGGGCCTCGTTCAGCGTCTGGGGAGCGTCGCCCACCTTGGCCACCAGGGGCATACCGGCCGGCAATCGGGCGAGGCTGACGTGGCTGAACTCGGCCGAGGCGTCGTAGGTCCACAGGCCGATCTTTCCCTGGGTGGGGCGTTCCTTCGGCAACTGGTAGGCGATCAACAGGGCGTCGTCGACCCAAACGTTTACCAGTTGGCCGACGATGGCGACCTGCAATGTGTAGTCGCGTCCCACCTCCACCTTGAGGGCCGCCATCCCCGCTTCGGGATATTTGTCTTGTCCCGCCTCGCGGTGGAACAGCTGCACCTTCCCCGAGACGCTGAGATAGACCCCCACGAAGTTGGCCGCGTCGACATGATCGAAGCAGACTCCGACCGACTTGTACTGCACTCCCCCGGTCGATTTGAACCGGGCCTTGATCTGCAGGTCGGTCGGCTGCGGTGCCGTGTGCAGCAGGCCGGTCCAGGCGTTTTGGACAAGCGATTGCCGCAGTTTCCCCTCGGCCCACGTCCAGTCTCCCGACTCCACCTGCCTGGCGTCCGCATTTTTGTCGGCTATGTTGTCTTCGACGACCACTTGGGGGGCGGTGGTGGGGGGGGCGGCGGGGGCGGTCTGGAAGTCGGCGAGGGCCTTCTTGGCCTGCGTGAGCCGGGTGTCGGCCTCGGCGCGCTTGGCCAGCGCCGCGTCGAACTGCGCTTGGGCACTCGCCAGCGTCTCGGCCTGCTTGAAGTCGCGGAAGCCGGGGTAATGGGCCTGCGGGGGCAGCGTCACCGGCTCGATCTTGAGATCGCTCTGCTGGAAGACGGCGGGAATGGCGGCCGAGAGGGGCGTGTCGCTTTGGGGCTGCTTTTCATTCCCGCGATGGAAGAGGTAGGTGGGGTTGGCGAGGTGAGCGTCGTAGACCCGCACGAGGCCGTCTTTGCTTGAGTCTGGCTGGCCGGGGACGCGGTCAGTGCGCACATCGTGGGCTTCGAAGAACGCCCGGAACTGGTAGTACTCGGGCTGCGTGATCGGGTCGTACATATGGTCGTGGCAGCGGGCGCAGTTGAGGGTGGTCCCCAGAAACGCCTTGGCGGTGTGCTCGATGGTGGCGTCGAGCCAGACATTGCGGTTGAACGAGAACCAGTTCCGCACGAGGAAGCCGGTCGCCCGCAGGGTCGCAGGATCGTCGGGGGCGAGTTCATCCCCCGCCAGCATCTCCTGCAGCAGCCGGTCGTAGGCCCGGTCGGCGTTCAGCGATTCGACAATCCAGTCACGCCACCGCCAG
This sequence comes from Planctomycetaceae bacterium, assembly GCA_046339535.1. GTDB lineage: Bacteria > Planctomycetota > Planctomycetia > Planctomycetales > Planctomycetaceae > UBA10511. The sequence continues at coordinate 2,564 of JBKDUK010000042.1, read as the reverse complement.
ATGTGCGGCTTGCTCTCGCGAACCTCGGCGCCGAAGCCGTCCCAATCGCTGTACCGCCAGACGTCCATCCAGTGCCGGCCCCAGCGTTCGCCGTACTGCGGACTCTGCAAGAGCCGGTCGACGACCTTTTCGTAGGCATCATCCGCAGGGTCGTCCAGAAAGGCCTGCAGTTCCTCGCGGGTGGGTGGGACGCCGACGAGGTCGAGGTACAGCCGGCGGAGCAGCACGTTCTTCGCCGCGGGGGGACTGGCGGTCACACCCCGCGCGGCGTGAGTCGCCGCGACGAAGTTGTCGATGGGGTTCCGCGACCAGTCGGCATTCGCGACCTGGGGAAGGGGGGCCTTGCGGGGAAGTTGATAGGCCCAGTGCTTCGACGGATCTTGAGGCACCGCTTCGACCGGGGCCTTGGCACCCCCGGCGATCCACTTCTTCAGCAACTCGATCTGCTCAGCCGAGAGCGGTTCTCCTTCGGGAGGCATCCGTCGGACGCCGTTGGTCCCCTGCACGGCATCGAGCAGCAGGCTTCCCTCCAGATCGCCGGGCGCCACTGCCGGCCCGGCATCGCCCCCCTTCTTGGCCAGTTCCGCCGTGTCGAGCCGCAGTCCGTTGTTCTGTTTGACCGCCCCGTGGCAGGTGGCACAGCGACGGGAGAGGAGCGGCTTGATGTCCTGGGTGTAATCGACCTCTTCATCGGCCCGCACAGTCCCAATCGCCACGAGGACGATGAGGGCTGTGTTCCAGCCGGTTTGCCGAAGTCCGTCACCCAACCACGAGTTCCGCATGACGCCGATCCTTTCGAAGCCGCGGCCAAGCGCCTCCCGCCCGCCGCATCAACAAGATTTTATGCCAGAAGGAGTGGGGATGCCATGCTGGGACGGAGGGGGGCGGGAAGGGCTGTGACGGCTGTACGATCGGTTTTCAACCTGTCGGTCAAAACGGCGGCCCATGGGGCATGGCCTCCGCACCAACTTCCGACACGGGACAGAATGCCCCCCTTCGTATCTCCTGAGTCACGGGTGACTTTGGTTGTCACTGGAAAAGCTCGACGGACGAGTTCGAAAGATGCCGTTCGTAGGACTCAGTTACTCTCTGGAGCGGGGGGCGGTGGCTGGATCAATCGGTGTTGATTTGTCTGGTGATCGCTTTGGGTTCGAGAGCGTTTTCCCACAGAACTCGGGGAACTTTCAGCCCGACTGAGGATTTTCAAGAAAACTCTCATTTTTTCCTCGATTGATCTTCCCCTTGGCAATTCATTGTCTATTCTGAGCTTTGATTCGTTCGAATCCAGTCCCGGAATCAATTTCGGGATAAGCAGGATCTCCCGTGATTGAACTCGCTTTCCGTGTGCGCAATTTGCTCGGTCTTGCTGCGATGGGTGATTGGTTTTGGGAATTGGACTGTTCAGGGCCCTGGCTGAGATTTGGTCAGGGCTTTTGATGGTGTGTGTCGCAGTGGAATGGACTGCGGCGGAGAGGAATTGTTCACAGTGAAACCTCTGATGAATGCGTTGAGGCACGATTCTGACACCATCAAGACAGCAAGTCTGCGACTTATGATGGCGGAGCCTTTGGGCTCTGCCCGACGTTGCACTGCTTTCTGCGGCGCCCAGGTGTGAATTCCGGTGGTTGAGGGGCACTCCCGAAACCAGTTCCGAGTTTTATACGCTTCCACGATCGAGCCCCTCCATGGCATCGCTATCGCCCCGAGACTGGTGGAATCAATTGGCTTCACGCGCCGGGAACCGTCGCCGCCGAAGTCGAGCGGTCGAACTCTGTGCCGCCCAGTCCCTCGAACATCGCCAATTTCTTTCAGGTCTGATCACCACCCTCACGCCCACCACGACCACCTCGACGTCCGGAACCTCGGCACTCGTCAGTGGCGGATTGTCGACCATTACAGGAGTAGCAACTTCTTCCGGTGCAACGACCGGGACCGGCACTACTTCTGCAGCAGCTTCGTCTTCATCGTCTTCGGGGACCAGTTCCAAACCCGCCCCCAGTTGGCTGGCCCCACTGCTTGACTGGCAGGCCACGCTGAAGACGGCGGCTGACAGGTACCAGCAGAACACCGCCGACAATCGCTCCCTGCTGTCCAGTCGGCTTGCCGAGGTGCTGGCCACCTATGAGGCCGGGGAGGATCTGCGGGCCAAACAGTCGGAAACTCTGCTCAACGAAGTTCGGGAGCGTCTGGATGCGTCCGAGGAGGAGCTCTCGGACAATCTGCGCGATCTCGACGACCGTTCGAACCGGACCCTCACCTCGCTGCTGCTGGTCCGCGATCGGACTGTCTCAGCACTGCAGCGCCACACCACCGAGACCGCCCAGTCCGACGCCGACTATCAGGCCGCCGTGCTGAAGATTCAGGAGACCCACTCCCTGTTGCTGAAGCGGGCCGATGACGATTTTCAATCGGCCGTTGATCAAGCGACCGCCGATCGAGAAGCGGCACTCACGGCTGCCGGTGACCGCCATGAAAATGCACTTGCCGCCGCAGCCGCCCGCTTCGATTCGGCCATGGACGCGGCGGACGCCGCCTTCGATACGGCAGTTGACAGCGCAGTCGGG
>JBKDUK010000041.1:0-15308 GCA_046339535.1 Planctomycetaceae bacterium | reverse complement strand
ACGATCCAATTCAAAAATTAGCCAGGAAGTATTCATCCGATCACATAACCAGTCCCAGCGAGCCGCCCTGAAACCAGTCCTTTCCAAACGCCACTGTCAACGGCCCACCGCCGGCTCACGCCTGGGCGTTGACACCAGGGTTGGTTTGTCGCCCCAAATGCCGGTTCGGCGGGCCGTGTGGCCGGAGGGCGCCTGCGGCGCGCGGGCCTCGCGACAGGGCCGCCGGGCCGGTATGTCCGGGGGCGGTGCGAGGAGGGCCCCCGGGGCCGGCCAGGGGTCAGGGAGCGTGGCGGGGTCTGGCGGAGCTGGTTCAGACGATCATGACCCGCCTTGACTCGTGGTGACGGACGGCTTTCGCGAGTGCCAGCCGAGAGGGCTGGAGTTGCTCCCGGACCTCCCGCCCCGGGACGTTGTCCTGGGGGGCCTGCCGATGGCTCCCCAACTGGCCGTCGGGGAGGGTGTCCTGGGCTTCTGGGCGGCCTTGCGGGAGGTGTTTGCCGCCACTCGGCAGCCACGCGGCCAGGTCCACCAGCCGGTCAATGTGCTCAGCAAGTTGCCTCTCCTCCGCGTTCCGACCCGGTGGGCGCTTTTGGTCCCGTTGGATTTGTCCGACCGGGTGGGCGCTTTGGTCCTCTTGCAGCGCCCCATGACAACCGTTTTCCGAAAACCGCGGGGCGACGAAGAGGAATTGTTGGCCCGTTGGGCCGACGAACGACTTGTTGGGGACCGTTCCCGGCCCGCTGGGCCGGGCTGGGGGAATGACTGGCCCTTTGGGCCGACCCGTTGGGGGGCGGTGTGGGGAGGGGACCCGGGGGGTGATTGATTGCCGGCGTCGGTTGTGTTCACCCGCGCTGTCTGGCACCGCCTTCGGGGTGCTGGCGTCTTATGGGGGCCGGTACCGGGGGTGGTCGCTGCGCTCGACCCCCGGCTACCCTCTGGGACCCCGACCGGGGTCGGTCGTGCCGGGATCGCACAGTTGGTGCGCGAGCAGGACCACTGGGGGCCACCCTTTGTTTATGAACCCACACCAAATGCCACACCACGTTTTGCTCCCACGGTTGACGATGCCATTGGAAAATTGGCCAATGAGTCTCCCGTTGACCACACGCCCGGTCACAACAGCCACCCTGCGGCCCCTCATTGCCGAAGGCCTTCGTCCGCGGTACCCCACACGCGGCAGTCGCGCTGAGCGTGGTTTGTGGAGCTGACGGACCGCTTGGGGAGGCGGTGTTCCTGGGTTGGCGACTGAGCGGGCTTGGCGTTTCGACGGCACTGGCGGCCCATCGGCCCGGTGTTCGAAGAGCGCACGCCCAGCGGACCGGCTCGGACGGAGCCTCGCCCTCCCGGAACAGCCCTCCCGGAACAGACGAACCAGGAAGCAACGCGGTGGGTGGAGGGGTGGGTGGTCCCCCTCATCCCGCCTTTGGCCTCCTGCTCCCCCTCGGAGGAAGGACCGTTTGCGGCCCGTCTGCCGGTGTTGTTTTTGTCCACCGACGGGGTTCCTTAGACAACTCCTTCCGAGTTGAGTCGTGCGTGGGGGACGGTGACCTGGGGTAGCCGGCGCTGCGCTGTGGCAACCCCAGGCTCTGGGAGAAATCCCATGCAGAGATTGTGCGGCCGGGGGTTGGTAGAGGGCCGTGGCGACGATCCTCCAGGTTTGTCGGTCAAACAATCGCAATCCACGAAGCGATCGACTCGTGGAGCGATCCGTCGGTTCTTTTCACGCGGCAGGCCAGAGGCCTACCCCACGGGCCGTGGCGACAAACCTTCTGGTTTGTCGGTCCCGTTGTCGCCACGAGTTCGTCGTCGTCGAGGTGTTTCGCCTCATCAGAAGACGGCGGGAGTGTCGTCCCGGTGGGGGAGTTGCCTCATCCGCGATGGTCCGGTTGAGCCGCGATTTCTGGCACCCCCTGCGGGATGCACGTCGTGTTGGGGGCGTGGACCGGGGGTGGTCGCTGCGCTCGACTTCCGGCGACCCACTGAGACCCCGCCGGGGTCGGTTGTGGCGCGGGCTGAGAGGTAGCCGGCGTCTTGCGGCCCAAGGGGCCAGCCGTTCTCCCAGCCCGGCCCAGCGGGCCGGGAAGGACCGACCAGGACCTGTGTCGGCCCAACGGGCCAACGATTCCTCTCGCACCCCGCGCGGTTCGTGGAACGGTTGGCCCGTTGGGCCGGACGGTGTGTCGCCACGTTACCAGGGCCTGCGACCCTGGATGGGAGAACGGCTGGCCCGTTGGGCCGGACGACGGACCATTCGGGCCCGAAAACCACGACCCGCACGAACACCGGACCGGCCGAAAACCAGTCATTGCCGAAGGCCATGGTCAGTGGTCCCTCACAAGCTCCGGTCGGCGCGTTCACGCCGGGCGTGGTCCGTGGAGCTGACGGGCTGCGCGGGGAGGGGGTATTCCCGGAGGCGACGGGGCCGGCGGGAATGCGGGCTTTTTTGGGATCCCGCTTCCGCGGTTCTCCCCACTCCAGTTTTCTCATGGCGGTCATCACGGCCGACGCGTTGGGGCGGTCGGTTCTTGTCTCATTGGACCGATCCTCCCAACACACACCCACCGCCTCAAGTCGTCTCGTCACCCAGCCAGCCCTGCGTCTCTCCCACCCCGGCCCTGCTCATTTCCGCCCCACCACATGATACTGCGCTCCCAGCGGCAGCCAGCCCAGCCAGTTTTCCAGCCCGCGCAGCGCGTGCAGGGGGCGGGGGAAGAAGACGCGGTGCGTGGTGGCGACCTGGGTAAAACCCGCCTCACTCACTTTGTTCCGGAGTACGGGTGCCGGGATGAGGATGGCCCGTTCATCAAACGGGCAGCCGCGAACGACGCGCACCACCACCGGATTCCACGGATTGTGTTCGTAGAGCATCACGGCCCCCCCGGGCCGCACGACGCGGTGCAGTTCCCGCAACACCCCCGCGTGCCGTTCGGCGGGAATGTGGTGAAAGACGCACGCCGCATAGGCCAGGTCGAAACTGTCGGCCGCGAATGGCAACTCGCTCCCCGCACACAGGGCGAACGTCGCCGCAGGGCCGAACCGCCGCTCGGCCAACTGCAGGCTGCGTGCCGACACGTCGGCACAGGTCAGCCGGGCCGTGGGGAGATGCTGCTGGAACGACGGAATCGACGCCCCCACGCCGGCCCCGAAATCAAGAATCCGGGGGTTCGCGGGGACAGTGTCCGACCCCGACCCCAGTGATCGCCACAACCGCACGAGATCGCGGATCTTGTAGTCGGTGAAGTACTCTCCGCTCTCTCCCGAGAGCCGCAGGCTGTCGTTGAGCAGTTGGTCGTACCGCTCGGCATAGACGTCGAACTCCGCCTCCCGGGCTGGGTCATTCGGCAGCAGTCCCTCGGCGGGGGCTTCGTCGCCGGGTGTGGTCATCGATCGGTCTCCCGTCCGTGCGGCCCACCCGGTTGCTGCCACCAGAGACGCTCGGCGGCGACGACCCGCGCGATCCCCTGCAGCAGCGGGGTCTTCGCGAAGGGAGCCCCCTCGGGAACCAACCGGCTGCGAAACCGGAAGCGCATCGTATACAACCCGCTCAGGCTCCCCACACTGGTGGTGAAGAGCAGACGGCGGTGCGCCACACTCTGGAAGGTCGCCAGCAGTTCCGCCACCGTCGTCAGGCTCTCCGCCGCGACGATCTTCACGGTGGGATGTGCCGAGTCGGGCAGGGACCGCAGAGTCGCGATCGCCAGCCGGGCGGCATCATCGGTGTGGATGTAATCGCGGGCCGTGTCGAGGGGAACAAAAACCGGCACGGGACGATTTCGCACCACACAGCGGGCCATGGTGCTGATCAAACCCTGCCGTGTGTCTCCCGGAAGGGAGGCTCCATACAAGGTCGAGATGCGGGCCAGCAGCACGCGGCAGCCCGCAGCCACGAGCCGCGACTGCCGCAGGAGATTTTCCTGATGCAGCTTCCCCTCGGCGTAGGGGGTGGTCGGGGCCTCGCGGGTCGCCTCGTCGACCACCACCGCGCGGGAACCGGCATAGATCCCCCCCGCCGAACTGGCCAGCAGAAACCGGCCCGGTGTCTGGATCAGCAGAGGTTCGGCCCCCAGCCGGTCCACCAGCCACTCGAAGGCGCGATTCTCGGCCGCGACGACGGCGGAGGAACTCCCCATCCCCGCGACTCCCGCGGCCCAGTACAGTTCCCAGTGCCCCGCCTCCCGCGCCTGGCGCGCGAAGGCCGTCACGCTGGCCGCCAACTGGTCACGCAGCACGCGCTCATCCTGCCAGGCGAAGGGGAATCCAGACTCGAACATCGCGTTCGAGCCCGGCCGCAACTGCCGGTTGAGCGCTCTCCCCAGCAGGCCCCGGGCCCCCAGGACCCAGGTGGCTGTTTGTGGGACGGCAGACGGCGAGGGAGCCGTGATGGAGCAGGCCATCAGGGGTGCCTCCGCTGTCGGGTGGGCGTTGTGGTCACGACATACGGCGGCTTGCCCATGGCGATGCTCATGGTGAGCGCGAGGTATTCGGCAATCACCCCGAGGGCCAGCAGGATGCAGCCCGAGAAGAACGTGATCACAATCACGAGTGACGTCCAACCTTCGACGCTGACCCGACCGGTCAGTTTGGCATACAAGGCCCAGAGGGCGATGGCGATCGCCAACCCAATCGCCATCAGCCCCAACAGCGAGATGAACCGCAGGGGGCGGGCTCCGGCGGTCATCACCAGAAACGAAAAATGCGACAGCAGACCCCACAGCGAATAGCCCGACGGGCGGCCCATTTCGTCCCGCAGCGTGACCGGACAAAACCCCACCCGCGCGACAATCCACCGCAGGGCGACATCGAGGTAGACCCCGCTGCCACAGTAGGCGGCGAGACTGCGGGCCACTTCTCCGGTCACCAGGCGGAAACTGTGGAAATGCCCCATGGATTTCACCCCAATCAGCGCGTTGGCCAAGGTTTTGGCGAGGCGACTGGCACTGTTGCGCAGCCAGCCATGCGGCGGCGGATTGCGGGGCTGGGCATAGACCAACTGCAGCCCTTCGGTCAGCGCCAGGTCGAGCATGACCGGGATGTCGGCTGGGTTGTGTTGCCGGTCTTCGTCGAGGGTGACGACCCAGTCCCCCAGTGCTCCCGCCATGCCCGCCAGAGTCGCCGCATGTTGTCCGAAGTTGCGCGACAGCCAGACCGGGCGGACCCAGTCATCGCGGGCCGCCAGATGTTCGATCACCTGGTCCGAGCGATCGGGACCACAGTCATGTACCAGCAGCACTTCACAGATGACGAAGCGGTGGCCGGCGGGGGTCGACTGCTCAACCGTCAGCGGTTCAATTTCCCTCAGCAGCGCCTCGAGCGTCGATTCTCCACGATAGACGGGCACCACGACAGAGACCCGCTGGGTCGGCGGAAAGTCAGCGGCCTCCTCCCCTCGGCGGGATGCATCGACAACGGTCTGGCTCATGGCGTGCACTCCATGATCAGGTTGGTGTAGGGAATGCGGAAGAGGTCGTGGGCGACAAACGTCCGCACCTGGCCGAAGACGCCGGTGGCGAGCACGCGGTAAGCCGGCTCGGTCCGCACGTACTTTCCCTGATCCGATTTCAGCAAAAAGCGGACCAGCCACGACTGGTTCCCGGTGAACACACCATCGAGCGTGATCAGCCGGCCTCCCGGGCGCAGGGCGCGCTGGGCGAGGTGAAACAGGTTGGTCGCCGCCGCATCGTCAAGATGGTGAATCAGCCCGATCGCCAGGACCTGGTCAAATTGGCCGAAGTCGGCGACGGTATCGGGGGTCAGTTCGACACAATGGAACTCACCCCGGCTGCCGTAGTGCCGGCGGGCCGCCGCGAGGTAGGCGGGGCTCATGTCCAAACCGACATACTCGACTGGGGGCACCGACTGTGGCAGGCATTCGAGCATCGCCCCGGTCCCGCAGCCGATGTCGAGGACCCGTTCGCCGGGAGCGACCCGCAGGTGATGTTCCGCCAGGTGCCGCCGGTACCGGGTCCCCCGCATCGCATACTGGGCGAGATCGTACAGACAGGGGAGTGCCAGCAACGATTTCACGACGAACGATCTCTGTGACGATTGTGCGAGTTCCGCCGGTCGCAGGCCCCAATTGGACCGGTGAGATGACGGATGGCGGGTCGGTGGGGTGACGACGGCTTCGTGCGGCCTTTCTGAACTTTCAGACTAAACGGCCGAAGTAGCGCAGACAACTTGCACAGAGTCGAACTGGCGATCAATCTCGGGAAGACTCGGTCCTTTCCCCCCATTCCGGCATTTTCCGTTGAACACCACCTGCGAGACCCAGGACACCCCCCCTGCCCGTCTGCCAGACTCCCACGGTTCTCCCGGCGGAGGGGGGTGGAAACCGGTCGAGATGGCCAGTGCCGTGGTCTGTCTGCTGACCGCTCTGGCGGTCCGCTGGATCGCGGCCGACCATTCCCCGTCGTTTGATGAACTGTGGATTCTGGCCGGAGCGACGGGATACGGACAGGACTACCTCGGAGTTCAAAAAAACACACTGCAGACGGAGGCGATCTGCACGACGGCGATCGAGCACGCGCGATCCCCCTGGGTGGTCTGGTCCCATGGTGTGACCTTCCATCCCCCACTGCACATGGTGACTCTCTGGGGGTGGCGGGCTCTGTGGGGAGGGAGCGACTGGGTGGCTGCGATGTACTCGGCGGTCTGCTCGGTGGTGGGGATCGGGTTCGTGTTCGCGGCGCTGCGCTGGCAGGCCGGCGTGGGCCCCGCCACGTGCGTCTCCCTGTGCCTGGCCCTGTCTCCCGTGCAGACCCAGTTGGGAACGGAAATTCGGGGATATGGTTTGTTGCTGGCCCTTGTGGGCTGTGTGAGCTGGCAGATGGTGCGGATCGAGACCCTCGGGCCAACGCGCCGGCGAGTCTGGCTGCTGGGACTGACCCTGCTGCCGCTGATGCTGACGCCTTACTTTGCGGCCGCCACGTGCCTCGGCGTCTGCGTATGGGGGCTGCTGCGATTGCGGGGGACATTCCGCTGGCAACTGGCGGGAGCGGTGTTGGTGGCGGCTTTGACCTTTCTTGTGATCTGGCTTCCCTTTGCCACACAACATCTCGAGAAATCGACGACGACCGTCCTCTACAAATCGAGTGAACCGTTCTTGCGCGGCGCAGCCCGGTCAGCCCTCGCACTCCCGGCGAAACTGCTGTTCGTGGTCACCCCCGAGCGCCAGCGGGAGGGGATGGTAGTCCTGGCAGTTTTCGGACTGTTGTCGGTCAGCGGTCTGTGGCGCAGTTCGCGGGTGACTCTCTGGGCCCTGCTGCTGGTGCTGCCGATTGGCCTGATGCTGGCGGTCGATGCCGCTCGGGGAACCAACCAGGCAGCCCTCACCCGCTATGCCGCGGCCGCTTCACTCGCGGCGGCGGCGACCCCGATTCTCTCGGCGTTCGCAATCCGGAACTGGCTGGGGTGGATCGTCGGCAGCGGCTGTGTGCTGTTGACCCTGGTGGGCTTGGGTGGCCCCCGTCAGGTGGGAAGTCCGTCGTTTGGTCCCATGCGGCAGGCGCTGTTGCCGATCCTGCGGGGGGAGTCTCCCCAGGTCCCTCTCGTGGTCGAGGTCACTTCCGGGCCCCTGGGGTTCTATGGACTGGCGATGATGCTGGAGTGGCTGCACACGCCGGAATTTCTTCCCCGCCCTGTCCTCTGGTTCCATAACCCACCGCAAGACGTCGAGACAACCCTTGCCGCGGCCACTCCCGACGGTCGGTTCTGGCTCTGCCTGCGGGCCGGCCCCCAGCCCAGCACCGGGCTTCCCGAATCGGTGCGCAACGCATTCCCCACCGCGCGCCCGGTCCGCCCCCCCAGCTACGTTCCCGCAGGACACGGGGGAGTCCAACCCGAACCCGCCGTCGAACTCTGGCTGCTGAAGGCCGGGCCCGGAAGCCGAGAGAAGAGCGCAGGGGAACCATAGAGCAGCAGAACGGAAACACGAGGGATGACCGCGGCTGAGTGGTGGCCGGTGTTCGTCTGCGGCCCCCTACGGTGTCGGCAGCGCGTCGTGGTGACGAACCTCCAGGTTTGTCAGTCGCAGCGGTGTGACCAGACCTGCGGCCGCGAACAGCACCAGAGAGCCCATCCCTCAGTCCAACAAGGGACGCAGTCGACTCCTTGCGGCGATGGGAATCGTCTTCCGGAAACCGATGCTGCCTTCGGTCCTGCCGCGCGCCGCCAACCTGATCGCGCGGGCCGGGCCAGGTTCCGATCCATCCCCTCACCGGGTACGATGACGAGGGAAAATTCTGGGCGTGTGACGTTTCCACACACGACGGAAATGGTTCCGGAGACAAACGATGATGCGTGAAGTCCGTCGACGACATGGGCTGCTGTTGGCCTGGGCCCTGGTGTGGGTTGGTCTGGTCCTCGGGGTCGACCGGGTCTCGGCACGGGCCCCGTCCGACCTGAAGCTCGGCCGGCTGCGGGTGGGGAAGATCCTGTTCCTGGGGAACAGCATCACCCTGCACGGACCCAAGGCGGATATCGGCTGGACCGGGAATTGGGGTATGGCCGCCAGTACACGCGAGAACGATTTTGTCCATCGTCTCCTGGCCCGGATCGGCGAGCAGGCGGGGGGCGAACCTGCAGTGAAGATCCGCAATCTGGCCGATTTTGAACGCCGGCTGCTCGACTTCGACCTCGACGAGGGCTTGCGGGACGAACTGAGGTTCCAGGCCGACCTGGTGATCGTGGCGCTGGGGGAGAACGCCACATCCCCCACCACCGATGCCGAGCGCGACACCTTCTCGCGGGCCTTCGACAACCTGCTGCGCAAGCTGGCCGCCCAGGGACAGCCGACGATTCTGGTCCGCAACTCGTTCTGGCCCGATGCCGAGAAAGACCGCTTGATCGAGCAGGCCACGCAACGGGCGCAGGCCGTGTTCGTCGATCTCGAGAAGCTGGGGGCCAATCCCGCACATGCGGCCCGTGCCGAACGGTCCATCGAACATGCCGGGGTGGCCGCTCATCCCGGCGACAAGGGGATGGAGGCGATTGCCAACGCGATCTGGCGGCGGCTGCTGCAGACCGCCGGTCTGGAAGAGTGACCAGCGCGTTCCGGGCGGGGCCAGAGCCACGGCTGCCCGTTGCGTGCGTTCTGTTCCGCGAATGTTTCCCCAAAACCCGAGTGACCTGCGGATGTTCCTCTCGCGTTATCGGTACCAGTTGATCATCGCGGTGCTGGGGTTGGTGGTTCTGGCGCAGCCGCTGCTCATGCATTACAGCCCGCGGATGATCAGCCGGGTGACCCCGCTGGTCTGGCTGTTGCAGATCGCCACCCTGGCGGGCCTCGCACTGGGAGCTGGGTTGGCGGCGTTCGGGAGCTGGCTGTCAAAGACTCCGGCGGTGCGCGAGAGCTTTCGGCGCTGGACTCTGACACTGGCCCTGCTGACGGTCGCTGGCGTGGGGTTGAGTGGAGTGGCGGTGCTGCTGAAGCGCGGTCTGCCGTATGGTTCCTTTCTGCGGCCATTCGACCAGGCGACCTGGTGTGGTCCCGCCTCGTCCGCATTTGTTGCCGGAGATCTGACACCCCGCCAGAAGATGTTGGGAGATGTGGTGCGGACCGTACTGAAACCCGGGGGCCGTGCCGCCACCCGCGAGGCGATTCTGGCCCAACTGGGGCCCAGCGAAACCGATGCGGCGGACAACTCCTCCGGGCAAGAGCTGATCTATCGCCTCGGTCCCGAACACGACTCGCTGTTCGCCATCGACGATGACTGGCTGCTGATCTGGTTTGATGAGAGCGGCCGGTTTCAGGGGTTTCGAATCCGCGCTGATTGAAGGCCCCGGAGAGTCGTGGCGACAACGCGTCGCGGTTTGTGATCTCCCTTGGTGGACCGGTCACACGAATTGACTGGCCCTGTTCGTCACCGTAGCATCGAAAATGAAAGCGTTTGATGGATCCCGCGTGGTGCCTTGGCCGGGTGTGTCAGTCACCTGCTGCGGTGAACGACGTTGCCCCGGGTGCCGCTGTCGTCCTGCGGCCCTGGGATTCAACCTCCGACCCGGAATCTGATCCCCGATCTGACACGGGCCGGTTGGCACCGGAAGAGAACTGGTGACGTATGAAACGAACAGGTTTCTGGCTCCCGCTGTTGATCTGGGGAGCGGTCTTGCTGATTTCAGGTCTGCTCTATTCGCGGATGCCCGATCGGATTCCGACGCATTGGAACTGGCGGGGGGAGATCGACGGCTGGGGAGACAAGCAGTGGGCCGCCTGGCTGATGCCCGCGATCATGCTGGGCCTGCTGCTGCTGTTCCAGCTTCTGCCCTGGCTCTCACCGCGCCAGTTCGAAATCGATTCATTTCGCAAGACCTATGACGTCATCATCGTCATGCTGATGCTGATGTTCGGCAGCCTGCACGTGGTGTTCCTGCTGCCGGCGGTCGGGCTGCAGGTGCCGGTCGATACCGTGGTCATGGCCATCCTGGCGGCCTTCTTCATGCTGCTGGGGACGGTCCTCGACAAGGTGCAGCGGAACTTCTTCGTGGGGGTCCGCACCCCCTGGACAATCGCCAGCGAGCGGGTCTGGAACGACACGCACCGCCTCGCCGCGAAACTGTTTTTCTGGTCGGGACTGTTGGGGATCGCAGCGGCGGTGATCTTGCCGCTGTGCGGCTGGAAGCCGTTCCTCGGCCTGCCGATCATCCTTCTGGGAGCGCTGGCGTCGGTCCCCTATTCGCTGTTCCGTTACAAACAACTCGAACGCCGGGGAGAGCTGGATGTCCCGGGGCAGAACCCGTAACGCCGGGTCACGAGCAGCGGCACGTTAGTGATCGTGGTCGTGATCATGGTCATGATCGTGATCGTGATCGTGCCCGGTCTCGGGGGCCTTGGCTGAGCCCGAGCCGTGATCATGATCGTGGTCATGGGTGTGGGCCGGTTCCAGGAACCCGATTGCCCAGGCCAGCAGCACACCGACAACCAGGGTGGCCGAGAGCCCGAACCGGTCGTGCGAGTGCATTTCAATCTCGGGGAGCAGATCGCTGAGGGCGATGCAGATGAAGACGCCGGCGGCGGCCGACATGGCGGCCGACACGATGGCCGCATGCTGCCCCTCGAACCGGGTGATGCCGTACTGGAACAGCAGCACGCCGAGGGGGCACATCAGGGCGTAGCCGAGGTTGACCACCAACTGCGCCTTCCGCGACCAGCCGCGGGCCGCCATCAGCGTGGTGATCGACAGCGAGTCGAGCGGTTTGTGCAGGGCGACCCCCAGGAAGGTCCCCACACCGGCCATCCACAACCCCTGCCCGAGCGACCCCAGATGGGTCACATCGGCGGCGACATGGGCCGCCAGGGCGATGCCATCGAGCAGGGTGTGCATCGACAGACCGATCAGAATTCCCAACCAACTCGCCGGGGCATGGGAATGACCATGATGATGGCCGTGAGCCTCATGGCCCTGGTGATCGTGGCTGTGATCATGGCTGTGGTCATGGCTGTGGTCATGGCTGTGGTCATGGCTGTGGTCATGATCATGGCCGCAGTCGGCATGCTGGGCCGCCCCCAGTTGGGGCAGCAGATCGGCTCCGTCGGCTGTTCCCGCCAGTTCATCATCGCCGCCGGGCATGCCGACGTGGGCGTGGAAGTGAAACCAGCGCATCAGGAAGAAGGTGAGGACCATGCCCCCCAGCAGCCAGCGGACGCACCAGTCGAGGCCGAGTCCACCGTCGCGGGCGATGCCATACCCGTGGGGCAACTGGTGCAGCACCCCCACCCCCAGCATCAACCCTCCCACGAGGCTGATCAGGAACTGCATGCGGCGATGCGTGAGATGAAACAACGAGGGGATGTAGCCCCCCAAAAGGGAGGCCAGCATCACCAGCAGGCACTGGACCGTCAGAACTCCGGTGGACGGACCGGCCGTCACAGCCGCCACGAGAGACAAACCACCAACCAGACTCGTCACCAAAAGAGGCATCACCACGTCCAAAAGGGTGTGAGGCACGTCGAGACGTCCTCAACATTGCTTTGCATCTGTAAGGTAATTGAAATTGGATGTTCAGACAATCAGCCCCCGTCACCCGGGAAAAGCAGAGCCCCAAGCCCACGTCTGCCAGAGCGGTCAATGGCGTGGCACCGCGCCACCGCCGGGACAGGCCACCTCGGCTTGTGCGGGGCACTCTGGAGCGGGAGAGCAGGTCACGATTTGCCTTTGAGACTCGCCCGGTTGCTCCCTCGTGCATGATGGCAGCAGTACCCGGTTCACCAATCCGGCATCCTCCGCTGCGCCGGTCCGTGGCCACTTTTCTGTCCCCGAGGTCACGCCCACTGGACTTGTGCGTGAACGCGATACGGCACACACCATCGGCCGGGGACGATTTCCTGTCCCGACCACGGGGGGGCCCGAACAGGCGGGGGACACTTCACTCGATGGTCCCGCTGAGTGACTGGCCGCCGAACGGTCCGTAGAGCCCCTGCTTCCAGGTCAGCTTCGTCAGAGGGCCGCGCTGCTTCAGCAGGTCTCCCAGTTCCCCTTCGAGGGTCGACCGGGCAAGTTCGCGCCCGTCCTGCAGCAGCCGTACCTCGGCTCCCCGCAATTCGAATTCGAGTGTGGTCGGGCCGTCGGTCCAGCGCGTCGCCGCCTGCAGATGCCCGGGCATTCGCAACTGATGGATCGCTCCGTAGCTGCGCCATTTGTCGGGGGCCAGGAACGGCTCGGCCTCGGGACGCCATTCGCACGGATCCTTCGCCGACGTCGAGACAAACAGTGAGTCTCCCACCGTCACCAGGCTGGCGACCCGCTGCCCCCACTGGTTCTTGACTGCGTTCCCCTGGTTCTCGGCATCGTACGGATGCAGCACCTGGTTCGAGAGAGGGGGATGGGTGAACATGCGGCGGGCGAGGCTCCACTCGCGGCGATCGGGGTGATACCGCCATAGTTCGCCCCACGGCCAGACGCCCACAAAGAGCTCTCCTCCGTAGAGAACGGTGGTCTGGGCCTCACGGACGGAGGGGGAGACCTCCGGGGGTACCGGAGGCCAGCCGGGCAGGTCGCGCAGTTCGGCCCCCATCAGTTCAAACACCCGGCCGGTGGGATACTGCCCCAGCAACAGGCGGTCCCCCCAGGCAAGTGAGGAGTAGAGCTGGAAGCTGACCCCCAGCGTCGGCTCGCGTGTCAGCCGCCAGACCCCGCCGCGCCATTCGTAAAACCCGCCGATGTTCGACCCGGTGACAATCCGGTCACCGAGCTGACCCCAGGCGAAGGTGGTTTCTCCCACCACGGGGAGCCGCAGGGTCTCGGCCCGGCCCAGATCCACCGCCGGTTCTCCCGGCTGCCAGGGGCAGGCATACAGCCGGGTGAACCCATCTTCCTCCGACTGGAACGGACGATACGGCTTGTCGTTGCGGTGGACGTGGTAGAAGCAGAGCCGTCCGAGGGCGTAGAAGAACCGTTCGAACTTGCCGAGGGTGGGGGGCTCGAGCAGCACAGTGCCGTTATAGCGGACCGTGCTTTCGCCGAATTCCAGCAGCCCATCGCCGACCCGCTGCGCTTCCTGGGTGCCCCCGATCTCGGGCTCGGCGGTCCAGGCGTGTTCGCGGGGGTTCCAGCGGGTGAGACCGCCGAAGGTGGAATAGAGCTGTTCGTCGCGGGCGACGAGGTAGGTGCCGCAGAGGGTGTTGGGACGGGGGAGTTCCGCAGCGGTCAATTCGTTCAGCGGCTTCGCGGGCCGAATGAACAACTGCACGGCATGCCGGTCGCCGCGCAGGCGGGTGTTGTACTGGTTGGCGAACCCCGCCCCGATGACCAGTGACCGATCGGCGGTCGCGGCTTCGAACAGGGTGCCGAAGCTCTGCCCGAGATCGGCCCCCCGATCGACCTGGACCCGAATGCGGGGACCTTCTCGGCGGCTTGAATGGGGGTGGCTGGGGCGAATTGCAGCAGTCCAAGCAGCAGCGCGAAAAACCGTACGCACCTCGGCAATCGCACCCGTTGCGGCGCCCAGCGAGACTCGGAATCGCGCGCAGAGAATTGCGGAGCAAACACAATCATGGCGGGGATCTCGCAGGATGGACTGACCAGTTTCAGCCGTTATACCGCATGGTCCCTGGGGAGTCATGTGGGCTGGATCACCCTGCCACACCGTTGTTTCGGTTGCCTGCGAAAGCCCAAGTGCACGACGAAGGAAGCCGGCAGGTTATTGGACGGATCCCTACTGCGGACCGCACCGGAATGGAGGATCGGCAAGCGACCGGATCGGGAACTGGCAGGAGGACTGTCGAATGCTGGGGAGATTGTCAAAAAAAATCCCGCCCGACCATCGGTCGAGGACCGGGTCGAACGGGATCGGGAACAGGGGTTCAAGGCAGGCTCGGAACTCCGCTCACCTGCGCACAAACCACCATGCCAGCCAGCACAAAGCCGGCAACAGCAGGAAGATGAGGGCGAAGGTGGTGAGGGTCGAGCGGGTGTCGTCGGGCCAACGGGCCATGGGGATTAGCCGATGATTTCGGGGTCGGTCTCGGGAACCGCCGGGCTCGCGGGGTCGAACAACTCGTGCTTGAACTCGATCCGCTTCTTGTGCTTCATCGCGAGATTCGAGGTGATCGCCATGATCGCGTCGGCCATCGCCCGTTCTCCCGGGCAGCGCAGGCCACCCTTCTCACGCGGGGTCCCCAGCGGGACGTTGTTGCGGATGTTCCAGGCGAAGTGCTCCATCTCTTCGGTGTAACCGCGGCTCACCTTTTCTTCGCTGGCCGGTCCCGACGCCGCCGCAGCCGCCGCCGGGGCCAGGCTGGGGCTGGTCGAGACGACCGGCCCTCCTCCCGACTCGCGCTGCACGACCCGCAGCCGCTGTCCGGGGCCACCGCCCCCGGTGTCGCCCCCTTCTTCCTTGTAGAGCATCACCTTCTGTTCCAGCTCGGTGATCAGCGTTCCCCGGCTGCCGTAGATGGTTTCGCCATACGGCTCGAGCCGGTTCGTGTTGATCGACGAGTAGGTCACAATCGCAATGTCGTTGTGGTCCTCTTCGTAGTTCCGGCCGGGGAACTCGAGGGTCACGTAGACATGATCGTCGATTTCGCGGGGATCCTTCTGCTTGTCTTCCGACCCGACCCCCTTCACGCCGTAGAAGTTCTTTCCGCCGAAGCCGTGCACGGCCACGGGATGCACTTCCGACCGCCCCTGCGACAGGAAGATGCTGCAGGCGTCGAGCTGGTGGCTGCCCAGTTCGGCCATCAGTCCACCGCCGGTCTTGCGGAAGAGCCGCCAGTTGATGAGCTGGTCGAGCGAGTCGAAGCCCCACTTCTGCACGTCGGCCAACTGCGAGTCTTCCTGCGGCACCTTCTTCGACCAACTGTCGGAGTTGGG